>JBBQJE010000035.1:0-19840 GCA_038325635.1 Bacteroidales bacterium
AGACGAAAAGAGATCTTTTATATGTTTGAAAATCAGATGTATGGAAAAGTTCCGGATGGGAAGGTGTCGAGTTCGTTTATTGAAATTTCCAAAGACGAAAATGCCTGTAATGGGAAGGCTATCAGAAGAGAAGTTCAGTTAATACTTAGCAGGGAAGAACAGAAAATAGCCTTAAATCTGCTTATTTATCTCCCAAAATCGGCTAAAAAATCACCAGTGTTTCTGGCTTATAATTTCAGCGGTAACCATACAATCACAAATGAAGCCGACATTCAAATTGCGACTTCATGGGTCAGAAATAATACGGCATTTGGGATTACAGACAATCATTCGACCGAAGCTGCCCGTGGATCAGATGCGGACTCGTGGCCTTTAAACGATATTATTGACAGGGGATATGGTGTTGCAACGTTATGCTATTGCGATGTTGATCCTGATTTTGATGATGGTTTTAAAAATGGAGTTCATGCGCTCATCAATTCGCCGCGTGATGGTTCATCCTGGGGAAGTGTTGCCGCATGGGCATGGGGATTGTCACGCGTAATGGACTATCTCGAGAAAGTTAATGAGGTTGATCCGCAAAAAATAGTTGTGATGGGGCATTCGCGATTGGGAAAAGCTACGTTATGGGCAGGTGCCACGGATAAGCGTTTTGCCATCGTAATTTCCAATGAATCCGGGAGTGGAGGTGCTGCCTTGTCGTTGCGAAAATATGGCGAGACCATAACCAGGACAAACACCTCCTTTCCGCATTGGTTCTGTGATAATTTCAAAAAATACAACAACAAGGAAGAGACCTTGCCCTTTGATCAACATGAGTTGTTGGCTTTGATAGCTCCTCGTCCGGTATATGTAGCAACCGCTGAGGAGGATCGCTGGGGAGATCCAAAAGGTTCATTTCTTGCCTGCATAGCAGCCTCGCCTGTTTATCAGTTATTAGGTAAAGAGGGCTTTCCCGGTAGGGAGATGCCGGCGCTAGAGAAGCCGGTGGTTGGAACTATCGGTTATCATATTCGCCCAGGAAAGCATGATGTTATGCCATTCGACTGGAAATGCTATATGGATTTTGCCGATAAATATCTCAAATAGACAGAAGGTTGAACTTTACCCGATAAATTATATATTTGGGAGATCAAACCTACTAAATTGGTCTATGACAAATTTTATATGTCAATAGTGTATGTGTTTGGTTGGCTGATTTATACCTATATATTAATGCATCTCTAATTGTTTTATATTACTTTGATAGCTAAACATCCCCTTCTCTTTTTGCTCCTGTTTTCTTCCTTATTGAGTATTCGTACCCAAGGGCAGGTTTCGTATGGTGGCTCTCCGGCGTCTTTTAATAGGCTTAAAAGTGTTAACATTCAGCTTCCGGTAGTTGAAATGTCGGCTGTCAATAACTACGATCTTCAGTCCAAAGATTTGCAATCCAAGGATCCTTATAAAAAATACACCTTTGCCAAAAGCTTCGACGTGGATATTAGTCCGCAAAATGCGGGAGTATGGGAAAAAGCGGAGGGTATGAATATTTGGAGGGTAGCGATACATTCCCAAGGCGCTTACTCTTTGAATATCCTTTTCGATCGGGCAATTCTGCCTACCGGGGCTTCCATATTCATCTATTCGCCTGATCATAAAGTTTTGCGCGGTGCATTTAATGCTAATAATGAACAATCTTCCGGAATGCTACCAATTTTCCCTTTGCCGGGAGATGAAATTATTGTTGAATACAATGAGCCTTTCTCCGTCTCAGCTCCCGGTGACTTGCATATTTCGCAGGTTAATCACGGCTATAAAAACGTAATTGGAGATCGTCCTCTTGGCGAATCCGGATCGTGTAACATGGATGTGTATTGCAAGGATGCTAAGGTGGTAAGTAAAGAAAAACAGGCAGTTGTACAGCTGGTTATTAGAGGAACAGAACTATGTACCGGTACGATGGTTAATAACACAAAGAGGGACAAAACTCCCTATCTTATTACTGCCGGTCATTGCATTGAAAGTGCTTCAGACGCACAAAAAACAGTTTTTTCATTTAATTATGAGAGTCCATATTGTGGCCAAAACGGGAGTGCGAATGGATTTGTTGATCAGACCATGACGGGTTCAATTTTGCGGGCGAGATCCGATTCGCTCGACTTTGCTCTGGTTGAGCTGGAGATGATGCCGCCTCCTGAATACAGACCCTATTATGCTGGTTGGGACAACAGCAAAACGATTCCTGTTACAACAAGAACGATCCATCACCCAAAAGGTGATGTTAAGAAGGTCGCGGTAGATAATGATCCACCGGGAATATCCACCTACAGTTCAAGTGGCCATGTTTTAAATAGCTTTTGGTGGATAAAAAAATGGGATATTGGAACTACTGAAGCCGGATCTTCCGGCTGTTCATTGTTCAATGAGGCAAACTTGATCGTTGGTACGCTAACCGGTGGCTCTGCTACCTGTGGAAATTCGACTGATGATTATTTTTCAATGCTATCTTTCCAATGGAACTTTTATTCGAGTACGACAAGACAATTGAAAAAATGGCTGGATCCGGCTAATTCAGGAGTTACAAAAGTTGAAGCGTTGGATCCTTATATGTCAGGCGGTGCGTGCGACCACTTTTCGGATGTTGTTGCAGGCGAAAAATACGAGACAGCGAAAGTTTCAGAAGGGAAAGGATATGTTTCGGGTCACAATTCGTTTCGGATCACTGAATTTGCCCAAGAATTTAGTCTTACCACAAAAACGACTCTTTCTGCCTTCTCAATAGGATTTGCTAAAGCATTTTCGGGTGTTAATAACAGTAACAGCATGGTTAATTTTAAGATATACGCGATCAATGATTTTACCGGCATGCCTGGTGTCATCCTGAAAACGATACAAATGCCGATTAAGTCGCTGAAAGCACAAACCATGACTTTTATCGTCCTTGATAAGCCACTTGAAATTACCGGAAAGTATTTCATCGGATACGATATCAATTATGCTAACACGAGCGATACTGTTGCCGTTTATCACGCTGTTGCCCGCACAAGTAATGACCAAAATCAAGCTTTTTGTAAAATTGATCAGAATTGGCAACCATTTTATTGGGTTCCCGAAATCAATTTAAGAACTTCTCTCCTGATTAATTCTTTTGGATGCAATTCTACGTTTGCTCAGGTAAATCCTATTCCTAACCCAATCGGAAGTCGCCAATTTAAGGTCTATTATCCGAATGATCAGACACTTGGTATCCTTTACCTTCAAAACACTGGAAAAGAGGAGTTTGGTAAGTTGATATTCTATGATATTATGGGTCGAAAAATATCGGAGTCCCAGCGTATGTTAACAGTGGAGCCAATGGAACTAAATTGCGGACAGATTGCCTCTGCTGTTTATTTTATCTCTGTTGAAACGATTTCGAAAAGAGAGGTGCTGAAAGTGAGAATTGCCAGAAACAGATAGACTTTTTTTCTCATCTTTGCATCAAAATCATCTGTATGTTGAACAAATTTTTTGTTTTAATCCTTGTTTTGAGCTGTTTCTGTAGTTGCCTGACTGAGCCTAAAAACAAAAAATCAATGGTCAAATCAGGAAATGTTAAGCAGCCGGTTCAGGCTAAAGGATTTACTATTCAAGACTTTGGAACCTATAAAAAGTTAACCGTTATAGATCCGTGGCAAAAATCTACGAACAATCAATTTGAATATTGTCTGGTTGAAAGAGGTAAACAGATCCCCGCTGAGCTGAGGGATCGTCCGGTACTTTTTACGCCTCTGCAAAATATTATTTGTCTCTCAACAACTCATATTGGTTTTCTTGATGCACTTGGTGAATTAGCTACAGTTACAGGTTTGTCGGGCAGTGCTTATGTCTCTAATGAGGAAGTCAAAAAAGGATTGGCAGAAAGCCGTATCCGGGAAGTCGGTTATGACCGTGGACTCAATTATGAAATGATTGTTCAGCTTAAACCGGATGTTGTTTTTGCCTATGGGGTAGGTTCCGAAATCAATGCTCAGATCAATAAACTGCATGATTTAGGGATTTCGGTGGTGCTGGTAGGCGAATATCTTGAGCAGTCGCCACTAGCCAAGGCCGAGTGGATAAAATTTTTCGCAGCATTCTTTGAGAAGAGCGATCAGGCAAATGACTTGTATGAAAAAATTAAGGCAAAGTATGAAGAGATCAGGGCACGTGCTTCCGCTGCACCTGAAAAGCCCTTCGTTTTAACCGGACTCCCATTTAAGGATACCTGGTGGATGGCAGGCGGTCAATCCAATCTGGCTGTTTTAATCGAAGATGCGGGAGGAAAATTTTTGTGGAAAGAGAATCTTTCAACGGAGGCATTTCCGGTATCTTTGGAGGAGGTATTTTTACGAGCAGCTAAGGCAGATTTTTGGATAAACTGTGGTTCGGTGAATAATTTGGATGAATTGATGGCTTTTGATCCGCGGTTTTCTGAATTACCAGTAGTCAAAAAAATGCAGGTTTATAACAATAATCTGCGTTATACACCAAGTGGAGGCAATGATTATTGGGAGAGTGGTGTAGTGCATCCTGACCTCATTTTAGCCGATTTGGTAAAAATCTTTCATCCGGAAATTGATGTAAATAGAGCGTTTTACTACTTTAGGGAAATGAAAAGTGAAAAATGAAAAGTGAAAAGTGAAAAGTGAAAAGCGAAAAGTGAAAAATGAGAAGTGAAAAAAGAAAAAAGAAAAATGAGAAGTGAAAAATGAAGAAGGAAGAAGGAAAAGGGAGAATGGAGAAGGTGAAAATGGGAGACAGGCGGAGTCGATTGGGCATTCTTGTTCTCATTCTGATTCTGGCGATTGTTTTCCTATTGGATTTACTTCTTGGTTCTGTCCGTATATCCCTATTCCAATCTATTTCTACGTTATTTCATCCTTCCTCTGCCGATCCACAAATTGCGGCCATCCTCTATCAATTCAGGATTCCAAAGGCAGTTACTGCTGTGATGGCCGGTGCTGCACTTTCTGTGGCCGGCTTGCAGATGCAGACCGTTTTCAGAAATCCTATTGCCGGCCCCGATATATTGGGAATTAGCTCCGGTGCCAGTTTGGGAGTTGCGTTATTTGTCCTTTCTACGGGATGGATCTTCAAAGGAGCAATGTTATTTTCGACCGCAGGTTCTTGGGGAATCGTGCTAGCCGCCTGGTTTGGTGCGGGTTGTATGATGTTGCTGATTGTCCTGATTGCCTCCAGACTTCGAGATATGATGACGGTTTTAATCTTGGGAATCCTAATTTCAAGTGCGATTTTATCAATTGTGAGTGTTTTGCAATATTTCAGTAGCGAGTCATCCCTGAAATCGTTTATCGTATGGACTATGGGAAGCCTTGGAAGTACGACACGCGATCAGCTGGCAGTTCTTGTTCCCGGTGTTCTGATAGGGTTGACAGTATCTTTATTGTCTGCCAAATTCCTGGATGCCTTCCTGTTGGGTGAAAATTATGCCAAGAGCATGGGTATGAATCTTCGTCTGGCTTATCTTTTGGTTTTTATTTCTACCTCAATTTTGGCGGGTAGTATCACGGCTTTCTGCGGACCGATCGGATTTGTAGGTATTATCGTCCCGCACTTGGCGCGCAAATTTTTCCGATCGCCCTTGCATAGCCGATTAATACCAGTAACAATGCTCCTGGGAGCTGTCGTCATGCTAATAGGGGACCTTATTTCACAGCTTCCCGGTTATGGGATAACCTTACCAATTAATTCGGTAACAGCCTTACTGGGGATTCCAATTGTGATATGGATTATTTTTCAGCAAAAGAAAATCGGGTCGCTGTAAGGAAATGAAAAATGAAAAATGAAAAGTGAAAAATGAAAAGTGAAAAGTGAAAAGTGAAAAATATTTAGAATGGAACCGATTGAACTTAAGCAACATATACATGAATGAAACCTGGAAAATGAAGATAGAGGCTTTTTATATTTTTCACTTTTCGTTTTTCACTTTTCATTAATTTTTTAATGATGGAAGATTTGTTTGTTGAGTGCAAAGATTTATCGATTGGTTATCGCGAACGGTCGTCGGCAGCTACTGAGATTAAGAGCGCTCTCTCTTTGCAAGCTTTAGGCGGAGAAATGGTGGCATTGATCGGCGAAAATGGTATTGGGAAAAGTACGCTTTTAAAAACGATTGCCGGATTCCAAGCTCCACTTTCAGGTACGCTTTTGATACATGGGAGACACGCATCTGACTACAGATCAGACGAATTTGCCCGGGAAATGAGTTTCGTTTCTACCGAAATCGTCAGGGTAGCCAATCTATCTGTTAGAGAAATGGTTGGTTTAGGAAGGTTCCCATATACCAACTGGTTTGGTCAGCTGAGCGAAAATGATGAAAAGATCGTGGAGGAGGCCATTCATCAGGTTGGACTTTCCGGTTACGAAAACAAGCTTATTAACCGTATTTCGGATGGAGAACGCCAAAGGGCAATGATTGCCAGAGCCTTGGCACAGGACACAAAAATTATGATACTCGATGAGCCAACCGCATTTTTGGATATTTCCAATAAATATGAAATAGTGAGCATTCTGCATCGTTTAGCTGCACAAAAGGGAAAATGTATCCTGTTTTCGACCCACGATCTCAACACTGCCCTGTCAATGGCAGATCGGATTTGGCTGATGTTAGTCGATAAGGTGGTAGAGGGAAAACCAGATGAGGTGGCCTCTAAAGGATTTTTTGACTTTCTGTTTCCAAACAATCCCAATCTTTATTTTGATCGCGAAAAAGGAGACTTCCGTTTTCGAAAAGAAATTAAGGGTACGCTATCTTAAAAACGATTTTTTTTATCCTTGATTTCGAAAGCGGATCCGACACCGAAGTATGAAGATCAGATGGATAATAGATAGTAAACATACCAGGCAAAAGCCTTGAAAAAGAGGCAATGCAAGAATAAAAAGCAACATCCTTCTGCTCATCGTATTCTTCCAGGACAGGTTGATTGGATAGTATCTCGTGTCCCATTAATTCGGATCCATTTAACCAATATTGTAAATCGATATAACGACGATGTCCTTCCAGCTTACATTCATCGGTATTGGTGCATTCGTATTCATTCACTATCATCACCAGTCGATCGCTGTCAATTTCATATTTTCCCTGTTCAACTTTTGAGAGGTCATTATTTTTAATGTATCGGAACGCCTCTGCAATTCCGGTTCCAAGACTCATGTAACGTTCTGCGTTGTTGATGCTGTCTAAAATCATAATGAGAAATATTTGTCTTTACTTGAAAAGTGGAAATTTTGAAATTATTACAAATGTAACGCCATATCTTTATGATTGTTATTTTTGAACAAAAATTTGATCACTTTGAGAAAGGAATTGCTTGCTACATACCTGAAATTGCACCTGATTGTTCTTATTTATGGATTTACCGCCATTTTTGGAAAATTAATCGAGTTACCTGCCTTGGAATTGGTGTGGTATCGCATGATAATAGCCGTCGTTACTTTTTATATTTATCTGAAATGGAAGGGCATTAACCTTGTTGTGCCCCGCAAGGTTTTATTTAAATTTTTTGGAGTTGGGATGATCATTGCAATACATTGGGTTACTTTTTTTGGTGCAATAAAACTATCCAATGTCTCCGTCGCACTCGGCGTATTTGCTACAACTACCTTATTTACCAGTTTGCTGGAACCATTTTTCCAAAAGAAGCGACTCAATTATTTCGAAGTACTGATCGGATTAATCATTATTGCCGGTATTTACTTGATTTTTAGATTTGAAACCCGATATGCGTTGGGAATTGTAGTTGCATTGCTCTCCTCCTTCTTAGCAGGATTGTTCGTTGTGATAAACAAGAACCTGATCGTTAATCACCGTGCCGTCCAGATTAGTTTTTACGAGATGATAGGAGGGGTAATCACGTTGACGATTGTCATGGCCTTGTCGGGCAGAGGAATCAGTATCCCGATTTTGATTCCATCGTATTCAGATTTTTTCTATCTGATCCTTCTTGGGACCGTTTGTACTGCCTTTGCGCACACTGTGCAGGTGGATGTGATGCAACATTTGTCGGCCTTCACGGTTAGTCTGACCATTAATTTGGAACCGGTTTACGGTATTTTGATGGCGTTTTTTATTTTCGGGGAATCGGAGAAAATGACGGCCGGTTTTTACGCAGGAACTTTGATAATTTTGCTTTCGGTGGTAGGATTTCCGGTATCAAAGTATTATCTAAAGAAAAGAAAAGTGAAGCCCTGATTTTTAGTCGAACTGATTAATAACTCCTTTATCCATCAGTTCCGTTTCGATATTCAAATCACTTTCAAGAAAATCATCCATTTCTTCCTCTGTACCGAATTCGGCAACTACGCCATTGTAAACAACCGTCCACAAATCGGGCGCATGGAGAACCTTTAATCCGGGTAGCTCGGGATTGAAGTCCTTTACAGGATATCCCGGCTTAACACCTTCCTCCTTTTCCATCAATTGCAGGTAATTGCAGAAATAGTCGGTGGCGGGGAAAATTTCATCGAGTATATCATCCTCTTCAGCACGATCGTAGGTCTCAACAATTGCGATACGGTATATCTCCATCACACCATCTGTGTTGACGTACAGCGCATCAGCAAAAGGTTTATCGGGTCTATTTTCGATATCGGTAAATGCGATAGGTGTCACTTGTGCCAAAAAGCGTGGTCGATGGGAGTGAAGGATCATTTCTGCAGATTCTTCATCGAGAGGATCACTACAAATCAAAAATTTAGGCGTCTTCATGTTGATAATGTTTATTTCTTCTGTTTGCAAAAATAGTAAGATTATTACGCAGTTTATATACTTTTGAAAATTCGTCAAAGAAATGAAAAATGAAAAGTGAAAAGTGAAAAATGTAGGACGGCTTTTTTACAGTACAAATATTTTCATTCTAGATTTTTCACTTTTCATTTTTCATTTTTCACTTTTCATCCATGCTATCAGATATTTTCTTTTTCAATCCTACCTGCGAACCGGCTATTGCTAACGGATCGCCCTATTATACTCCTCCGGCAAGGCTGAGGAAGTTTGAATCTGACCTTGGATACTTACCTTCGTGGCTGGGAGAGCGAAACGATCAGGTTTTGGTTCGGGGAGCAGTAAGTGCCGAATTTGAAGACAAAATGAAAAATTTTGGATTTGGATTACCGACCATTTTGAATTTAGACGATGCTTTGACGAACCAAAATTGGATCAATCAACCCAAAGGGAAATTAGTACCCTGGGGCTGGAGTCCCGCTGTATATCAGCTTTTTAGAGAGGTTATTCCTACTTGTAATGATGAATTTCAACGATCCGAGGTAGCGGACTGGCAGCCTAATCATAAAAATCTTTACAGTCGAATAACTGCAATTGGTTTATTGGATAAAATGTTGCAAAATAATCCAAAGAATTGGTTTCCAGACCGTTCAGAGTTACCGGTTGTTTGTAGTTCGCTCGCTCAAATTTCTGAGGAAATAATTCGTTATCAAAGCGTTGTAGTAAAGACTCCATGGAGCTCATCGGGACGTGGATTGCTGCTTTTTCCGAATATTGATAGTCGGAAAAAGAATGATGAGATTCTCTCCGGAATGCTAAACCAGCAAGGTTTTGTGACGGTTGAGCCTTGGTTGGAAAAAGTAATGGATCTTTCCTATCAGTTTTATTCCTTCGCAGGAAGGATCGAGTACAAGGGGCGCACCATTTTTGAAACTGATCAAAAGGGGCGGTATGTTCGCAATTTACTGGGTGATAGTAAGATCGTTTCAGATGAGGTTGCCGGATTTCTGGATGAGCATAATTCAGAAGTTGTATCCATGCTGTTGGAATCGCTATCAGGAAGTAACTATTCAACGATTTATGAAGGATGGATAGGGGTAGATGCGCTGATTTTCAGGACTTCAGATGGAGTATTAAGATTTCATCCGATGATAGAAATTAACGGACGGTATACCATGGGAGCTATCGCCCTGAAAATCAGTGAGCATCTTGCTCCTGGATCCTCCGGATTTATGCAAATTTACTATTCAAAGAGCACGAATTTTCAATCTTTCAGTCAGAAGCAGGAAGCTGAAAAGCCTTTGATTAGGAAGGATGGAAAGATCGTACGTGGTTTCATGCCGTTAACCCCACCTTTGGCAGAGCATCATTTTGGGGCATATATTGAGGTTACTCCTCCTCGCTACCTTTGATCCTCTTAAAAGTATCTTTTCTGGTTACCAACATGGGGATGGCAACTCCGGCAGATAGGGCAATTAAGATAAAGAGTGCCTTCAGTCCGTTGTTGGTCGTTTCGGCCAAGGTTTTTAGATAGGTTTCCGAATTGACCGAGGTTCCGGCTAATTCCATGCATCCAAGCATCATCCGGTAGGCGAATGCGCCCGGAACCATTGGTATTACGGAGGGTGTGGAGAAGACAAGGGGTGGTGCCTGTTTGTTGTGGGCGGCATAGACACTCAATATCCCAATGAGTGTTGCGCCGGCCAAGGAAGCAAGGACAATATTAACTTCCAGGCTTAGCAGAAAGAATTTTGTCAATCCCCCTAAGGCTCCCATGGCCCAGATAACCAGCAGGGTTCGTTGTGGTACATTGAACAAAATGGCAAATCCCAGCGCTGCGAATCCCGCCCAGAAACCTTTCTCCAAGAGTGAAATATAATCCATTTTGTTAAATGTTAAAAATAAATTTGGCACAGAGTAATCCCAGTGCAATAGCCAGCGCGATAAGCAAGCCATGAATTCCACGTACAATTCCATTCAGGATATTTCCATCGATCATATCTGTAAATGAATTGATTAGCGGTACCCCTGGAACCAGAAATAGCACCGATGTGGCAAAAGCCAGATCAGGAGAACTTCCAATTCCAAGCTTTACAGAAAGTCCGGAAAGAATGGAGGCAGCGAAAGCAGCAAAAAATATGGAAACAAATGGGTTAAACCTCTTTTTTAATGCTTCCTGACGTACCAATAGTCCGACAAAAGTGGCGACAAAAGCAACCAGCAATTCGACCCCTTTGCCACCAAAGAGGGCACAGAAAGAACTTCCTGCTAAGGCCACGGATGAGAGAATGACAATTCTGGGGTAGTGGGGAAGTGCCACCAGTCGATCAATTTCAGCATTGATTTGGGCAATATTCCAATTATCTTCTACCACTTTCCAGCTCATCTTGCTCATTCCGGATACGATTCGAAAATTGACGCCATGTGGGGAGGTACGTTTCAGGCTGGCAATAAATCGATCCGACTCTTCGTCGATCACTTTAAGCATCAACGATCTGTTTGTGATCAATAGCTCAATATTATATCCCAGAGCATCCGCAATCCGGTTGACCGTATTTCTAACTCTCCCTGTACTCGCACCGGAACTCATCAGCAGCGTGCCGACATTCAGCAGCATTTCCTCGGCCTGTTTTATATTTTTCATTTTTCACTTTTCATTTTTCACTTACTCCGGTACCTGAATCTTTTCGCCTAAAAAGTGAGGCTGTGTGCCGGTTAGGAGATCATAAGCCAATAGCACGCGGGCTCCAATTTCTCTTAAAATAACTTTTATGGAAGGTCGGCCGTTCAAATCGCCGGCATTATAAGCAATCACTTCCAAGCCTCTCTTTCTTCCTATAAAAATGGCTCGATGGTTATGAAAAGGCTGTGAAATTACCGTAAACTGGTGCTGACCGAATACCATGAAACAACGTACTACCGAGTCGAGGGTGCGAAATCCGGCATAATCGAGTATGATGTGATCTTTTGGGATACCTGCTTCTGCCAAATCGTTAAACATCGAGATCGGTTCATTGTAATTAAGGTGCTTATTATCCCCGCTCACGATAATGTAATCGATTTTTTTGCTTTTGTAAAGCAGAATAGCCGATTGGATACGGTAAGTATAATAGAGATTTACTTTACCTGTACTAATATATTTATTAGTTCCTAATACAACTGCACAGTGGTTGTGAGGGATAGAACTGACCGAATTGTATGAGTATTGCTTCCCAATTTTTGTTACTTCCAGATTGATCCACAGCACAAAAATGAAGAATCCAAGTCCTACTACACCCAGAAACATGCAAAGCCGGATTACCCATTTTCGAACCATACGTAACTATTTTAATTCAAGCTAAAATTAGTATTTTTTTTTAATGTCATTTTGAATTAATATTACCCTTTCAATCTTTCAGATACAGGATATGACAAATATTTCCGCTCAAAAATTGCAGATCCCCTTAATTGCAGAACCTTTGTCTTTTGATATTCAAGGGATAAGGTCGGAAATTGAATTGAGAGGTGTTAAAGTTTCAATTAATAAGGTAAATTGGTCAGCATATCCTTATCAGCCATTGGTAGATCTATATGCCGGTTATAGCAAATCTCATTTATGGCTTCTGTATGAGGTGAAAAGAGATTTCTTCAGAGCAAAGGCAATGATCGATCAGGGGACCGTTTGGGAAGATTCGTGTGTCGAATTTTTTATTTCAACAGCGGTTGTGAATGAGAGCTCTCCCATGCTTTCTACTAATAGCTTCTATCGAAATTTTGAATTTAATGTGTTGGGTACCTGTCTTTCAGCTTATGGAAATAAGTTTGACCGACAGCGTTTGAGCGCTGACGAGATGAAACAAATCCTGCGATTTCCGTGTATAAATAAATTGAATTTGCCCGTTGAAGGAGCTGAGTTTGACTGGCAGTTAGGTGTCGCTATTCCGCTGACAGTGCTTGGTCTTCGGCCAGGGAACTCTTTCTACGGAAATTTTTACAAATGTGGTAACTTGACATTAAAACCACATTTCCTATCCTGGAGTGAAATAGAATCTGAAGCCCCGGATTTTCATCTTCCTCCGTATTTTGGGGAATTGGAACTGGTAATTTGACAAAAAAAAATAGGAATGGAAACATCCGGCATTGAAAATATAAAGGAGAGTTACAAGGCATTGATCACGGAATGCAAGGCTCAGATCTTAGAAAATGATCTTCCTCTGGTGCATAGTGCCATGGATTATGCAATTTCCATCCTGGGAAGTGCAAAGTGGGAGAATGGTGAATTTATCCTGCATCACTCCATTTCGGTGGCCCGAATTGCTGTGGTTGAATTAGGACTCTCAACAGATTCTCTGATTGCCTGCTTGTTACATAATGTTTTTGATAAAACGAATCATCCGTTTTCTGCTGAAGTTATCAAAAAAGAATTTAGACCTGGAGTTGCGGAGATACTGGATGGTATCATCAAAATTAATTCGTTAAATACGGAGAATATTGTCCTTCAAAGTGAGAATTTTAGGCGATTGATGATGGCCTTATCAGGCGACGTCCGTGTTATTCTGATCAAAATTGCCGACCAGCTTCAGGATATGCGTAACCTCGATACTGTTCCAGATACTTTGCAACAACGAACCTCCATTGATTCATGGCACTTGTATGCTCCGCTTGCGCATCGTTTGGGGTTGTACAAAATAAATTCAGAACTGCTGGATCTCTCCTTAAAATACCTCCATCCTGTTGATTATAAACACATTGTTGAGAAGCTTCAGGAAACAAAAGTGGAAAGAGCCAATTTTGTTTCTGCGTTTGTAAAACCGATCGAGAAAAAATTGAAAAAAAGAGGCTTTGATTTTGATATGAAGGCTCGTACCAAGTCGATTTTTTCCATCTGGAATAAAATGAAAAAGCAAGAGGTCGATTTTCACGAGGTTTATGATCTTTTTGCGATTCGGATTATTCTTAACTCAAAACCCGAAAACGAGAAGGCCGAGTGCTGGCAAGTGTTTTCAGTGGTCACCGAAGAGTATTTGTCGAATCCTGATCGTTTAAGAGATTGGATCACTTTTCCTAAATCCAATGGGTATGAATCGTTGCATACTACCGTACTTGGCCCGGACAAAAAATGGGTTGAAGTTCAAATTCGTACCCACCGGATGGATGATGTCGCAGAAAATGGTTTGGCAGCGCACTGGCGTTACAAAGAGGGCAAGGCTGGAGGAAAAGAGCTGGATGAATGGCTAAAGAATATACGTGAAGTATTGGAAAACCCGATGTTAAGTCCGGTAGATTTCATCGAAGATTTCAAAGTAAATATTTATGATGATGAGATTTTTGTCTTTACGCCCAAAGGGGATCTGATCAAACTTAGGGCCGGCGCTACTTTACTGGACTTTGCCTACGAAATTCACTCCCATATTGGAGACCATTGTGTTGGGGGCAAAGTCAACGGTAAGCTGGTGACTTTGAAGTATCCATTGAAAAACGGGGATCAACCGATCGTTGAAACTTCCAATAACCAGAAACCAAAACTCGACTGGCTAGATTTTGTGGTAACTTCCAAGGCAAAATCCCGCATAAAAGCCAGTCTGAATGAGGAGCAGAAGCGCGAATCAGATAACGGGCGGGAGATTCTCAAGCGAAAGTTCAAAAATTGGAAGATTGAGCTGAACGACCAGGTTATCAGGGATCTGCTGAAGCATTATAAACTCAAATTGGCAACCGAGCTTTATTTTCAGGTTTCGATCGGAAAAATAGATCCGCTGGGTATAAAGGAAGTCATTAGTGTGCAGGAGGAGGAAAGCTCAAAAGAAAGACTCACTGCTATTTTGGCTCCGGCAGAGCTAAAAGAATTATCCTTTGATTCAGGCGATGACTTCCTTGTAATTGACAATGATTTAAAAAATGTCATTTACAAACTGGCTGTCTGCTGCAATCCGATCTTCGGGGATGATATTTTCGGCTTCGTGACGATACGAGAGGGGATTAAAATACACCGGCTTTCCTGTCCAAATTCAAAACAAATGATAGAGCGATATCCTTATCGTCTCATCAAAGCAAAATGGCGTGAAACAGGCAAGCGAAACTCCTTCCAGGCAACTGTCAGGATTGGAGGTTCCGATAGGCTGGGTATCGTGAATGACCTTACGCATATCATATCGAAAGAAGGGGGCGTCACGATGAGATCGATCACCGTAAACAGTGAAAACAGCTCTTTTGAGGCTACCTTGCGGATCTTTGTCAATGATACCCACCATCTGGATTTTCTAATGCAGAAGCTGAAGAATATCAAAGGCGTTGATTCGGTTACGCGATCTGATGGGTAAGAAATGAAAAGTGAAAAGTGAAAAATGAAAAATGAAAAGCGAAAAGCGAAAAATGAAAAATGAAAAGTGAAAAATGATTATGAAACTAATCGCTGAGGCCCGAATTTTGTGGAAAGGAGGCAACTCCGAAAAAGCACTGGAGTTGTTGGGTGATCCTGCCTTAATTGAGGAGATCGATGCCATATTTTTGTCTGGAGAAATCCATTACAACAACCAAAACTGGGGTGCAGCATTGAATTGTTTTCGTAAATGTTTACAGCTGAAACCAGCGTTCACCGCTGCTCAAACATACGTTGATCTTATTCTAAATATTCTTGGTTTTTTCCACACCGATCAGTTCAATCCTTGATTTTTTTGGATTGACATTGATGTGTTGGACTAGAAGACTGGAAGACTTTTGGACTTGACAAATGGTTGAAATGATGATTTGAGCGAATTCCAAAATCGAAAATCGAAAATCGAAAATTTCCTTTGCTGCACTTTCTATTTTGGAATGCTTATCTGATCAACAAGATAAACAATTGATTGGAAAGGTATTCCGGAGTGATGGCTGAGTCCGATTTCACAAGTTCTGCTATTGGAATATCCCTTGAGAACACTTACCGGAAGTTGATCTTTCAGGGTACGTAAACCGTGCTTGTTTAATTCTGGAAAGGAGAAACCGCGATCGCCTGCAAATCCACAACAATTCGTTTCTGCTACGATTACTTCTTTGGCACACAATTTTGCCAGTTCAGTAAGTTTTTGTTCCAGCCCCATTTTCTTTAAGCTGCACACCGGAAACACAGCAATGGTCTCTTTTAGCGGAACAAGCGTAAGTTGAGGGAGTAAATGCTCCAAAATAAATTCCACAGGTTCGTATAATTTCATTCTGGTACCCATATTTTCGCGCATGGTAAAGAGGCAGGGACTCATGTCGCAAAGTATTGGGTATGAACCGTTAGCACTGGCTTCTAGGAGTGCAGCTTCCAATTCGTTCGATTTTTTTTGGCCGGCTTCGGTATAACCTTTGCTCGAAAACGCCATACCACAGCACAACCCAGCGAGATTTTGCGGATAGATAACCTCGAAACCTCCTTTTTGAAGCAATTTTACCATCACCTCCGTCAATTGTTGCTCATTTCCATACCTAGAAGGTCCCATAGCCCTGTTGATGCAGGAAGGGAAATAAACCACCTTTTGGCTGGGTTTGGTGATAACAGATGGCTGGATTGGTTCCGAATTGATTGATTTTGCGCCCTTTGGCATCCATTTATTCCAAAGTGGAATAGTGTTGAACGAGATCCATCGAAGGCCCTTGGAGATGTTGGTCATTAAAAAAGTACCCAGGATGGAATGGAAAAAAGAGACAATGGAAAGTCCGGCACTCAGCAATTTTGTCACAGTCTGCATGCGGTTCGCCACCCAAAGCCCTCGTTTTTGGCCGGAACCGATTTCTTCCTGCCGGATTGCCTTTATCAACTTACCTGTATCAATTTTTACGGGACAGCTTATTGCGCAAAGTCCATCTGTGGCGCAAGTTTCGTTGCCATCATAACGAAACGATTTGTTGAGAGCCGCAAGAACGTGAGGCTCGTTGCCTGTTACTCGAAGATTGGCGATTTCACGGTAGACAACGATTCGCTGTCTTGGAGTAAGCGTTAATTCTGCTGACACACAACTGGGTTCACAGAATCCACATTCGATACAAGTATCAATCTTTTCGTGAGCGGCCGGCATCGGTTTTAAATTCTTGAGGTAAACCTGAGGGTCGCCATTGATGATAACGCCTGGATTAAGTAAATTATTCGGGTCAAAGATAGTTTTGATCCTTTTCATCAATTGATAGGCCTCTGCACCCCATTCCATCTCCACAAAGGGAGCCATGTTACGACCGGTGCCGTGCTCAGCCTTGAGGGCACCGTCGTATTTTTTTACCACAAGGTCTGCTACATCCTCTATCAGGCTTTTGTACCGAAGTACTTCTTCTTCAGAACCAAAATCCTGTGTAAAAACAAAATGGAGATTTCCCATCAGCGCATGACCGAAAATAACTGCTTCGTGATAGGCCCATTTTTTGAACAACTGTTGAAGGTCCAAGGTGGCCTCAGCAAGGCGATCTACGGGGAATGCCACATCTTCAATGATCACGGTAGTTCCTATTTTTCGCATGGCACCAATCGTCGGAAACATCCCTTTCCTGATTTTCCAAAGATGAGCACATTCGTTAACATCCTCCGTGAAACTCACCGGTTCGACAGTTTGGATCTTGCCGACTATTTGCGATATCTGATTAATCTGGTCTTTTAACAATTCCGGATCTGCGGATCGCGTCTCGACCAACAAAGCACATACTTCGAGGTCCAATTTCTTGAGATCGACCGGAAGTCCTTTTTCTTCATCGACAGATCTCAATCCTGCCCGGTCGATTAATTCTACCGCTGCCACCGGGGCATCCTTCAAAAGGGAAACTGCATTACAGGCAGCATGAATGGTCGGAAAGAGCATCAGAGAGCTCGCTTTGAAAGGAAGATCAATCACAGTCCGATAGCGTATTTCGGAAATAAACCCAAGCGTCCCTTCCGATCCGATCATCAGATGCTGTAATATTTCTATGGGATCGGAATAATCAACCAGCGCATTCAGGCTGTAGCCGGTTGTGTTCTTCATTTGGAATTTGTGCCGGATTCTGTTGGAAAGAGCTTCATTTTCAGCAACAAAATCATGCAAAATGGAGATCTGATTGAGCAAACTGGTGTGAGACCTCCGGAAAGCTGCACAAGCTAATTCGTCTCCTGTGTCGAGCAGCGTACCATCTTCCAGTAGCACACGCATGCTAAGCAGGGTCTGGTAGGAGTTTTCAGCAATTCCACAGCACATTCCGCTGGCATTATTGGCTGCAATCCCGCCGATCATCGCAGCGTTAATGGAAGCCGGATCCGGGCCGATTTTTCGTCCGTATTTCATGAGAAGTGCATTCGCTTCGCTGCCTGTGAGTCCGGGCTGAAGTCGGATGACAGCGCCATTTTCTTCAATAACAGCTTTCTTCCAATGGTTGCCGGCAATAATTAAAACGGAATCCGAAATTGACTGACCTGATAGACTCGTGCCCGCAGCACGAAAAGTAACCGGGATCATAAGCTTGGCCGATTCTTCCAATATAATCGAAACTTCCTCTTCGTTTTTGGCTTTGATCACCATTTTGGGAATTAACCGATAAAAGCTGGCATCAGTCCCATAAGCGAGGGTATGTAAAGGATCGTGCCAGATACGATTTCGATCAATATTTGGCACCAGCCGATCGTACAGTTCTTTGTAGTTACCGGTTAACATAAGTTCGATCAGAATGATAAGTTCGTGTCAAAAATAGCTAAAAAGTAAGATTTTTCGCTTTCTTTTTCGTAGTAAGTTTGTTTATATTTACCCTCCTTAACTAAAGCTTCCTGTGAATAGGAGGTATTCAAAAATTTACCATGAAATATCCTGTATTGTTAATTGTGTGTATTTGCGTGTCTATAATGGTAAATGCGCAGGACCGCGTGACCGGACGAACATTTGCAACTCG
Organism: Bacteroidales bacterium; assembly: GCA_038325635.1. Taxonomy (GTDB): domain Bacteria; phylum Bacteroidota; class Bacteroidia; order Bacteroidales; family Prolixibacteraceae; genus CAINVV01. Next base: position 18,590 of record JBBQJE010000035.1, read on the forward strand.
CTCTGAAATCATTGCGCAGCATGGAATGGCGTGTACCAGTCAGCCGTTGGCAACTCAGGTGGCACTCGATATTCTCAAAGCTGGCGGCAACGCAGTTGATGCTGCGATTGCTGCCAATGCAATGCTCGGACTGGTCGAACCCGTCAGTAATGGTGTCGGAGGTGATCTTTTTGCCATCGTGTGGGATGCCAAAACAAAGAAATTGTATGGTTTGAATGCCAGTGGCCGCTCTCCCTATGATCTGACTTACGACTATTTTAAGAAAAGCGGTATTACAAGAATACCGGCTCAGGGGCCACTTCCTGTTTCCGTACCCGGTTGCGTTGATGGATGGTTCGAATTGCATAAAAAATTCGGAAAACTGCCGGTGGCGGATATTCTAAAACCAACGATAAATTATGCTTTGGACGGTTTCCCCGTTACTGAGACCATTGCCTATTATTGGAATTCCAATTCAAAGAGTCTGCAGAAATATGCCGGATTCAAAGAGATTTATATGCCTAACGGGAAGGCGCCAGCTAAAGGGGAGGTGTTTCGTAATCCATATTTAGCGGCTACGCTCCAAAAAATTGTGGCCGGTGGTCGCGATGCATTCTACAAGGGCGAGATGGCACAAAAGATGGTGGATTACATGAAGGAACAGGGTGGATTCCTGAGCATGCGCGACCTGGCAGATCATCATTCCGATTGGGTCGAACCAATCTCCACCAACTACCGTGGATACGATATCTGGGAATTGCCTCCAAATGGTCAGGGTACCGCAGTATTGCAACAACTTAATATGCTCGAGAAATTCGACATCGCCAAGATGGGATTCGGTAGTTCAGAGTACATCCACACTTTTGTGGAGACGAAAAAATTAGCCTTCGAAGATCGTGCCAAATATTATGCAGATCCTGATTTCAATAAGATTCCGATACAAAAATTAATCTCCAAAGAATATGCTGAGGAAAGATTAAAACTATTCGATCTTGCCAGATCTGCTAAAAGCTATCCAGCCGGAAACCTCGAACAGGGAAATACGATCTACCTCACCACGGCCGACAAAGACGGCAACATGGTTTCTTTGATTCAAAGCAACTATCGTGGAATGGGTTCGGGCATGACTCCCGGAAAACTCGGATTTATTTTTCAGGACCGAGGCGAAATGTTCATCATAGACTCCACCCACATGAATCGGTACGAACCGCACAAAAGGCCATTTCACACGATCATTCCGGCATTCATCACCAAAGACGGCAAGCCATTTAT
>JBBQJE010000036.1:0-19106 GCA_038325635.1 Bacteroidales bacterium
AAAATAGGGTGCCGGGCCTGTCAAAGCTGAATCAGGATATTGATCCTCTCCTCTTCCAATCCATTTGGCTTTCCAGTCTGTATTTTCGAGATAAGCCATTTCCCAACTGCCAATAGAACTCCAATCTGAGACTAGACTGGAACTATTCCAGACCCGAACTTTCCAATAGAGTTTGACGGTTGAAGTGAGCGATTTTCCCTGGTAGGTAATATTTGTTGTTTGGTTGGAAGGGACTTTCCCGGAATCCCAGTAATTGCCTTTGTTTTCTAACAACTCCTTTTCTGAATCAGCCACCAATATTTGATAGCCAGTCTGTTTCTGATTTCTTAGCAAAGAAGTTAATTGCCAGCTTAACTGAGGTTTAATTATGTCTATTCCAATTGGGTTAATGAGATTTTCACAACGTAATTGTGATGGCACTATTTGGTAATTTACTTCGCGGGAATAACCTTTGGTCAAAAGGTTATCGGATTCAGCGTATCCGGAAATTGATGCAGAAACCATCCAAAATGCAGTAATCATATAGCAGCATGCTTTCATGTTAATCGTGGTTATGTATTTTCAGGTGCAAAAATGCGATCAGAAATCAAACGTAATATCTAAATAAATGGCAGTAAAAAATGGTTAGTTGTTGATTTATATCTATATATGTATATTTAAAACTATGCTTGAACAAGTAATTCAATTAAGCTATTTGATTCCATATTCGGGATACCAAAGTACAAAAAACCTCAACATTTGCAATCTAATTCTAGTTAAAGGAATATTCCATTATGTAGGTTTTATTTCGTGCAAACATCTGGTTAATTGATTTTTAACAATATTTTGATCCATTAAATAATTTTTATTTGATTTGGTTCATAAAATCCTTCTATGTTAAGAAGTTGTTAAATTATCATTCGTAAATTCCCTTAAATCGATTGATTATCAAATAATTTAAATTTTATCAATTCTTTAAATCCGAGAAGATTTACAGATTATCGTGCAGGTCACTTGCTATTAAATATATTTGTAGCAACTTTGGTAAGAAGCGGTTTTTTTAACAGATACATCATTTTATCCATAATCCATAATTTCTAATTTATAAATCTTTACAACATGATTGATCCGATTTTTTGGGTGATTCCTACCTCTTCAATTATCGCTTTACTCTTTGCTTACTATTTTTACAAAGACATGATGAGTTACAGTGAAGGCACTGAGCTTATGCAAAAGATAGCCAAGCATGTCCGGGTAGGCGCTATGGCCTATTTGCGTCAGCAATACAAGGTAGTTAGTCTTGTATTCATTTTTCTGGCGTGTTTCTTTGCATTTCTTGCTTATGTTTTGAAAATTCAGAATCCATTCGTTCCTTTTGCCTTTATAACCGGCGGTTTTTTCTCCGGTCTGGCTGGATTCTTTGGGATGAAAACTGCAACTTATGCCTCAGCACGTGCGGCTCATGCAGCAAACCAATCGCTGAATAGAGGATTGGTAGTGGCATTCAGAAGTGGTGCCGTAATGGGTCTTGTAGTTGTTGGCTTGGCCTTGCTGGATATTTCAATATGGTTTGTCATTCTTAATTGGATCTATCCTGCTGCAGATACTCTGGACGGATCCAACCTCAATATTATAACTACAACAACCTTAACTTTTGGTATGGGAGCTTCAACTCAGGCTCTATTTGCCCGGGTTGGTGGGGGAATTTTCACGAAGGCAGCCGATGTTGGTGCCGACTTGGTGGGTAAAATTGAAGCAGGTATCCCTGAGGATGATCCACGTAATCCTGCAACGATCGCTGATAACGTAGGCGATAACGTTGGTGATGTTGCCGGAATGGGTGCCGACCTTTACGAATCCTATTGCGGTGCGATACTTTCGACAGCTGCCCTAGGTGCAGCCGGTTTTGCCGCATTGGGTACAACCATGCAATTCAAAGCCGTCATTGCACCAATGTTAATTGCAGCCGTTGGAACTATACTTTCCATTTTTGGAATATTTCTGGTACGAACCAAAGAAGGTGCTTCCCAAAAACAATTGCTGAGTGCTTTAGGTATTGGTGTAAACAGTGCAGCTTTTGGAATAGCAATTTTATCCTGGGTTATTTTATATTGGCTTAAACTTCCTAATTATACCGGTATATGGATGGCCATGCTTTCAGGTTTATTAGCCGGTATTGGAATTGGACAGGTCACAGAATATTATACGTCTTCTTCTTACGCCCCAACAAGAAAAATTGCGGAAGCTTCTAAGACTGGGCCTGCAACCGTAATTATTTCCGGTATCGGAACAGGTATGATGTCAACAGCTTTCCCTGTATTAATTGTTGGTGCCGCGATCATCCTATCTTTTGGGTTTGCTTCCGGCTGGCACATGAAAGATTTCAGTTTGGGATTATACGGAATTGCCATCTCAGCTGTTGGAATGCTCTCAACTTTAGGCATAACCCTTGCCACGGATGCTTATGGACCCATTGCCGATAATGCTGGTGGAAACGCCGAAATGAGTAAGCTCGGTGCAGAAGTTCGTAAACGTACGGATGCATTGGATACGCTTGGCAATACAACCGCTGCCACGGGAAAAGGTTTCGCCATTGGATCTGCGGCACTTACTGCTCTGGCTTTGTTAGCCTCATTTCTGGAAGAAGCGCGTATTGGGATGATTAATTTTCATCCGGATCATGCCATCACGGCCAAACTCAAAGCCGGAACACTTATAGATGTGTTAGCCGCTTTCGATGTTACATTCATGAATCCTTTGGTGCTGGTCGGTGCATTCATCGGCGGAATGGCTGCCTTTCTTTTCTGTGGAATGACCATGAATGCCGTTGGTCGCGCTGCAGGAAAAATGGTTGACGAAGTTCGACGTCAATTCCGCGAGATAGTCGGAATTATGGAAGGGAAAGCCGAACCTGATTATGCAAAATGTGTTGAAATATCCACAAAAGCAGCCCAAAAAGAGATGCTAGCTCCATCACTTCTGGCTATATTTATACCAATTGCTGTCGGTATTGTGTTTGGTATCCCCGGAGTAATGGGATTATTGTTAGGAAGCACCGTAACCGGTTTCATCCTAGCTGTATTTATGGCCAATGCCGGAGGAGCTTGGGATAATGCTAAAAAATACATTGAAGAAGGAAATTTAGGAGGTAAACGAAGTGCTTGTCACAATGCAGCTATTGTAGGCGATACCGTTGGTGATCCTTTCAAAGATACATCCGGTCCGAGTCTAAACATTCTAATCAAATTAATGACCATGGTTTCAATAGTTATGGTGGGGGTCACACTAACAATGAACCTGATGATATATTTTTGATTAATTACCTAATTTGCTTCTCGAATTATTAAACAAAAATTCAAGAAGTACCGTATAAAAAAATACCGCCCTTTCGCGGTATTTTTTTCTTTAATTAAACTGGTAAATAACAAAAATATCCAAACTATAAAATTGTTTAAAAACGAAAAATCCTATGGCAGATCTTAGAACAACATTCATGGGTGTTGAGTTAAAAAATCCTATTATTCTTGGGGCTTCAAGCCTGGTAGAAGATCTCAACGCTATCAAAAAAATCGAACGTGCCGGTGTTGCAGCAATTGTATACCGATCGCTATTCGAAGAACAGATTAATTTGGAAAAAATTGAGCTTGACGAGAAGGTTGGAGAATACAGTTTCCGGAATGCGGAGATGGGTAATATCTTTCCGGAAATTAAACACAGCGGGGCGGGTGAACACCTTTACAACCTTACCAAAATGATCAAGAGTGTTAATATTCCGGTCTTTGCCAGTTTGAATGCCATTTATGACCAATCCTGGGAAGATTATGCGGTACAACTTGAAAAGACAGGTGTCGCAGGACTTGAACTCAATTTTTATGATGTTCCGACTGATGCTTTGAATGACAGTTTAAAAGTGGAATCTCATCAATTAATGATACTGAAAAAGCTGAGAAAATTGGTGAAAATTCCTATCAGTGTCAAGCTTTCGCCATTTTATACCAATCCCCTAAATTTTATCTCATTGGCAGACAAAGCAGGGGCAAATGGAGTTGTGATCTTTAACCGCTTTTTTCAACCAGAGATCAATATCGAAAGTGAAGAATTCTTTTTCCCATTTGATTTAACACATGAAAAAGACTATCAAATTACACTTCGCTTTGCGGGATTGCTTTACGGAAATATCAAAGCAGATATCTGTGCAAGCAGAGGAATATCTGACGGCAAAGATGTAATCAAAATGTTGCTTGCCGGAGCGGGGTCAGTTCAGGTCGTTAGTGCTGTTTATAAAAATAAGGCTGAGCATATTACCCAAATGATTGAAGCTATTGAGGAATGGATGGATGCCAAAGGTTACAAGACAATTGAGGAGTTTAAGGGTAAACTCTCCATGAAGATGAGTAAAGAGCCTTATGCGTATAAAAGAGCACATTACGTCGATATTTTAATGAAATCAACAGAGATCTTTAAGAAGTACCCAATGGTATAATGGAAGAAGACCCGGTTGCTCCGGGTTTTTTTATGCCTGCTAAAATTCTTACTCCCTTTTTACCTTATATTTGTAGTTCAAAATAACATCATGGGATTTACTAGTATTAAGGATTGGAAAAATGGGGTTATCAACAACGCTGAAATCGATAAATATCTGGTAGACGGGAAGGATTATATTGATAATCAATCCATATTTGAATCACTGGATAGAAATAAACAGCCTGATCCGCATTTTATCCGGGATATTTTACAAAAATCACTCTCAATTACAACCCTTAACTCCGACGAAACTGCCGCCCTTTTACAGGTAAATGATCCGGAGCTCTGGCAGGAGATCAACCAGACTGCCCTTAAGGTCAAGAAAAAGGTTTACGATAATCGTATTGTCTTCTTTGCCCCGCTTTATTGTGCTAATTACTGTGTAAACAACTGTGCTTACTGTGGTTTCCGTGAAGCAAATGTTCTGGAAACGCGCCGTATACTTACCATGGATGAAGTTAAACGGGAAACCTCTTCTGTTTTGAAGGAAGGTCACAAAAGACTGATTCTGGTATTTGGAGAACATCCTTCCACCGATGTGGATTACATGGTAAATTGCATCAAAACAGTCTATTCTGTGAGTGAAATTGCTCCAAAATCTGGTCAGCCAACAAATATCCGACGCGTAAATATCAATGCAGCTCCCATGGAAATGGCGAAGCTTAAAAAGCTGAAAGAAGCCGGAATTGGGACGTATCAGGTGTTTCAGGAAACATATCATCGTGAAACTTTTGAGAAGGTGCACCCAGCCAATACCCTAAAAGGCAATTATCGATGGCGGCTTTACGCTTTACACCGAGCCCTTGAAGCCGGACTGGATGATGTAGCTATTGGAGCGCTTTTCGGATTATATGATTGGAAATATGAGGTGATGGGATTGCTCAAACATACGCATGACCTTGAACGTCAATTCGGAATTGGACCGCATACCATTTCTTTTCCACGTATGACTCCTGCCTTAGGTTCCTGGTTAAGTGACCATTCTGAATATGATGTATCTGATGAGAATTTCAAAAAACTAGTAGCAGTCCTTCGCCTGTCAGTTCCTACTGCAGGTCTGATCGTTACCGCAAGGGAAAAAGCAGCCATAAAACAGCAGGTACTTCAACTTGGATGTACGCAAACGGACGCTTCAACCCGAATTGGTATTGGTGCATACAGTGATCAGAGGACGGAGCTTCCTCAAGACAGTGAGCAATTTACAATCGGCGATCCGCGTAATCTGGATGATGTCATTCAGGAGGTTGCAAAACTTGGTTATATTTCTTCCTTCTGCACAGCAGGATATCGATGCGGCCGTACCGGAGAAACGATTATGGGAATGCTGAGTCATTGCGTTGAGAGTAAGTTTTGCAAACTTAATGCAGTCCTCACCTACCGGGAATACCTTGACGACTATGCCTCCCCCGCCACTAAAACGATTGGAGAGGAACTAATCAAAAAAGAGATTGCTGAAATTGAAGGAGCCGAATATTTTCAACAAAGACCACACCTTTTATCCAAATTTCGTGAAGATTATAGTGAGATAATTAAAGGGAAACGAGATCTTTACATATAAATCCATTGTCAATTTGACGTATGAAAACACAACCAGAATTTACAAAATTTCAAAATATTTTCGCATCGTTAGTAATCCCGATAGCATTTATTATCTCCCTATTTGTCTTCTTTACCCTGATGGGATCATCTTCCAACTTTCAGGGAAATAACTCAGACAACTCTCCTATTCAGGGTAATTACCTGGGTATAATATACAAGGGCGGATACATCGTTCCTATCCTTATGACTCTATTATTGACTGCATTAACATTTTCATTGGAAAGATATTACACCATCCGAAAAGCACATGGAAATTTAGCGCCGGTTAAATTTGTTGCCAAACTGAAAGTATATCTTGCCAATGATGATATCAAGGGAGCCAGATCAGAATGTGACCGGGTTCAAGGTTCTGTTGCAAGTGTGGCAAAGTCGACCCTCGATAAATATGAGCAGATGGAAAAGGATAAACTCATGACGAAAGAGCAAAAGGTGCTGGATATCCAAAAAAATGTGGAAGAAGCGATATCCCTAGAACTTCCGGCTTTGGAGGAAAACTTGCCCATCTTGGCTACTATCACCTCCTTAGCAACGCTTATGGGACTTTTAGGAACAGTGCTTGGCATGATTCGTTCCTTTGCCGCAATGGCCAATGCCGGAGCACCAGACTCCGTGGCTCTTGCAACAGGTATTTCGGAGGCACTGGTGAATACTGCCTTTGGTATTGCATCAGCAGCCGTAGCCATGGTTTCCTACAGCTACTTTACCACCAAAATTGATAAACTCACCTATGCCATCGATGAAGCAGGATATAGCATTGCACAGACATTCGCAGCGAAACATTAACTAGTTGAGAGTTGTCATCTCATGTCTCATGTCTCATAACTTATATCTTATTTCTATTTTTATGCCGAAAGTTAAAATACATAGGAAAAGCACTTTTATTGATATGACAGCCATGTGCGACGTTGCATTCTTGCTGTTGACTTTCTTTATGTTAACTTCAAATTTCACCAGGAAAGAGGCAACAGCTATTAATACTCCTTCTTCCATTTCAGAAATCAAAATTCCGGAGCGAAACATCATGCTTATTTTGGTTGATGCCAAAGGAAAGGTCTTTTTTGGTATCGACGGACAAGACAATCGGATTGCCTTACTTGAGAAGATGGGTGCTGCTTATAACATTTCCTTTAACCCGAATGAATTGAAAGAATTTAGCCTTATTAACAGCTTCGGGGTATCGATGAATAGCATGAAATCTTTCCTTTCAATGAAGCCGGAAGAGCGGGATAATCCGGTAAATTTGGAAGGAATTCCCTGCGATTCCCTGGATAACCAATTCAAAAATTGGGTCAGTTCTGCCCGCAGTATTAGTCCCGAGTTTCGTATTGCTATAAAAGCGGATCAGTCTACCGCCTACCCAATCATTAAAAAGCTGATGAATACGATGCAGGATTTGAAAGAAAACAGGTACAATCTGATTACCAGTCTTGAAACTGCCTCTGATCTGGAAAATAAACAATAATTCAATGGCCGAAATTGCGCAAAATCATCGGAAAGGGAAAAAGTCAAGGAGAGCCAAAAAGTTGTCCATTCGGGTAGATTTTACGCCGATGGTTGATTTGGGATTCCTCTTAATTACCTTTTTTATGCTGGCAACAACGTTAAATAAGCCGCAGACCATGGAGATTGCGCTGCCTTCAAAGGATAAAACCGATGAAAAAGAGCAAACTAATATCAAAGCTTCGAGAGCCATTACGATCCTCTTGGACAAAGACAACGTAGTGTATTATTACGAGGGAACCCGAGAAAATGGAGTTGATCCGGTTTTGAACCAATCTAATTTTTCCCCTTCCGGGCTTCGTCAGTATCTAATTCGAAAGAATTACGATGTCATGGCAAAAGTCAGAGATTTAAAAATCGAAAAAGAGACCAAAATGCTTTCGGAAGAGGAATTCGAGAAAAAGAAGTCGAAGGTAATTAAAGATAATAAAGGTCCGATTGTCCTAATTAAGGCAACAGACGATTCTGTCTATCGTAATCTGATAGATGTACTCGACGAAATGGCAATATGCAACATCGACCGCTATGCAATTGCCGAGATTTCTCCATTCGATTTGAGTTTAATTGCACAACAGCACACCGAAAAACCAGCTGCAAATGGCACCAAATAACGATCTCTTTTCGAAAGAATGGTGCGATCTGGTTTTTGATCCAAAATACCGCGATTACGGCGGTTATGAGTTAAGGACGAATTCATCCCGCCGACATTTAAAGGCTTTGCTGATAGCCAGTATCGTATTTGTCATGACTGTTGCAACTCCTTTTCTAATCAAGCAAATCTTTCCGAAAAAAATAGAGAAAGATATCTCCGTCAGAATATTGACAGATATAAGGTTAGACCCTCCCAAAATGGATGAAATTTTGAGAGAGATGCCTCCTCCTCCTGAACCGTTGCGAAATACAATTAAGTTTGAACTCCCTGTAATTAAACCGGACGAACTCGTTGCGGAGGAGCAACCTCTTACCCAAAAGGAAGTTCTTGATCAAAAAACTGCAATAAGTAACACCACTTTTGATAAAGGTACCGACGATATTTCGGCTCCTCCGGCCGATGATAAATCGAAAATTACTGAAGTATCAGATGTGCCCCTAGTATTAGTAGATCAAATGCCTCAATTTCCTGGTGGTGATCGGGAAATGCTTCGTTTCATCAAAAATAATCTGCGATATCCATTGTCAGCCCAGGGAAATAATATACAGGGTACTGTAATTCTTAACTTTGTTGTAAACCGTGAAGGAAAAATTATTAACCTCAAGGTGATTAAGGGAATCGGTTTTGGCTGCGATGAGGAATCATTAAGAGTGATAGAAAAAATGCCTTTGTGGACACCGGGAAAACAAAGAGGTCAGACCGTCTCAGTAAGCTTCACAATGCCAATTCGCTTTGTTTTGAACTAATTATGCCAAAATGAAACGAACATGTTGCGACACAACACCCAAGAGTATGATACTGATTTCCGGCAACATGGAGTTCCATACTACCTTTAAAAAACTAATTATTATAGTATGAGAATCATTTACCTTTTAATGGGATGCATGCTTTTAGCGGGTGGATGTCGGTTCTTTAAAGGGAATCCTTATCAAAATACGACCATATCAGGTACAACCAATATCGTTGTTGATGAGACATTTCGTCCGGTAATGGAAGCCGAAATTGACTTGTTTAAAGGTATTTACGGGTATTCTGAAATAAATGCCAAATACCTCCCCGAAAATGAAGCTTTCGAACGTTTGTTAAATGACAGTGTTCAATTAATTGTTGCCTCACGCAAACTTAGATCAGATGAAATAGCGATCCTAAACAATCAAAAGCTTTTTCCAAAACAACTAAAAGTTGCAACAGACGCCATTGCATTGATCGTTCATCCATCCTGCAAAGACACCCTGATCTCCCTAAACCAAATCAGGGAAATACTCAGCGGGAAAATTACAAATTGGAATCAGCTCAATCCTGAGTCATCATCGATTCCAATAAAAGTGCTTTTTGACAACGAAAAATCCGGAATTGTAAAATTTATGGTAGATTCCATTTGCCAGGGAAAGTTCGTTGCAACCACTGCATCTGCCTTGCAATTCAATCGGGACGTGATTGAATATACTGCATCCCATCCAGGTGTACTCGGTTTCATTGGGGCCAGCTGGATTTCTAACAAGAATGATTCCTTGCACCTCTCCTTTCATAAAAAAATCAAAGTGATTTCTGTCAGCGCTTCGGATAATCCCAATTTGGAAAACAGCTACAAGCCATATCAGGCCTACCTTCTGGACAATATGTATCCATTAACAAGGTCAGTTTATATGATTAATTCCGAACCGCGCTCCGGACTTTCTACCGGTTTCGTCTCTTTCGTGGCAAGCGACAAAGGTCAGCGGATCATCCTAAAATCCGGAATTATTCCGGCGGTTGCTCCAACAAGGGTGGTGAATGTGAGACCAAATATATAGGAAGTGAAAAATGAAAAGTGAAAAACGAAAAATGAGGAATTTGCTGCTTTTTCTTTTTGTATATGGAATTTCTGTTTTGGATGCATGGTCCCAAAATAATGCTTCCCAGGGATCATTTTATCTTGGTGAACAACAGTTTGGCAAGGCAAAAAGCTGGTTTCTGGAAGAATTGAAGAAGTCACCAAATGATGTCAATTCATTAATTGGATTAGGTGACGCGTACCTGTTTTTAGATTCGGCCGATAGTGCCAAATTGCTTTTTCAGAAAGCTGCTACTATAAATCCGAAGAACCCGTTTGCCCTTGTTGGTCTTGGCAAAGTGGCACTTTTGAATAAGGATAGGATTAGTGAATCCGACTATTTCGACCGCGCCAGAAGGGTCGACAAAATGAATCCTGAAGTTTATTGCACGATCGTTGAAGGTTGTATAAATCTGTCCAGGCAAGATACGGTAACCGCCTTAATAATTCTGAATCAAGGACTTAGCGTCGATCAAAAACATGCCAACCTTCACCTGGTAACCGGAAATCTGGAAACGGTAAAAAAGAACTACGGTTTGGCTATGAACGCCTTCGACCGGGCTATTTTCTTTGATCCAAAATTAGCAACAGCTTACCGAAATAAGGGAAGAATTGATATGCTCTCTCATGCTTATGCAGACGGTTTAAAAGCTTTCAATAAATCAATTGAGATCAATCCGAATCAGATTCTTGTTTACAAATATCTTGGTGATCTGCTTTATTCTGCTTCGAAATATTCCGACGCAGAAAGGGCTTACAATGCTTATAGGTCTCGCACCGAATTGAGCCTAGACGATAAGGAACAATTTGCCTTTATACTTTTCTTCAACAAAAAATATGATGAATCGGCAAAAGTCCTGGAACAGGTTTTGGCAGTCAACCACGACGAATCTGTATTGCTACGCATCAGGGGATATATTTCCTGTGAAACCGGCGATTATCAAAAGGGATATGAATACATGAATAAATTCTTTGCACTTCACAATCCTCAGAAATTGATCGCGACCGATTTCTATTACTATGCAAAAATTCTCCAAAATCTCGGGAAAGACTCACTGGCTATGGAAAATTTAAAAAATGTTCTGGCGTTGGATCCTGGCAAAACCGAGGTTTATGAAGAGTTGGCGAAGCTTGCTGCGAAGAACAGAAAGCACAAAGAAGCAGCGATGTACTATCAAAAAATGACTGAAAAAGGTGCTAATAAATTGGTTTACAGTTACCTGATTGGAAAAGAGTACTATTTCGAAGGTGAAATGTGGAAATCTAGGTTTGATTCCCTTCAAAAACGGCAAAAAGCGAACAATTATACTTTTGTGGACAGTTCAACTGTCAAAGCGTACATGAAAATTTATTTCTCAAAAGCCGACAGCGCCTTCACGGTAGTTAATCAGTTGAGCAGCCAATATGCAGGAGGTTTTATTTGGAAAGGAAGGATGCAATCAATTTTAGATCCACAAGCCGAAAGCACTGGGGCAAAGGAGGCCTATCAAAGAGCGCTTGCGATTTTGCAAAAGGGTGATTTGGCAAAAAATCGTAATTCCATTATTGAGTGTTACAAATACCTGGGATCATGGTATTTTCTTGCTTATGAAAAGCTCTATCCGTCAGATAAGCAAAGATCTGCCGAAATGAGGTCAAAATCGATTGACTATTTCAATAAAATTTCCGAATTGGATCCAAACGATACCCAGGCAAAAGAGGTTCTAATCAAATTCAAAGTGAAATAATGTAAAAAGCAGCTATCTAATTGAAGATAACTGCTTTATGAAAGTGCCCAGAACAAGACTCGAACTTGCACACCCTTACGAGCACTAGTCCCTGAAACTAGCGTGTCTACCAATTTCACCATCTGGGCGTGAAATGAGGTGCAAATATAAAATATAGATATGAGATATGAGATATAAGACATGAGAATTTCGAAAAAATATTCATGTCTTATATCTCAAGTCTCATAGCTCATATCTATTTGAGGTTTTCTTTTAAAAATTCATCGAACATCGTATAAAGGTGCATGGTCGTATTCCCACCGCGGATGCCGTGGTTGCGGTTGTTGTACGCCATCATTCTAAATTGAATCCCTGCCTGTACCATCGCCTCTGCAAATTCGATTGTATTTTGATAATGTACATTGTCATCAGCCGTGCCGGCTACAAGCAGCAGTTTGCCTTTAATACCCGAGGCCAATGCAATCGGTGAGTTCTGTGCATATCCTTCCGGATTCTGGCTTGGAAGTCCCATGTAGCGCTCTGTATATACCGTATCGTAGAAATAATGACTGATAACAGGTGCTACCGCGATAGCTGTATGAATCAGATCTCCGCCTTTACACAAGGTCATGGCTGAGATGAACCCACCAAAGCTCCATCCCCAGATGCCAATTTTTTTTGCATCAACATACGACTGTTTTGCCAGGTATTTAGCCACTTCCACCTGATCGTTCGATTCGAGGTTACCCAATTGACCATACGTGCATTTGCGGAATTCTTCACCCCTGGCACCTGTACCACGCGGATCGACGCAAACCATCAGATAACCTTGTTGAGCAATATAGGTATCCCAACTGACAGAAAAAACATCGAGTACCTGCTGCGAATTCGGTCCGCTGTATTGAGTCATCAAAACAGGATATTTGTTAGAAGGATTGAAAGACAACGGCTTAATCATCCAACCATTTAATTCAATTCCTTCAGAGGTGGTGAATTTGAAAAACTCTTTCTGTGGCAATTGCATTTTGGCCAACTTGTCTTTTAAAACTGAATTGTTTTCGAGCTCGCGAATCTGTTTTCCTGAAATATCGTAAAGCGTAACGACATTCGGTGTAGAAATATTCGAAAAGGTATTGACATAATATTTAAATCCCATGCTGAAATCGGTATTCGTGGTACCATTTTGAGTCGAAAGTGTCACCTTCTTCTTTTTATCCAGCGAAATTCCATATACTTCGCGCTGCATCGGGGCAATCGCGGCCGCCTGATAATAAAAGAATTTCTTTTCAGCATCGTAGCCGTAGAATTTAATGACATCAAAATTACCTTCCGTAAGCTGCTTAACTTTGATACCACTTAAATCATACAGATACAGATGCTTGAAGCCATTTTGCTCGCTCAGCACCACGAAACTTTTGTCGTCATCCAAAAATTGAAAATTATCCAGAAAGTCCGTTTCGATATACCGACTGTTTTTCTCGGTATAGATTAACCGTGTGTCTCCGGTATTTGGATTGGCAAAAAGCAGTTCCAGTTTATTCTGAAGCCGGTTCATGCGAATGATCCCAAGGTTGGAGCCATTATGTGTCCAAGAGATCTTTGGCAAGTAATTATCAGTCTCTTTGCCGGTATCCATTTGGATGGTGTGGCTACTTTTTATATCATACACCCAAATCTGGACGATGGAATTCTTCTCCCCTGCTTTTGGATATTTGAAGCTGTATTCTCCGGGATAGATTTTATTCTTCATAAGTTCAGGCTTCAACCCTTTGTACATAGGCATATGATAAATTGGAACCTGTTCTTCGTTGAATTTCATGAAGGCAATCTGCTTGCTGTCCGGCGACCATTCGTATCCCTTGTTAAATTCGAACTCCTCTTCGTACACCCAGTCCGGCGCCCCGTTAATGATTTTATTGAACTCTCCGTCGGTAGTAATCTGACGCTCCGTTCCAAAACGCAGACTCGTCACAAAAAGGTTGTTTTTGCGCACGAAAGCTACGCGCTCCCCATCCGGGGAAAATGTAGCCAGCTGCTGTTCTCCTCCGGTTGAAAGCCTTGTCAATTGTTTCGTGACGAAATTATAGACGAAGTAGTTTGCCGTAAACGATCTGCGATAGATGGGTTTACGATCTGTCATTAGTAATACTTTACTTTCATCACTACTAAATTGATAATCGGAAATAGAATTAAGTGAGTCGTTCTTTAGTGCAGAAATATCAAGCAAAGAAGCAACTTTCTGGCCTGTTTTGTAGCTGTATTTAACCAGCTCTTTCCCCGTGTTTTCCAGGGTGGTATAATTCAATCCATCGTTTAAGGAGGCCAATCCATAAACCGATTTCTGACCGTAAGCTCGTTTGATGACCACATCTTCGAGCGTAAGTTGCTGTGCATTCAGACTAAGTGTTGCAAGAAGAATAAACGAAAGCAAATAATATTTTTTAAACATAATTATGAAAAATTTAATTTGAATTATGAACGATGAAACTTTGATAGAAAAGATTTAATTTTCCAAGATCGAAAGATATGAAAATTTAGAAAGTAATAATACAAGAATCATCATGCAAGATTTTCAGGTATTCGTTAAACCAGTCGGAGCAGCTTGCAACCTGGCTTGCTCGTATTGCTATTATCTTGATAACCAGCACACACCTCAGGTGGGAAAAAGTAACAAAATGAGCGACGATTTACTTGAAAGCTATATCTTTCAGCACATCCAGGCTTCTACCGATCCGGATATTTTTTTCTCCTGGCATGGTGGCGAACCAACGCTGGCAGGCATAGAATTCTATGAACGAGTGCTCAATTATCAAGAGAAGCACCAGAAAAAGGGGAATCGAATCGTAAATGGCATTCAAACTAACGGAACTCTACTCAACGAAGATTGGTGCCAATTTCTGAAAAAAAACAATTTCGTAGTTGGAATAAGTATCGACGGACCGGAAAGATTTCATTCCTTAAACCGGTTTAGTAAAAATAATCAATCCTGCTTCGAGGCAGTGATGCAGGGATATCAACTATTGAAACAACATGATATTCCTTGTGAAATACTCTGTGTGGTGAATTCAACCAACGTTAAGAACCCGATTGAAGTATATCGGTTTTTCAAACAACTGAAGGCCGAAAATATTACTTTTTTGCCCTTGGTTGAGAAGCATATTTCAAAGGAGAAAATAGTCTCAAACCGCTCTGTTCCGACAAAAGCATTCGGTGTATTCCTTTGCACCATATTCGATGAATGGAAGGCACGCGATATTGGAACAATTAAGGTTCAGATCTTTGAAGAGGCCTTACGAACCGCATTTGACATGGCTCATACGCTCTGCATCTTCAAAAAAACCTGTGGAGGCGTGCCTGTGTTAGAGAAAAATGGTGATTTTTATTCCTGCGATCACTTCGTCAATGCTGAAAATCTAGTGGGAAACATCCGAACAACATCCTTGACACAGCTACTTGAAAGTCCTTCTCAACAGGCATTCGGTCAAATCAAACACAATTCGCTCCCTGAATATTGCCGTAAATGCGAAGTAATAGCAATGTGTAATGGCGCCTGTCCGAAGGATCGTTTTTTAAATTCTCCAGACGGGGAACCGGGTTTGAATTATTTATGCGAAGGTTACAAATTGTTTTTTAACCACTGCAAACCATTTGTCGAACAGGTGGCAGAAGTTTGGCGGGGAAAGTAGACCTATTTCAACTTTTCCTTAAAAAACTCAATCGTTCTTTTCCAGGCTAAATCTGCAGCCTCTTTGTTATATCGTTCCGGATTTGAATCATTGTTAAAAGCATGCTGAGCACCTTCGTACATATATAAATGATACTCGATTTTGGCACTTTTTAAGGCTGCTTCAAACTCAGGAATTCCCTTGTCAATCCGCTCATCGTTACCGGCATAGTGTAAAAGCATCGGTGCCTTAATTTTGGGAACATCCTCCGCCTTGGGCTGGCTTCCGTAATAGGGAACTGCAGCATCCAGATCAGGAGTATTAACTGCCACATTATTTGTCATGGCACCTCCCCAGCAAAATCCGGTACATCCGACCTTGCCCGTGGTCAGCGGATTGGTCTTCAGATATTTTACAGCGGCTGAAAAATCCAGCTTGGTCTTTTCATTATCCAACTTTTGAAACATCGGAATGGCATCTTCTTGTTTTTCAGGCGTCCCACCTAACGGGGATAATGCATCAGGAGCCACCGCCACAAATCCTTCCAAAGCAATCCTTCGGGCTACATCTTTAATATGGGGCTGAAGTCCGCGGTTTTCGTGAATTACTACGACTGCAGGATGTCTCTTTTTACCCTTTGGTCTGGCAAGATAAGCAATCATCGGACCGCTTGCTCCAACATAACGGATGGTTTCGGTAATAAGTCTGGAGTCATCTTCTTTTGTGATTTCAGCAAATAATCCTGCCGGATAAGAACTTAACAGAACTGATCCACCTGCAATTGCAGAGGTCTTAAGTAAAAATTCGCGACGACTTTTCTGGATAGTAGTCTGATTTTCAGAGTTTTTTAGAAGAGATTCCATCCTGATAAATTTTAAATTAGCCTATTAATTATGCACACCACTTCGCTAAAATTGGAAATTCAAGCAACTAAAATTACAATTAATTTTTAAAAAATACACCCCGTTAATATCTTTCGGTACTAAAGTGCAAAATAGATTTGATGAAACGGTGGAAGTTCGTTAATTTTGCACCTTCATAAAAAAAATCAGGATGATTAAGATAACACTACCCGATAACTCTGTCAGAGAGTTTGATGCAGGAGTAACCGGAATGGGAATCGCCGAAGCGATTAGCAGTCAATTAGCCAGAGAAGTTCTTTCCATTTCTGTTAATGGAGAAGTTCGCGATCTTATGCGCCCAATAGATACGGATGCTGCCATCAAATTGCATACCTGGAATGACAAAGAAGGACGTGATACTTTTTGGCATTCATCCGCGCACGTAATGGCTGAAGCTATAGAATCTTATTTGCCGGGAACAAAATTTGGCATAGGTCCATCCATCGATAACGGATTTTATTACGATATAGATCTGCCTGAAGGTAAGACACTTACTGAAAAGGACTTGGCTGAGATCGAGAAAAAGATGATCGAGATTGCCCGATTGAAAAATGACATCGTTCGTTCTGAAATTTCCAAAGAGAACGCACTGAAATTTTTCACTGAAAAAGGTGATCAATATAAGCTTGAACTGATATCCGAATTAACGGATGGTACCATAACACTCTATCAACAAGGTAATTTCACGGATCTTTGCCGCGGACCACATCTTCCAAATACAAGCTACATCAAAGCATTGAAGCTTACGAATATTGCCGGTGCCTTTTGGAGAGGAAGCGATAAAAATAAAATGCTTACCCGTGTTTACGGAATCACTTTCCCAAAACAAAAATTACTTGAAGAGTATCTGGTTTTGTTGGAAGAAGCGAAAAAGCGCGACCATCGCAAGATTGGGAAGGAGATGGAATTGTTTACCTTTTCGCAGGAAGTTGGTATGGGTCTGCCTTTGTGGTTGCCGAAAGGAACAATGTTGCGCGATCAACTGGAGAAATTTCTGCGGACTGTTCAGAAAAAATTTGGCTATGATCAGGTAATAACTCCGCACATTGGCGACGTCAAACTTTACAAGAGATCAGGTCATTACGAGAAATATGGCAAGGATTCTTTCCAGGTTATCCGAACACCGAATGAAGGTGAAGAGTACCTGTTAAAACCAATGAATTGCCCGCATCACTGCGAAATTTACCGTTTTAAACCACGCTCCTACAAAGATCTTCCCATTAGGTTGGCCGAGTTCGGAACGGTTTACAGATACGAACAAAGTGGCGAACTACATGGTTTGACCCGCGTCCGCGGATTTACGCAGGATGATGCGCATATTTTCTGTCGGCCAGATCAGTTGAAAGAAGAATTTTTGAAGGTTATCGATATTATCTTTATCATCTTCAAGGCATTGGATTTTAACGATTACACGGCTCAAATCTCATTACGTGATCCTTCCAACAAAGAAAAATACATTGGATCGGATGAAAACTGGGATAAAGCGCAAAGTGCCATCATCGAAGCGTGTGCTGAAAAAGGGTTGAAAACGGTAACAGAATTAGGCGAAGCGGCATTTTATGGTCCGAAACTCGATTTCATGATTCGGGATGCCATCGGCAGAAGCTGGCAATTAGGTACTATTCAGGTAGATTACAATCTTCCCGAGCGTTTTGATCTGGAGTATATTGGAGCTGATGATAAGCGTCACCGTCCGGTCATGATTCACCGTGCTCCTTTTGGATCGATGGAGCGATTCTGTGCTGTGCTAATCGAACACACGGCAGGAAAATTTCCGATCTGGTTAACACCAGAGCAGGTTGTCGTGCTGCCAATCAGCGAAAAGTACAATGATTATGCTCAAAAAGTTTCAGATTATCTAAATAATTCCGATATTCGCACCGTCGTTGACGATCGTAACGAAAAGATAGGCAGGAAAATCCGTGACAGCGAAATGAAACGTATCCCCTATTTGCTCATCGTTGGCGAAAAAGAGAATGATACAGAGACGGTAGCCGTTCGTCGTCAGGGTGAAGGCGATCAGGGTTCAGTTTCTTTAATTGAGTTTAAAGAGATGATTCTGAGAGAAGTCGGATCTATTCTTGATGAATTGTACAATTAGTAGATATTAACTAAATCATAGGAGGATACAGCCATAGCAGTTATCAGGACCAAGGGGCCAAGAGCTCCAAAAGAAGAAGAGAAATCATTATTTCGGATCAATCACCAGATTCGTGTACCGGAAGTAAGGCTGGTTGGCGATAATGTTGAGCCACAGGGTGTTTACAGAATTCAGGATGCTCTTCGGAAGGCCGATGAAATGGAGCTCGATTTGGTAGAAATTTCGCCAAATGCGGAACCACCTGTTTGCAGAATTGTTGATTACCAAAAGTTTGTTTATGCTCAGAAAAAGAAGCAGAAAGAACTGAAGGCCAAGGCTGTAAAGATCATAGTAAAAGAAATCAGATTCGGTCCTAATACAGACGAACACGATTACAACTTTAAATTGAAACATGCCGAAAAGTTCCTTCAGGATGGTGCAAAAGTGAAAGCTTATGTATTTTTCAAAGGGCGTTCGATACTCTATAATGAACAAGGAGAAATCTTATTACTCCGTTTTGCCAGTGCCTTGGAAGACTTTGGTAAAGTGGAGCAACTTCCAAAGCTGGAAGGAAAGAGAATGACCATATTTATTTCGCCAAAAAAGAAAAAATAATTTAAAACAAGTAGTCAGAGATGCCTAAAATGAAAACGAATTCCGGCGCAAAAAAACGCTTCAAGCTGACC
>JBBQJE010000037.1:0-18826 GCA_038325635.1 Bacteroidales bacterium
TACTCACAAAAACCAGCAGTAACGTTCAGAAGATGGGGTAGAAAAGGATTTTCTATTTTCGCCAGTTTGCACAAAATTGTGAGAATTGCAGCGCTAAGTAGCATCTACCTTGCATTTGCCACTCCTGTAAACGCTCATCGTCCATTACCGGTGGCTTCTAACGATACGCTGCGGCCAATTGAGGAGGTGGAAATGGAAGAGGTCGTAGTGAGTGCCCAGCGCGTGCCAGTGGCATTTTCGCAATCCGCACGTATCGTTCAGGTTATTGGGAAAGAAGAGTTAGCAAGCGCTCCAGTTCACGACTTGCAGGATCTGCTCAAATTTGCATCAAATGTCGACGTCAGACAGCGCGGAAACAACGGAGTACAAGCAGATATCAGCATTCGCGGAAGCTCATTTGATCAGGTAATTATACTCCTAAACGGCATTCCACTCAACGATCCCCAAACCGGCCATCACAACCTAAACCTGCCTGTCAGCTTCGATGCCATCGATCGCATCGAGATTATGGAAGGCGCTGCTTCCAGACTTTATGGTCCAAATGCTTTCAGTGGAGCCATAAATATCATCACCGCACAATCAACCACTCCTTCGCTAACGGGTCGAATCACTGGCGGCCAATTTGGTTTTTTCGAATCAGGATTATCCACCATACTTAAGACAGGAAATATAACTAACTGCTTGTCTGTTGATTATAAAAAAGCAGAAGGTTCATTGAAGAACACGGATTTCAAAATTGGAAATGCATATTACCATGGAAGTTTGTTATACCCTACCGGGAAATTGGAATTTCAAGGTGGATTTACAGACCGTGGATTTGGTGCCAATGATTTCTACACACCTGCCTATCCAAATCAATATGAGCGAATTAAGACTACTTTCGCCTCTTTCAAGGCAACAAAAGATGGTGCTTTGCACATCACTCCATCCATTTATTGGCGAAGAAACCAAGATCGTTTTGAACTTTTCCGAAATAATATAGATGCCCCGTCTTGGTATAAAATGCACAATTATCATCTAACGGATACCTATGGAATGAATTTGGGCGGATATATTGATACATGGATTGGCAAGTTTGCCTTTGGAGCAGATGGTCGAATTGAAAGTATTAAAAGCACGGTATTGGGAAAAGTGATGAGTATTCCCACTAATGTTCCTGGAGAACCGGGAATTCTTTTTACTCATTCAGACAGAAGAGACAATTTGAGTCTGTTCGGTGAATACTCTCAACATTTTGGATATCTGGATATTTCAGGAGGATTGTTGGCGAATCGGAATTCTTCTCTTGGAAAGAAATTCCAATTATACCCGGGTATCGACGTCGGCTGGAAGATTTCAAATCCGTTAAAAATCTATGGTTCTGTCAATAGATCCCTTCGAATGCCAACTTTTACAGATCTCTATTATAATAGTGCCACAAATATTGGGAACTCAGAGCTTTTGCCCGAACAAGCTATCTCGGTTGAGGCTGGGCTCAAATATGGTAACGCTTGGTTGACAGCTCATGTAGCCATTTTTGAGCGATGGGGCAAGGATATGATCGATTGGGTACGGCAACCAAATGAGACGATTTGGTACGCTAAGAACCTTACAGCTCTAACTACCAGGGGGTTTGAATTCTCTGCAAAGATTATTCCTGGTGAATTACTTGGTAAAAAACATTTTATTCGCTCCATAGATATTTCTTACGGTTATCTTTATCAAAGCAAAGAATCCGGTGCGTACATTTCAAAATATCTGCTCGATTATCTCAAACACAAAGTTGATCTGCGCATCAACCACAACCTTATAAGCAATGTAAGTGCCTCCTGGTTAGTCTCTTACCAGGATCGGAATGGAACATTCACTCTATGGGAAGGCAGCAAATACGGGCAGGAGGTTCGTTATGCTCCTTTGTGGTTGGTGGATGCTCGCATTAACTGGGTTAAAAATCGCATAAATCTATTTCTGGAAGCATCCAATTTACTCAATAAAACCTATTTCGACTATGGTAACGTCGAACAACCTGGAGTTTGGGGAAAGATTGGTGTTGTAATGAAGATAGGATTGTAAATAGGTAACTTTTAACATTCTTTAGTTTCCATTGAATCGGCTTAACTAAATCAATGTATATATTTGTGGAGTAAGCGTTAGACTTTTTTTTCATAGTTTTTTGGTTAGTTGATTAAACCGTCTCGATCCCCCTGTCGAGACGGTTTTTTTTGACAGATTCCATTGTCCCGAATAACCTATACAATCAACTGAATAGGAATAATCTACAACTTACTGTCAATGAGTTTAACCAATTTAGTGAAGTTTTCTTCTTCAAAGCCTTCCGTCATAAAAATAATTTTTCCTGCTTCATCAATTAAAAAACTTCTGGGAATTAATTGAGTCGCAAATAGTCCGTAAACACCCCTGGTAGGATCGGGATACAACGGGAAAGGAAATTTATTGTTAATTCTGAAGTCATTCACCTCTTTCCATGAATGCTCACGACCAAAAGTCAACATGACAAATTTTGGATTAGCCTGGTGTTTCTCCCAAATTTCAGACTGT
This sequence comes from Bacteroidales bacterium, assembly GCA_038325635.1. Lineage (GTDB taxonomy): Bacteria > Bacteroidota > Bacteroidia > Bacteroidales > Prolixibacteraceae > CAINVV01. The sequence goes on from JBBQJE010000037.1 coordinate 2,539, forward strand.
ATTTTTGGCAATTCCACCTTACAGGGACCACACCAGGTGGCAAAGAAATTGATTAGCACAACTTTCCCTTTTAAGTCGCTGCTTTTAACCAATTTCCCTTTTTCTTGTTCGTATTTAAACACAGGAACAGGCATTCCAATTGCGACAAGAGTTTGCTTTACTTCTGCTTTAGTTTGAGCAAATACAGATGTTCCTGAAAAAAGGGCAATTAAAAAAATAGATCCAATTTTCTTCTTCATTTGTTAAATGTCTAATTATTAATTATTTAGGCTTCGATTAATCATTTTTTCATCTTAAACATCAAGTCCACTGACCCTCAAGACCTCTCGTCTTCAAGTCCACTGACCCTCTTGTCCTCCAGTCTTCTAGTCCTTTTTCCGCTCTCCTGCAATCGTCCTCAAACCTTTTCTGCCAAGAAAGCACTGATATTCTGAAAGATTCTTGCATTCACATCTTCCAATTCTGCCTTTATAAATTTATCACCGGTGATGTGCTCAAAAAGCTCAATGTATCGCTCAGAAACCTGATTAACAAAATCATCCGTCATAAAGGGAACTTGTTGTCCTTCCAGTCCCTGAAATCCGTTTTCAATTAACCATTGTCGGACAAACTCTTTTGAAAGCTGTTTTTGATTTTCCCCTTTTGCTAAGCGGTCTTCGTAGCCGGATGCATAAAAATAACGGGAAGAGTCGGGAGTATGGATCTCATCAATCAGATAAATGACGCCGTCTTTTTTCCCAAATTCATATTTAGTATCCACTAAGATTAAACCCATTTTTGCGGCAATTTCAGTACCTCTCTGAAATATGGCCCGGGTATAGTTTTCAAGAGTCGCGTATTCATTGGCCGAAACAAGACCCTGTTGAATAATCTCTTCCCTGGAAATATCTTCATCGTGACCCTCCATCGCCTTCGTTGTTGGGGTAATAATAGGTGCCGGGAATTTCTGATTCTCTTTCATTCCTTCGGGCAGCTGAATTCCGCAAAGTGTACGCTTTCCTGAACTGTATTCTCTCCATGCATGACCGGTTAGATATCCCCTAATGACCATTTCAACTTTGTAAGGATCACAAAGATGTCCAACTGTGACCATTGGATCAGGAGTGGCAATTTTCCAGTTCGGAACAATATCTGATGTTGCATCCAGAAATTTTGTGGCTATCTGATTCAAAACCTGACCTTTGTAAGGAATCCCCTTTGGCAAAACAACATCAAAGGCTGAAATTCGATCCGAAACAATCATAACCAGATATTTATCTTCAATATTGTATACATCGCGGACTTTTCCTTTGTAAACACTTTTCAATCCGGGAAAGTTAAAATCCGTAGAAACTATCGCTTTGCTCATTTTACCTATTTTGAGTTAATTTTTCACTTTTCATTTTTCACTTTTCATTTTTCATTTTTCACTTTTCATTTTTCACTTTTCACTTTTCACTTTTCACTTTTCACTTTTCATTTTTCATTGAGTTTAAATACCGCTATTGATATTTCTGCAAATTAATTAATTTTTTGATACCGTTTAGAGAATAGTCGCACTGAAAATAAAAACGCCTAAAAGTGTATCTTCGCAAACAATAATATTTAAAGAATGAACAGAGAAGAAAAGATGGAGGCATTTGGAAAATTGCTTTCAATCATGGATGAGCTTCGCGAAAAATGTCCATGGGATCGTGAGCAGACCAATGAAACACTTCGTAAATTGTCAATGGAAGAGGTTTATGAACTTGGTGAGGCAATTTTAGAAAACAACCCTCAGGAGATAAAAAAAGAGCTCGGCGACATATTATTGCATATCGTATTCTTTTCAAAGATAGGAGAGGAGAAAGGACAGTTTGATGTAGGAGATGTTATTAATCATTTGATTGATAAATTAATATATCGTCATCCACATATATTTGGCACTGCAGAAGTCCAAGATTCAGAAGAAGTGCTAAAAAATTGGGAAACGCTAAAACTTAGTGAAAAGGGGAGGGGGAAGCGTGTATTGGAAGGAGTTCCAATGGCTTTACCGGCTTTAATAAAAGCAAACAGGATCCAGGAAAAGGTTAGGGGAGTGGGCTTTGATTGGGAATTAAAAGAGCAAGTCTGGGATAAAGTAAAGGAAGAATTAGGGGAACTAGAGGTTGAAATCAAAGCAGGCCGTGTAAAAGAAATGGAAAATGAATTTGGAGATCTGCTTTTTTCCATCGTCAATGCCTGTCGCCTTTACGGAATTGATCCGGAAAGTGCCCTGGAAAGAACCAATAAAAAATTTATTCGACGATTTAACTATTTGGAAGAGAATACTTTATTAAAAGGAAGATCGCTTCATGAGATGACTCTTGCCGAGATGGATGTCTATTGGAATGAGGCAAAGAAATTCGACAAAAACTAAAGATTACTCTTTAGTTTCTGCCGGTAATTCAGGCGTATTATGCTTTTCAGGAGAATCTTCCGACGTATCGGATGGAATAATCTTGGCCACAACTTTCTCCTTCGTTTCGTTCAGATCCACCGAAATCGTGTCTCCTTCTTTGATATCACTTCCAATGATCACCTCTGCAATTTCGTCTTCAAGATATTTCTGAATGGCACGTTTTAGCGGTCTGGCTCCAAATTGAGGATCAAATCCCTTTTCTGAAATAAAATCTTTTGCTTCAGGTGCAATGAATAATTTGTATTTTAAGGTGGCAATACGCTGATAAAAGCTTTTTAATTCAATATCGATGATCTGGTTTATATGACTCTTTTCCAGTGAATTAAACATAACAACATCATCAACACGATTAAGGAACTCTGGGGCAAAAGCACGTTTTAACGCCTTTTGAATCACATATTTATTATGCTCATTTTCATCTTCTGCAGTGGTTCTGGTATTGAACCCGACACCCTGACCGAAATCTTTCAATTGGCGCGTTCCAATATTTGATGTCATAATTAGAATTGTATTTCGAAAGTCAATTTTACGACCCAGACTGTCAGTTAGCCGACCTTCATCCATTACCTGTAACAGAATATTGAATACATCCGGATGTGCTTTTTCGATTTCATCCAATAGAATAACGGCATAAGGCTTTCTACGAACTTTCTCCGTGAGCTGACCACCTTCCTCATAACCCACATACCCGGGAGGAGCTCCAACAAGTCGGGAAACAGAGAATTTTTCCATGTATTCGCTCATATCAACACGAATCAGTGCATCCGTTGTATCGAATAGATATTGAGCTAATACCTTGGCTAACTGCGTTTTCCCAACTCCAGTCGGCCCCAGGAAGATAAATGATCCAATTGGTTTATTCGGATCTTTCAATCCTGCTCTGTTGCGTTGAATAGCCTTCGTAATTTTTTCAACTGCTTCATCCTGTCCAATGATGTTTTTCTTCATGTCTTCGTACATCACTTGCAGGCGCTTCCCTTCCGCTTGGGCAATTTTCTGAACCGGAATTCCTGACATCATGGCAACTATGTCTGCCACTTGAGGTTCATCAACAATTTCGCGGTGACTTTCCAATTCTTTCTCCCAGATCGCTTTTTCTTTTTCGACCAAGCTGAGCAAATTTTTCTCATTGTCCCGATAACTGGCTGCCAGCTCGAAATTCTGACCTTTCACAGCAAGAATTTTCGCGGCCCGAACCTCTTCAATCTTTTCTTCCAATTTGATGATTCTCTCAGGAACAGAGATATTTGAAATATGCACCCTTGATCCGGATTCATCCAGCGCGTCAATCGCTTTATCCGGAAGATGCCTGTCAGATATATACCTGGCAGTCAGTCTTACACAGGCTTCTATGGCCTCGTTGGTATAGGTAACGTTGTGATGATCTTCATAACGTTCCTTAATATTGTGTAAGATTTCAATTGTTTCTTCCACACTGGTTGGTTCAACTAAAACTTTTTGGAACCTTCTCTCCAGTGCACCATCTTTCTCAATGTGCTGCCGGTATTCATCCAAGGTCGTTGCGCCAATACATTGAATATCACCTCTTGCCAATGCTGGTTTTAGCATATTTGCTGCATCAAGCGAACCTGTTGCGCCTCCTGCACCAACGATAGTATGGATTTCATCGATGAATAAAATGATATTGTCAACTTTTGCAAGCTCATTTAGAATGGCTTTCATGCGTTCTTCAAACTGCCCGCGGTATTTGGTGCCAGCAACAATGGAAGCCAGGTCAAGACTTATTACTCTTTTGTCAAATAAGATACGCGATACCTTCCTTTGAGAAATACGCAAGGCAAGACCTTCAACTATGGCTGATTTGCCCACACCAGGCTCGCCTATTAACACTGGATTGTTCTTCTTCCTTCTGCTCAGAATCTGAGCTATTCGTTGAATCTCATTTTCGCGGCCAACAATTGGGTCAAGACTTCCCTCCATAGCAGCCTTCGTAATATCCACGCCAAAGTTGTCTAAGACTGGTGTATCGGTTTTAGGATTTGCATTTCCTTTTGGAGTTTGTGAAGTACCTGAACTGCTTCCTCCACTTCGTCCAAACATATCATCCTGATCATCACCCTCTTCGGGGAAATCTGATTTATTTTCAACACGCGATAATTCTACTATTTTGGTTTTGACATCGTCGTAATTCACATCGTTCTTTTTAAAAAGTTCGAAAACTAAACCGTCCCTTTCCTTCAGAATAGCCAATAATAAATGACCGGTATTTACCGTGTCTTCATTCAGTGACCTAGCTTCCAAAAAAACAATTTTTAAAGTACGTTCCGTATTTTTTAGCAAAGGAATTGAAGCATCAATAGCCAAAGAAGAGCCCTTTCTTAAATGAAGCTCCAATTCATTTTTGAGTCTCAGAAAGTCGAGACCCAACTGCTTCATCGAATCAATTGCGATACCTTCTCCATCCCGGAGAATACCCAGAAACAAATGCTCAGTGCTTATATGATCGTTACCTAGTCGGATTGCCTCTTCACGGCTGTATGTCAAAACATCCTTAATTCTAGGTGAAAATTTTGAGTCCATCTTATTGTTTTAAATACTGTGCAACAAAAATCGTTCCTGAGACAAAATAACGAATAAATTTAATTATAATTTCAATCTTATACGGATTATTGAAAACGAAATTTTGTACGTTCCAATTTTTAATTACAAGACAATGAGATATATACGCTTAAAGTATACTCAAAGATAATAATTATTTCATTTTTTAGCGCTCATTGCCAAATTGTCACAAACATAATTCTTGTTAATTGGAAAGGAAATACAAATATTTTATCCGAATGTTTTTCCCTCATTAACTTTAAAATGCTTATTTTTGTACTACTTTTTTAACAAATTAAAATACAAATAAGATCTATATGTCTGATTCAGAAAGAATTATTCCGATAAATATTGAAGAGCAGATGAAAACCGCTTACATTGACTATTCAATGTCAGTAATTGTTTCCAGAGCTCTTCCGGATGTGCGTGACGGGTTAAAACCTGTTCACCGCAGGGTATTGTTCGGAATGAGCGAGTTAGGTAATTTTTCAAACAGACCATATAAGAAATCTGCCAGAATAGTGGGTGAGGTACTTGGTAAATATCATCCACACGGTGACTCTTCTGTGTATTATGCCATGGTGAGAATGGCACAATTGTGGTCCTTGAGATATCCTTTAATTGATGGTCAGGGTAACTTTGGTTCCGTTGATGGTGATAGTCCGGCTGCCATGCGTTATACGGAGGCTCGCTTGAAAAAACTTGCAGAGGAGGCTTTAGCCGATTTAGAGAAAAATACCGTTGATTTTCAACCCAATTTTGATGAGTCTTTGTCCGAGCCAACGGTTTTGCCAACCAAGTTCCCAAACTTATTGATAAACGGAACTTCAGGTATCGCCGTAGGAATGGCTACCAATATGCCCCCTCACAATTTATCAGATACTATCGAGGCGATTATCTCTTATATAGATGATCCTCAGATTTCTATAAATGCCCTTATCGATAAAGTAAAAGCTCCTGATTTTCCAACAGGAGGAATTATTTATGGATATGCAGGGGTGAGAGAAGCGTTTGAAACCGGAAGAGGAAGAATCGTTGTTCGTGGTCGAGCCGAAATTGAAACAACCGAACACGGAAGGGAGAAATTGATTATTACAGAAATTCCCTATATGGTGAATAAGGCTGAAATGATCATAAAGATCGCTGAAATGGTCAATGAAAAGAAAATTGACGGTATCAGCAACATCAACGACGAATCCGACCGCACCGGAATGAGGATTGTTATTGATATTAAACGGGATGAAATGGCCAGTGTAGTTTTGAATAAGCTATACAAATTCACGGCTCTTCAGACAGCATTTAATGTCAATAATATTGCCTTGGTCAAAGGCAGACCAATGATGTTAAACCTTAAAGACCTGATACACTACTTTGTAGAGCATAGACACGAAGTGGTCATCAGACGTACACAATACGATTTAGATCAGGCAGAAAAGAAGGCGCATATTCTTCGGGGATTAATTATTGCCATTGATAATCTGGATGCGGTAATAACCATAATTAGGGCAGCCAAAACACCGGATGAGGCAAGAGAAAATCTATGCTCAAACTTTGAACTAGATGATATTCAGGCTCGTGCAATTCTAGATCTTCGATTACAAAAACTCACAGGTCTTGAGCGGGACAAAATCCATGATGATTATACCGAATTGTGTAAAATGATTGATTGGTACAAAGAGGTATTATCTCAGGAACCATTGAGAATGAAGATCATAAAAGACGAACTATACGAAATAAAGTCTTTGTATGGTGACGAACGAAGGACGGAGATCGTGTATGCATCCGAGGAATTCAATCCAGAAGATTTCTACGCCGATGAAGACATGGTTATTACCATATCTCACATGGGATATATTAAACGAACTCCACTTTCGGAGTTCAGAACTCAGTCAAGGGGAGGAATAGGCTCCAAAGGTTCCAGTACCCGGGATGAAGATTTCCTTGAACACATGTTCATCGCAACAATGCACAATACGCTGCTGTTGTTTACAGAAAAGGGAAAATGCTTTTGGTTAAAAGTTTATGAGATACCCGAAGGAACAAAAATATCGAAGGGTAGAGCCATTCAGAACCTTATTAGCATAGAACCCGATGACCAGGTAAGGGCTTACATTAATGTAAAATCCTTGAAAGATGAAGAATATATCAACAATAACTTCATCATTCTTTGCACCAAAAAAGGAACCATTAAAAAAACATCGCTGGAAGCCTATTCCCGGCCCAGACAAAATGGGGTTAATGCAATAACAATCAGAGAGAACGATCAATTACTCGAAGCAAGATTGACCAACGGTGAGAATGAAATGATGTTGGCCGTCAAATCGGGTAAGGCGATTCGTTTCCACGAAAGTCATGCACGTGCGATCGGCCGTACAGCTTCAGGAGTAAGAGGCATCACTTTGGGAAGCGAATCGGATGAATTAGTTGGCATGGTTTGTGTTATGAATGGTGAGGACGATATCTTGGTGGTATCAGAGCACGGATATGGTAAAAGATCCAAAATTGAAGATTATCGCGTAACCAATCGCGGTGGGAAAGGGGTTAAAACGATTAATGTCACAGAAAAAACAGGAGCCTTGGTTTCTATTAAGAATGTGACAGATGGTGATGACCTGATGATTATTACGGAAGCAGGTGTAACGATCAGGCTTTCAGTAGGGGCAATAAGGATGACCGGTAGGGCAGCCCAAGGGGTCAAATTGATCAACCTGAGGGAAGACGATCGGATTGCCTCCGTTGCACGAGTAGAAATAACAGAAATAGAAGAAGTTGTAGAAGAAAATATTACTGATTCTGATGAGAATCAAACTGATGTAAATCAGTCAGACGAAAGTCAAAATGAAAGTAATCTCAATTAATTAATAATTTAAATCAAAAATTGTCCGTAATGAAAAAAATTCTTTTAGTAGTGATCCTGCTCTCAGTAAACGGTTTTTTGTTTGCTCAAAAAGGAAAAGTTAGCAGCGCGATGTCATACAAAGAGAGTGGTAAGTTAGACAAAGCTTGGGAAGCAATTCAAGAAGCGATTAATCCGGCTAACCCAAAATCAGAAAAATCAATCAATTGGACTGACACATGGGAGGCAAGGGGAGAAATTCTTGAAGCTATTTACAAATCAAAAGATGAAAATTACAAAAAACTGGTAGAGAATCCACTGGAGGAAGCATATAAATCCTTCATGAAGGCTGTTGAATTAGACCCCAAGGGCGGAACTCCAGCACTGAAGATCAAGTTGTTGAGTAGTTTTATACCCACAATGTCAAATGCAGCAATTGAAGCATTTCAAGCACAAAAATTTGAACAATCCAGCGATTATTTCGAAAAAGTATTAAATCTTGAAGCAACTCCACTCTTCAAAGCGGATAACACGGTGGATACCGCAATCATGTACAACACCGGTCTGGCAGCAATGAATGCAAAGCAATTTGATAAAGCAATCAAATACTTTAAACTCACTGCGTTACACGGGTACAATCCCGGATCATCTTATTCGCAGATTATCAGTGCCTATCAACAAAAAGGAGATACTTTAACCTCTGTAAACATTATGAAAGAGGCATTTGATAAGTATCCTGAAGATCAAAGCATTCTGGTTCAGTTGATTAATTACTACATAACTACGGGTAAAACGGAAGATGCGATTGGTTATCTTGATAAAGCCATTGCCAAAGAAAAAGACAACCCGTCATTTTATTTAGCAAAAGGAATTGCCCTTGATAAATTAGGCAGACAAGAGGATGCTATTAAAGAATATGAACTTGCCTTGAAAGTGAAAGCGGATTATGCGGATGCATACTATAACATTGGTGTGATCTATTTCAATCGCGGTGTCAAACAATTTGATGTGGCAAATGCTATTCCTACAAACGAGCAGGCAAAGTTTGAAGCGGAGAAAAAGAAATCGGATGATGAGTTTGCAAAAGCAGTTCCTTATCTGGAGAAAGCCGTTGAGTACAATCCTAAAGATTCGTATATCAAAGATCAGTTGAAGAATTTATACTATCGCCTCAAAATGATGGATAAGTTTGAAAAGATGAAATAAGAGCATACGGAAAGGAGTCCATTTTGGACTCCTTTTTCTCCCCTTACGTTATTTAACATAATATTAATTATAAGACAAATGATATGTAAGCTAAATTGAGCTATAGTGACTTTATTCACTATAACTCAATTTAGCTTACATTACCACACATCCAATTATAAAACACGAAATGTGTAGTCCGAATAATCCGTTACAAGTGGAATATAATCTCTGTGAAACAAAGGTGAGGAAATAATAAAGTCTGCAGTAGACCTGTTTGAGGCTGTTGGAATATTGTACATAACAGCAATACGTAACAACGCTTTTACATCCACGTCATGTGGCTGCGGCTGCATTGGATCCCAAAAGAAAAATAATAAATCTACTTTTCCCTCACAGATCATCGAACCCAATTGTTGATCGCCGCCCAACGGACCAGATTTCAATTTAATTACTTCAGGAGGAACGGCATCATTCTCCTTGCATTTTTGGCGCAAATTCTCATCTACAAGTTTTCCTGTTGTCCCAGTACATATCATGCTGTGTTGGGCCAATTCCTTCCAATTATATCGAACCCATTCAACCATGTCATGCTTTCTATTGTCGTGAGCAACAATTGCAATTTTCTTTTTTGATTTCATTAACTATATGTTTTTTGTTCTGTACCTGTAGGATGCAATTTCTCAAATTATAATAAACATAAAATGTGGTCATTAATTAAAAATAATCCACCAAATAACTTCTAATTAGCTGAAAATAATCCCTTTTATACCCAAAATAATCCTTATTTATGGCAATATTATCATACTTTTCAAGCTCATTCGTCTTGATTATTGATTCAACCATCGGAATATACTCTTTGGTTTCATGGTAGCTTTTCATCAACTTCAAAAGTGCTAGCGTCGAGCCTCTCTCCCATCGTTTTTTTCTAAATTTCTCATAAGAAGACAACCGCGCCGTAAAAAAATAATAGTGCTCAACCGACTGATTTACATCGGTATAGGTTCTAACATATACCTCCGTTTGGGTCTCAGGATTCGTGAATTTTCTTCGAGGTTCATCCGCTGAGAAGGACATAATTCCGAAGGGATTACAGGCTTTCCAAAATACTTTTGAAGTTCCCCACCCTGATTCCAGAATTGCTTGCGCCATCACCAAACTGACCGGATGAGGATAAAGCTTTATTTTTAAGTCCTTTAAAGAAGTCGCATCATATTTTTCCATCATCTCCTTGAAAAACAACAGATCCTGTGCTCTGATCGTTTTTTGATTCAACATTCTATTTTCAATAAATTCAATGCGTTGCAACAAACTAAATAATCGGTCGCGTTCAATGACGATAGGCGGCAACATGAAATTAATGAATACTTTTTTCCTAAAATCTTCCGGAATGGTATCAAAATCAATGATTCCGGTATATTTCACCGGTATTAGCGTGATTGGATCCTGTGCTAAAACGGATTTAAGACTTCGTATGGGAATCTTATCATATTTAATATGGTACTCCGGAAAGATGTAATCGTACGATGAAACCTCATTAAATACAATGTACAAGGTTCCTACGACTACAACCAGAAGAATAACTTTAAGAGTCTTAAACATGTATATAGGTCAATATTTTAGACGGACAAAGGTAGGAATTTTTCCGAATCGACTCAGCTAAACTCTGTTATAAGCTGATCGGTCCATTTTTGAATCCGTTCATCAGACAGTTTAGATTGATTCTCCTGATCTAAAAGTAATCCTGTTAAATAATTATTCTTCAATGCTTTAGATGATTCAAAAGTATATCCTTCCGGGGATGTAAAACCGATGATTTTTGCCCCTCTTTGTTCAAAGAAGCTCCCCAATATTCCGACGGCATCACAGAAATTTTCGGGGTAATTCTTCTGATCTCCCAAGCCGAAAAGGGCAATTTTCTTCCCTTTGAAGTCCAGTTTTTCCAACGCAGGCAATATTTCATCCCAATAGTTAGGCAATTCTCCATCAAACCAGGTAGGAACACTTAAAATATACCCGTCGTACGCAAGAAATTCATTTCCCTTGCAACTTTCAACATTTAATTTTTCTATCGAATAACTCGGAAGATTATCGGCAATTTTTAGCGCAATCTTCGCTGATTTCGTGGAATTGAAGCTGTAAACAATAGCAAGCGTTTTCATCTAATTAATATTTTAGCAGCAACAATGCTGCATCATAAATTTTCTTGACATCCGGCAATATTGCTGATTCCAGAATTCTGTTAAATCCAACCGGGGTAAATTCAGACCCGACCCTCCGAATGGGGGCATCGAGAAATTCAAACGCTTCTTCGTTGATGATTGAAGCAAGTTCACCACCAAAACCACCAAAAATTTTGTCTTCATGCACAATTAATACCCGTCCCGTCTTTTTAACCGAATTTAGGATACTCTCTTTATCTAATGGAACAAGCGATCTTAAATCCATCACTTCAACATCAAAACCTTCAAGCGCTAATTTCTCCGCTGCCTGAAGGGATAAATGGGTCGTGTTTCCATACGTTATAATGGTCATATTAGCGCCATTACGTCGGATTCTGGCCTTTCCGAAAGGGACTTCAAAATCGGCAGGTACTAGGGTGGCTGCCGTAGGAGAATTGTAAAGCGCTTTCGGTTCTAAAAAGAGCGTTGGACCTTCGGAGCGAAGCGATGTGCGCAATAAACCTGCCGCATCATCCGCAAACGATGGATAAACAATTCGGATACCCGGTAAACCTACCAGCGATCCTTCAATGGTCTGAGAATGATAGAGTCCACCTCCGATATACCCTCCGGATGCCAGGCGAATGGTAACGTTTGGTGCAAATTGACCATTCGTTCGCCAATATTCATGGGTCATTTCAACGAATTGTTCCATAGCTGGCCAGAAATAGTCTGCAAATTCGGCGCCTTCAACAACAATTCGAATTTTCTTATTATACCTCGACATTCCATTGGCGGTTCCGGTAATATAATCCTCAGCAATAGGACCATTGAATACTCTTTGTTTACCGAATTCCTTTTGTAGCCCTTTGGATACGTTAAAAATCCCTCCTTTTTCTTTGTTCGCTATGTCTTGTCCCCAGATAAATGTGTCTGGATTTAGCGTAAATTCTGTCTTTAATGTCTCATTGATTGCCTCAATCAGCTTTTTCTTTGTCCCGGCCTGATCATTCTTCTGTAAACCTTCCGGATACTTGGTTGATTCGTACGCTTTCGCATAAACAAAATCGTAAATGCTCTTAGGATCAGGATCCGGAGAATGCAAGGCAAATTGATGCGCCAATTTTACCTCTTCTTTTGCCTTTTCTTCAATAGAATTGAGTTCTTCAGAGGTAAAACGTTCGTATCTGAGCAACAATCGTTTAAATTTTGTCAGCGGATCATATTCCTTGACGTAATTCAATTCAACTTCATTTCGGTATAGATCTTGTCTGTCGGAATTGGAATGGGAATGAATACGGATGCAATTTGCCTGGACAATGCAAGGCAGTTGATTTTCAATAACCCAATTTTTAGCTTCGACCATGGTATTCATGGAATCAAAGACATCTTTTCCATTGCAATGGATTACCCTTAAATTCTTGAATCCCAGAAAATTATTGGCAACCTTTCTATTGGCAGTCTGATCCTTTTTGGGAACAGAAATGCCGTATCCATTATCTTGAAATACAAATATCACCGGCAATTGCTCTGTCGAAGCCCCATTGATGGCTTCGTAAACATACCCTTCGCTCACCGACGATTCACCCTGAGAGCTAATTGCAACTCCATCACCCTTGTAATATTTGATTGCTCGTCCCACGCCTGCTGCGTGAAGCGTATGGTTTCCGGTACTTGAAGAGACGTTATGAATGTTCCAGGAAGGTTTTCCAAAATGGTTGGACATGTGCCGTCCACCCGAATTAACATCATTAGCTTTGGAAATACCATTTAAAATAATCTCCTGAGCGGTCAAACCGGCCGACAAATTGGTTAACAAATCTCTGTAGTATGGAAACAGATGATCTTTTTCCTTATTAAATATCTGTCCAATAGCAAGTTGAATACCATCATGACCAGCATAAGGGGCATGATACGACCATCCGATCGCTTGTTTGAGGTAGTTGGGTGCTTTTTCATCCAACATACGACCCAGCACCATCAAATGGTACCAATGCTGCAATGTAGATTTTTCAGTTTCTAAAATCGAGAATCTTTTAGCAACAGGCAAATCATTTAAGTTATTCATATATAATAAAATAGCTAATTTTAATTAAATTGAACGTTTAGGATCAAAATCTTCTATCAGGTCGGCGATTCGCCGTAAAAATTTACCTCCTAACATCCCGTCCACAACTCTGTGGTCGTAAGAAAGGGAAAGAAAAACTTTGTGCCTTACAACAATGGCATCTCCGGTAATGGTTTCAATCACTGCAGGCTTCTTCTCGATTATCCCAATGGCTAAAATCGCAACCTGAGGCTGATTGATAATGGGTGTTCCCATGGTATTTCCAAAAGAACCAAAATTGGTTATGGTAAAAGTTCCTCCTTGCAGTTGGTCGGGGCTTAGTTTTTCTAAACGTCCAGCCTCGGCAAATTGATTGATCTCTTTGGTTAGTCCCAACAAATTTTTAGTATCGGCCTCCTTAATAACCGGAACCATTAAATTTCCACTATTGGTGGCTACGGCAATACCTACGTTGATTTTTTTTCTAAGGATAATTGTATCCCCATCAACAGAGCTATTTACCATCCTGTATTCAGTAAGTGCCCTGGCAACCGCCTCCGTAAAAAACGGTAAAAAAGTGAGCTTCTCACCATATTTTGTTTGAAAATCATCCTTGTTGTGATTTCTCCATATCACCATTTCCGTGGCATCGGCTTCAACGAACGAGGTAACATGCGGTGCCGTTTGCTTCGACATCACCATGTGGTTCGCAATAAGCTTTCTGATCCGATCCATCTCGATAATTGTATCCTCGGCACCAATGGAGATGGATACTTTAGGCTTCTGTGCAGGCACTAAGTTGGCCACTTTTACATCGGCTGCTGACGGAATTTGCTGCGAAGAGTCCTTTGCTTTGCCTGTAGAGCGCTCTTCGATAAAACGAATGAGGTCTTTCTTTTGTACTCTTCCGCCGATGCCACTCCCTTCAACAGCATCGAGTTCACTTAAAATTACACCCTCTTTGTTGGCAATACTTTTTACGAGGGGGGAATAAAATCTGCCGGTAACACGCTTTTCCGATTTGAGCACAACTTCTTCCACTTCGGGAGAAATACTGAATGCATTTTCAACTATTTGTGCCTTTTCTTCAGACAACGTGGAATCGACATTCTTTCCTTCCAGGTCAATAATCATCGCTACCTCACCAACTGCCAATAGATCATCTACTTTACATTTAATTGCTTTGATTGTTCCTGATACTGGAGAGGGAATTTCTGAATCGACCTTGTCAGTAGCGACCTCAAAAAGAAGATCGTCTTCTTCAACTTTATCGCCAACTTTAACAAATAATTTTGTAATGGTAGCTTCCTGAATACTTTCACCCAATTTGGGGATTAAAACCTCAAATTCCGACATACGCATTTAACTTTTAGAGACTAAAAAAGTGAGCTTATCTCAATGCTCATCGGGTTGATATACGGATAAAAGGCAATAAAGTAACAGGATTGAAGAAAGAAAGTGAGCTGAAGTCACTTTAGTCACTTCTTCCATCATTTTGGAAAAAAATCGAACAAATCGTATTCCGGCCAGTTGTCCATCTTCCGAAGTGCACCCGACATTACCCTGTCCATTTCAATGGCTAGATGAGGTCCTTTGTAATTGCTTGTATTTGTAATCATCACCCAGGATACTCCATTTGGTTGTCTCTTTAAAAGTGCCGAAGACCCCGGTAATGTTCCGGTACGCCACCATTCTCCATTTTCATTGGTGCTACGCCATCCCAATGGATCCAGCCCATTCTCATCCACGTGCGTCATTTCTGCAATACTCTGTTTGGAGAGAATGTCTTTCGTATGTGGGTCGCCATCAATGACAACCAAAAGCTTTAATAAATCTACCGGTGAGGCAATCCAACCTCCGGCTGAACCCAAAAGTGTCATATTCGTACTGCCATACATCTTTGGAACCATCCTTCCGCTTCCATCATAAGCCTCCACCATTTGTGCATCTTCAGGTTGATAATACCGAACTTCATCCAATAGTTTCTCATTTTCAAAGCTCCCTCCCAATTGCATATCCAAAATATGCGCCGGTTTTAGAACGTTTTCTTTTACAAATTTTTCATACGTGGTTTTTGATACCGTTGCAATAACTTCCCCCAAAATCATATACCCAAGATTTGAATAGGCACTCGAAGATCCGGGTTCAAAATGTAGTCTCTTGGACGTCACAAATTTCAAATAGGAACCAATTGTTAACGGCATCGGATCACCTGTCTGTTCAGACACAATAGTTGGCAGGAAAGCAATATCTCCGTAGCGTTGTGTCCATCCTCCGGAGTGGTTTAAAAGGTTTCTAACGGTGATGTTTTCCAGACGTTTATCCTTAATTTGAAGCTGATATTCCTTGTTAAGAATCCCATATTTTCCAAACACCTTACTGTCGAGCGTGATTTTTCCATTCTCAACCAGCTTCATGACCGCAATAGCGGTAACCAATTTTGACACACTCGCAATTCTAAAGAGTTGATCAGGCGAAACGGCAACCTTAGCATCAACATCCGCAAATCCATATCCTTTTGCAAATAGTAGTTTCTCGTCCTTGACGATCGCAACTGCCAATCCTTTTAAGTTATTCTGTTCTCTAAATCGTTCAAAGCTCTTATCCAATAGATCGGTGTTCTCTGAAGACATTATCTTTTTGATAATCAAATTTTTAATATTCCTATTCTCATAAAATGAAAATCCACTCTTCATCTTTAAAGAATAGAGGCCATTAAAAGTAGGAAGTAGACACAGTAAGAAAGTGACAAAAGTAAACTTATAAAAAGAAGAAAACATACGCAGTTATTTACAATTGTAAACCACGAATGAATACAAGCAGCACCCTAAAGATTACACTTGTAAACACCCAACAAGGTCTTTTATGGATTTGAATTTGTGATGATCCAGGTACGTATTGATACCGGAAAGAATTTGCATCGTTGCCATTGGATCTATAAAATTTGCCGTACCAACCTGGATAGCCGAAGCCCCGGCAAGAAAAAATTCGATCGCATCTGTTGCGGTCATTATTCCACCCATTCCGACTATCGGTATTTTAACGGCATTGGATACCTGCCAAACCATCCTCAAGGCAAT
>JBBQJE010000038.1:0-18650 GCA_038325635.1 Bacteroidales bacterium
GTTCTGGCAACGACAGCCATTTCTTTCCCTGCATCAATTCCAAAACTGAAAAATGCGCTTAAAACACCCGAAACAATGGCAATCATTAATCCTTTAGAGAGCTTGAATTCACTATTAACTCCCTCTTTGTTGTTGCCCAGGTCACGATCCTTTCTAATTCCGGCAGTCCCGCTGAGGATAATTCCGACTAACAAAATCAAGATACCGAGTAGGACGATTCGTCCGCCTGTCGTGCTAAACAATTCGGTGAAGGATAGTCCGTTGGGGATTATTTCAGCGATACCGGGAATATTGCGCAAAATGGGCAATCCCAGCGATCCAACAATAGAAGTTATACCTAAAAGGACGGAGTTACCCAGCGACATACCCAGGTAGCGAATGGCCAGTCCGTAGGTCAGACCTCCAATGCCCCATAACAAACCCATAATGTAGGTGTTGCGGATAACGTTTCCCTGAGTGGCGTGTAAAATCCCCTGCCAGTCAGGGATGGTTAACAAGACAGCGAGTAATGGCATGATAAACCAAGAGAAAAGTCCGCCGGTAATCCAATAAACTTCCCAACGCCATCTCTTTACCCAATTGTATGGCATATACCAACTTCCCGAGGCGCCACCGCCCAAAGAGTGAAAAATAATCCCTAAAAGTGCATTCATAGTTGAAATTAATTGTTAGTTCGGTGATAAATCAGACAGATACACATCTCTACAATTTTTTCTAAAAATAGATTAAAATTTTTGATGTAGGAGTCAAAAAAATACTTTTGATTCTTGATAATAGCAAATGTTCGCCATTTTTGAACTGATTAGGACTTTTCCCTTTTTGTCTTTACTTTTGCGCCGAATAATCCGTGTGCTTGAACACCACGTAAAAAACAAGTAAAATGAAGCAAAAAGTTAGTATTGCCTTTTTTTTGGCAGGTGTCATCTTTACATCCTGCCTTTTGATTTCCAATCTTATTTCCTCCAAAATCATCTCCATTGGTCATTGGTATGTGCCGGCTGGTGTGATTATTTTTCCTATTTCCTATATAATTAATGATGTAGTTGCCGAAGTTTGGGGATATCGGAAGGCTAGGCTGATCATCTGGACCGGCTTCATGATGAATCTGGTTGCAGTTCTTTTCTATACCTTAAGCGTACAATGGCCAGGAGCTCCTTTTTGGCAAAATCAGGAAGCTTTTGCAAATGTATTGAGCAGTACCCCACGCATTGCGATTGCCAGTCTGCTTGCGTATTTGGTTGGATCGTTTATCAATGCGTATGTGATGAGTAGCGTAAAAATCATTTCAAAGGGTGAAAATTTCTCCTTTAGGGCGATACTTTCTACAATTATTGGTGAAGGTGCAGATTCAACTATTTTTATCTCAGTTGCTTTCGCGGGAATCATCCCTTTGACACAGCTACCGATGATGATCGTAACACAGGCTATCATCAAAACGCTTTTTGAGATCGTACTTTTGCCGGTCACTATTTTTGTTGTCAACAAGATCAAGCGGATAGATAATATAGATACCTTCGATGTTGGGATTTCGTACAATCCATTTAAAATCAACGATATATAGGTTGAGACGCATAATTATGCCTCTCTCTGATCCAGGAACAAATTTCGATACGAATCGGAAATCAAAGGAATTGAGATAAATTTTATACTAATTATCATGACGCAAAGAGACAAGGCAGGGTTAACCCACCTAGGAAGAGCTGGAAATATTTATCATTTTGAATACGATCCATCGCTTTTGGAGGTATTTGAAAACCAACATCCCGGCAATGATTACCGAGTGAAATTTAATTGTCCGGAATTTACCACCCTCTGTCCGATCACCGGTCAGCCGGATTTCGCTTCTTTGTACATTAGTTATATACCTGACAGGAAGATGGTTGAGAGTAAGAGTCTAAAACTCTATCTTTTCAGCTTCCGCAACCACGGTGATTTTCATGAAGACTGTGTCAATATTATCATGAAGGATCTGATTCGGTTAATGGATCCCAGATACATCGAAGTATGGGGGAAATTCACTCCACGGGGAGGCATCAGCATTGATCCCTATTGTAATTATGGAAAACCAGGCACCAAGTTTGAGCAGATGGCAGAATATCGGTTGATGAATGTTGATTTGTACCCGGAGAAAGTGGATAATCGATAAAATATAGCATAAAAAAGGCGCCGATCGGCGCCTTTTTTATGCTATATTTTATCGATTAGGCTTTAATCGCTTTTTTGTATCCGTAAACAGCCGAAGCACCTAACTCCTCTTCGATGCGAAGAAGTTGGTTGTATTTAGCCATCCTGTCGGAACGGCTTAATGAACCTGTTTTGATCTGACCGCTGTTGGTAGCCACTGAAATATCTGCAATAGTTGCATCTTCAGTTTCGCCTGAACGGTGAGAAGTAACGCTGGTATAACCTGCACGATGAGCCATTTCGATCGCGTCGAGGGTTTCAGTTAGAGTTCCAATTTGGTTCACTTTAATCAGGATTGAATTAGCTGCACCAAGTTCGATTCCTTTTTTAAGGTATTCAACATTCGTTACAAATAAGTCGTCTCCAACTAATTGACATTTGTCGCCCAATACCTCAGTTTGCAATACCCAACCATCCCAGTCATTCTCAGAACATCCGTCTTCGATAGAATCGATCGGGAAGTTAGCAACTAAAGAAGCTAAGAATTCAACTTGTTCTTTGCTGCTACGTTTTGCGCCGTTAACACCTTCGAATTTTGCGTAATTGTAGATGCCGTCTTTGTAGAATTCTGAAGCAGCACAGTCGAGACCAATTGAGATCTCGCCACCGTCTTCAGCGCGTCCGGGTTTGTATCCTACATTTTTGATAGCCAGGATGATGCTATTAAGTGCATCCTCTGTTCCATCGAGTTTTGGGGCAAAGCCACCTTCGTCACCAACTGCGGTGCTAAGGTTACGGTCGTGCAATACTTTTTTCAGGCTATGGAATACTTCTGCACCCATCCGTAAGGCTTCGCGGAAAGAAGAGGCGCCAATTGGGCGGATCATAAATTCCTGGAATGCAATAGGAGCGTCGGAGTGTGAGCCACCGTTGATGATGTTCATCATTGGTACTGGCAATGTTCTTGCGTTGACACCACCGATATAACGGTAGAGTGGCATCTCAAGATAAGCTGCAGCAGCTTTTGCAGTAGCCAACGAAACTCCAAGAATGGCATTCGCACCAAGTTTGGATTTAGTTTTTGTTCCGTCCAAAGCAATCAGCGCATGATCTAAGGCAACCTGATTCAAGGCGCTCATACCAACAACGGCTTCAGCGATTACTGTGTTGACATTGGCAACTGCTTTTAAAACGCCTTTGCCAAGATATCTTTTCTTATCCCCGTCGCGAAGCTCAATTGCCTCATTTTCTCCGGTTGATGCTCCGGATGGTACTGCAGCACGGCCTACAAAACCGCTCTCAAGGATTACTTCTACTTCTACGGTTGGATTACCGCGTGAATCAAGAATTTCTCTTCCGACGACTTTACTGATTAACATTTTGTGTGATATTTATGTGATACAATTTATTCGGTACCCGAAGGTTAGCCAAATTTATAAGTTTTTTAGAAAATCGTGTAAAGATAGCTAACCTGTTGCAAATTTCTAAATACCTGAACTACTTAGAGGAAATTGTTAATGTAAAAATCACGTTGCTATTTTAAAATGGAAGTAAGAAAAGAAATAAGGAAAGAGATAAGTAGAAAGAGTGCTGAAGTGAGCAGTGAATTTAAAAGAGTCATAGCATTAATTCTTTCTGAGTTTTTTCTGTATCTTTCTGATGGCTTGATCGATAGACTTTTCCGGCTCAATTACATTATACTCTCCCCAGAATTCGGGATCTGCAAAGCCTGAAACCTCGTCTATCATTACCACGTTTGACTTCAACTTTTCCTGAGGTTTGGCATTTTTGACCGGCGATTTATCCCAATCTGTTACAGCCATTTCAATGCTACTGGAATAATGTGTGTTAAAAAGTTTCCTTTTCCATTCGATCTTGAAAACAAGTTCTGCCCTGGAATATCCAAAGAGCCATTTTCCATTTTTTTCACGATAGTTAACCTGGTAGGTTGCTTCTGTCGGATAGACTTTTGCACCAATTGGTTTTTTGCGGATAAACAGATCTGATGCCTTTGCTTTATCTGTCACATTCAGGCTAAATGTCGCGCTTATTACTGCAAGAGATTCCGTGTCGACATACAATTTGCCATAATAAAGGGGCTCTTCGATATGTGGAAATTGTTTAAAATCAATGATATACATGAGTCTATCGCCAATTTTGGAAACGTTTTCTATGGTAAATTGGTAATTTCCAACCATATCATCCGTAAAAATTAGATCTGGATTTTTCATGATGTCGAGCATCAGTGAAGTGTATGGACCACCTTGCATCTTGAAACTAACGGTATCTAATTTCGTGTAATCAGTGCTTTTTCTGCCTTTTGAAAGCTCGACCTGGTCTGGTCTGGAGGAGAGACAAGGTTGTTTGAAGACATCCAAAACTGCTTCCGACAATGAAACATAGCTTTTATTTTTCTTGATCGTCTCACGATAGAAAACAATCATCTTGTTTTGATCCTGGTTATAGTTTTCTAATCGTCGGTTTAGAATAGTCCGCATCAGCATATCAGGATCCTTTGGACGAATATTGATCGTAGAAAGCGTTACAGTCAAAAGTTCCAGTTCGATGCGGTTTTTGTCTGATTTTAACGTGGAAAGTTTGATTATCTGTTCTTTGTGTCCAAGATAGGAAATGATAACATTTCCATTGACCGCAGTAACGGGTACTTTAAATGCAAATTCGCCGTCGCTGTTAGCCACTGTTGATAAGTTCGAACCTTCCAGCGTTAGCGTGGCAAAACCAAGAGGCTTTCTGGTATCCAATTCTACCACCGTACCTTTATATTGCACATAATTGAGCGTATCCTGCTTAAAGGGTGCAATTTCGGAAGCTGATACAATATTTTTGCAGAAGATAATTATGAGCAAAAGTAAGGTTATCTTAAAAATAGGGGAAAGCCCGATATTAAATTTTGTTTTCATAGATAAATATTTTAGTTAAAATTATGATTGTTAATAATTTGTACCGTAATTTGTGAGGTCTAATTTTTTCTTCATTTAATTCGGAAAAGCTTTTGTTTCTTTTGTTTGAAATGGTTTTGACACGCTTCTAAACTCATGACAGACATGATTGTATTTACCCTTATCCTAGGAAGAAAAAATTCACACTGTTCCGGAATTTCTTTAACAAATTGTTATATTAATCTTTTTTTGAGAGGTTTTTGACGATTGAAAAGTGAAATTTGCGTAATAATTTAAACGATGATCCTTTTTCTGAAGAGACAATTTTCAGAAACTATTAATTTTGCGTTGAACCAATTTCCTGACATGAAAAATTTCATTGTCACATTTTTACTGCTTGTTATTGCTAGTTTGTCGTTTGGACAAGATCTAAACAATAAACCCAAAATAGGGCTTGTTCTTTCGGGTGGTGGAGCCAAAGGATTTGCTCATGTTGGCGTATTGAAAGTACTGGAAGAAGCAAAAATTCCAATTGATTATATTGCAGGGACTAGTATTGGTAGTATAATTGGCGGTCTTTACTCCTGTGGTTATGATGCAAAAACGCTCGAAAAGATTGTGTTGGGTCAGGATTGGTCCAAGTTATTGAGTAATGAATACAAATCCGAATTTGCACCACCGTTTGACAGAGCGGATGAATCAAGGTATGCAGTAAGTTTTCCTTTCGAACAGAAAAAACTTGCGCTTTCAAACGGCATTCTAAATGGGCAGAATGCTATGGAGCTGTTGACCTATCTTACCTTGGGGTATCATGACGTATATGATTTTGAAAAATTGCCGACCCCTTTTCTTTGTATTGCAACTGATTTGACGAATGGAGATGAAGTGGTATTGAATAGGGGATGTCTGCCAAAGGCTATTCGTGCCAGCATGTCGGTGCCCGCTGCCTTCAGTTCGACCGAAATAGATGGTAAGATGTTGGTTGACGGTGGAGTGGTGAACAATTATCCTGTTGACCGATGCCGTGAAATGGGAGCCAATATTATCATTGGAGTTGATATAATGGACAGTTTAATGACCGCGGATGAACTGAAAGATATCCCGGATGTTGTTGCGCAGATGATGAATTTTATGGATAAGAAACGGGTTGCTCAGAATGCTAAAGGTGTTGATATCCAAATACGTCCAATAATCAGAGGTTATTCTGTTGCCAGTTTTAGTACAGAATCCGCCGTAAAGTTAATACAGCGTGGCGAGGAGGCGGCCAGGAGAGCGTTGCCCCAGTTAATACATCTGAGGGATTCTCTTCAGTTAAAAGTTAAGGCAAGAGCGATTCATCAGCCAATTCGAAATGATACCACTTATGTCATAAATACGATTGAGGTAACCGGCACTGATCGTGCCAAGATTGCGTTTTATCTTGGTCAGGTCGGAATAAAGTACGATCAGCATGTTACGCTTGAACACTTACGAAATGGTATATCCAGGCTTTATTCCACTGGGAATTATGAGTTTGTCAATTATCAGCTTATCGGAAATAAAACTAAAACGCTTAAAATAGAGGTGAAGGAGCGGAAAAATAATAAGATCCATGCTGGTATTCATTATAACTCTGACTACAGATCCACTATGCTGATAAATATTACGCTTCGGAATCAAAATTTCTTTGGTTCGAGGCTTTCGATGGACGCAAAATTGGCTCAATACCCTATGTTTGCTGCCCATTATTCATTAGACAGAGGTTGGAAACCTGGCTTTTATTCTAAACTCATGTATGTTCAGGATCGGATATTCCGCTATAACGGAGATAAGAAAATTGCCGAAATTGAAATGTCGCTTGTGAATCTTCAATTAGCTACCCACTCCTTTATCACAGATGCTACCAGATTTACACTTGGCACCTCGATGGACAGTTATCGAAAAGGGTCGGTTATTGGTGATACGACAGGGTATTCTATTAATGGTAATACCTATTACAACCTTTTTACTAAAATTGAACACAACCGTTTAAATAAGATTTATTTCCCTACAAAAGGAACCAATGTTAGTGGAGGCGCTAAACTATTGCTGAATAATGGTGGTTTTGATCCTATACTTATTGGTAATTTCTTTTTCAAAAGGGCTCGATCCATTTCTGACCGAGTGACCATTCTCTACTCATTAGAGAGCAGGTTCATTTTTGGAGGCAGTGAATCTTTTTTCCATCACTCCTACCTGGGCGGTGTACCCCAAACCGATTATTTCGAGAACAACATACCCTTCAGTGGTTTGAAAAGATCCGAAATCATTACCCGCAGCGTTGGTGTTGGCCGATTGGAAGCCAGATTAAGAATGTGGGAGAAAATTTACGTCTCCCTTAATGGCGATGTTGGCCTGTACAGTAAGGATAATATTTTCGTAACGAACCAAACAACAATCTTTGGTTTTGGTTTGAATGCCGCATACAACAGTGTTGTTGGACCTTTGGAACTTAATCTGAGCTTATCGAGTTTGAATGGAGATGTTCTTCCCTTCTTGTCTTTGGGATATTGGTTTTGATATTTTCTATTCTTTCCGGGATATTTACCTTTGTCGATCTTACATTGTTCCAAATCAAAAATATCAAATACTTAACCCCATTGAAAACATGCGACGAATTTTCCTCTTTGTATTGATTGTCAGCCTTTCAGCGAGCTCTTCATTTGCTCAAACAAACTCAATCGATCATTTTTTTACTGCCGGAAGCCTGAAAAATTCATCGTATAGTATTTATGCTATTGATGCAAAAACGGAGGAGATAATTTGTACGTCTGCGCAGAAAAGTCTTTCGACCGCTTCGGTTATGAAACTTTTCACCACTGCTGTCGCACTTGACATTTTGGGATCCGATTATACTTTTTCAACCTCCTTGTCTTATACGGGATCCATTGATTCAAAAACGGGTACAATGAATGGAAACCTAATCCTTGTTGGGGGGGCAGATCCTGCATTCTATTCTACCTTCTTTGAAGATCATTACAAAGGTTGTTTTGAAAGATGGATAGATCAAATGAAGAACTTGGGTATCCGGAATATTAAAGGTCAACTATTGATCGATCTCTCCGGACGTGATCAAAGCTCTGTTCCGGGTGGCTGGTGCTGGGACGATTTGGGCAACTATTACGGAGCAGGGGTTTCTCCGTTAACTTATTCGGATAATCTCTATGATATACATTTTGAGTCATCCAAACAGGTTGGCATCCTTGCTCGTGTCAAATCGATTAATCCGGAAATGGCAGAATTGTCATTGGAGAATAAGGTGTTCTCCTCCACAAAGCCAGGAGATAATACGATCGTATTTGGCGCACCAGGTTCCTGGCATCAACTAATTGAAGGGACGATTCCGGCCAACCAGACTGATTTTGTTGTAAAGGCGGCGATGCCTGATCCACCTGTAATTGCAGGTCAGATTTTCCTCAAAAAATTGAGAGAAAATGGTATTCAATTTTCCGGTAGCATCAGCAAAGAATCTATGGTAGGCGGGCCAAAGACCACATTGATTGGTTCCCAATTGTCGCCACCCTTGAAAGATCTGATTGTGCCATTAAACAAGGAGAGTCTCAATCTATTTGCAGAACACCTCCTCTTGGAAATTGGACGCAAACGTTCGGGAGAGGCTTCAGTCGAAAAGGGAATAGAAGCCTATCAACAGTTTTGCATTGACAAAGGCATAAGTTCTCAGGGATTCTTTCCGGAGGATGGCAGCGGACTGTCAAGAAGCAATGCGCTTACTGCTCAAACGTTGGTTGAAACAATGAAATATGTTTACCGCAGCAAGAATAAAGAGTTGTTTTTCAACTCACTGCCCATTGCTGGAGTGGATGGCACTTTGCGGAATTCTTTCAAGGGTACACCGCTCGAAAAAAATGTTCGGGCTAAAACCGGTTCAATGGCTAGGGTCAGAAGTATGGCAGGAGCCATGAAAACGAAAAGTGGGAAGACTATTTTATTTGCAATACTGCTTAATAATTTTGACTTAAAATCGCCCGAAGTCTCCAAATTGCTTGAATCTATACTTTTGTCGTTTTACAATGAATCGAATCCCTGAAAAGGGCAATATGGCAAATGTGCCTATCTGTTTGCTGTCACTTCAGGACGATTGGCATCTACAGCAATTACTTTACCTAAGGCGTTAACCTCATTGATGTTTTTGTCCTGTGTCGAGGGCCGCAGATCCGGAAAGAATCAGATTGAGATTTAACCATTTTATGATTTATAAATAACAAAATACGAATATTTATATATTTTGTTATTTATAAATGCCAAATCTAACTATCTTTGCCTGTTTGTTATTTATAAATGCCAAAATGAAAAAATTCATATTCAGAGAAGCCTATCAAAAATCGATAGATCGCTACATCGGTAAAGAAATTATCAAGGTATTTGTCGGACAACGTCGGGTCGGCAAAAGTTATCTTATGTTTCAGGTAATGGATAGCATCAGCAAAAAGTATGAAAAGCCGAATGTTATTTATATAAATCTGGAAATGAATGAATTTGAGCACATTGTCTCATCCGAAATCCTTTACTCAGCTATCAAAACAAAATCAATTTCCGGACAGTTAAATTTTGTGCTGATCGATGAAATACAGGTGGTGCCTCAATTTGAAAAAGCGTTGAGAAGTTTATTGGCTGAAGGAGGTTTTGATATTTACTGTACTGGAAGTAATGCTCATATTTTATCCGGCGAACTTGGAACCTACCTGGGCGGACGTTATATCGAGATTCCGGTTCACGCTCTGAGCTTTGTTGAGTTCCTGCTTTTTCATAAACTAGAAAACAATTCGACCAGTATTAATAAATACTTAAAATATGGGGGGCTTCCCTATTTGATTCATTTGGATCTTACGGATGAAACCATATTTGATTATCTGAAAAACATTAGTCAATCTATTCTATATAGGGATGTGGTTTCCAGATTCGAGGTAAGAAATGTTGATTTTCTGACGAGATTGATAAAATATCTTGCTACTGAAACTGGAAATCTGATCTCCGCTCGTAGTATTGCGAAATTCCTGAAATCACAGAATATTCAGATATCTATCACAGCCATTCTCAACTACCTTGGTTATCTTACAACAGCTCTTCTTATCTCCGATGTTCGCAGAACGGATATACTGGGCAAGAAAATATTTGAAGTAGGAGAAAAATATTACTTTAACGATATTGGCATAAGAAATTCAATTGCAGGATTCTCTCCGTTTGATATGGGCTTGATCATTGAGAATGCCGTTTACCTACATCTTAAAACAATTGGCTACTTCGTTCTGGTTGGTAAGCAGAATGACAAAGAAATTGATTTTATAGGAGAAAGAGATGGAGAGAAAATCTACATTCAGGTAGCATTAAGAATCTCTGCAAAACAAACAATGGAAAGAGAGTTTGGAAATCTTCTGGAGATTAGGGACAATTATCCGAAATATGTGGTTACACTGGATGATTACACCGGGACAAGTTTTGAAGGTATTCGGCATATACCTTTGAGGAAATTTCTTACAGAATTTGAATGAAGCCTCGATGTTACCGAAAAATGAATTTTGATTTTTTGGTTAAAATATTCTAAAATTCACAAGTCATAACTAAAATGAGGCAAAATCTATGATTTATCAATTATTTAACCTTGATTGCTTACAGTTTTATTTTGCAATCAGTTTTTTAATGATACTTTTGCCGAAGTAAAATGATCAAAAAACATAAATACACGATCATTGAAACAAAAGAAATAAATAGAAGTATAAAAGAAGCAAATAGAATTACAAAATAAATAAAAGATTTACAATGATATCCTTTGACGTCCTCCTCCTCGTGATTATTCTAATTCTCGTCTGTGCTGGTTGAGGAGGTAAGTCTTTGTGATGACAAAAAATAGATAGAACCTTTCTCAACAAAACGAGAAAGGTTCTTTTTTTAAATAACAGATTATGCTAAAAGGTTTAAGAAGTAATCAGTCTACGCAGGGGCGAAAAATGGCAGGAGCCAGAAGCCTTTGGAGGGCAAATGGAATGAAAGAACAACATTTCGGCAAGCCTATCATTGCTATTGTCAACTCATTTACGCAGTTTGTGCCTGGTCATGCCCACTTGCACGAAGTAGGACAAATGGTAAAAAGGCTGGTTGAAGCGGAAGGCTGTTTTGCTGCTGAATTTAATACGATTGCCATCGATGATGGAATTGCCATGGGTCACTCCGGGATGCTTTATTCCTTGCCATCCCGCGATTTGATTGCCGACAGTGTCGAATATATGGTCAATGCGCATCAGGCAGATGCCATGATTTGCATCTCCAACTGTGATAAAATTACGCCTGGAATGCTGATGGCTTCCATGCGGTTAAATGTACCAACCATTTTCGTGTCGGGCGGACCGATGGAAGCCGGTGAAATCCGTGGTAAGCAATACGACTTGGTGGATGCCATGGTGATGGGGGCAGATGATTCGGTCGACGAGACACTGCTTGCCGAAGTAGAAATGGATGCCTGTCCGACTTGCGGTTCCTGCTCCGGCATGTTTACTGCCAACTCCATGAACTGTCTGACAGAAGCATTGGGTCTGTCACTACCGGGAAACGGAACCATCGTTGCGACACACGCCAACCGCAAAAAGCTTTTTGAAAATGCTGCCAAGCGGATCGTCGAGATTACCAATGCCTATTATCTGGGAGGTGACGAATCTGTTTTGCCACGTTCAATTGCCACTCGTGATGCCTTCATGAATGCCATGACATTGGATATTGCCATGGGCGGATCGACCAATACTGTTTTACATCTTTTGGCCGTTGCGCATGAGGCAGAAGTTGATTTTACCATGAAGGATATGGATGAACTTTCGCGCAAGGTGCCCTGTATCTGCAAAGTTGCCCCGAGTTCTGAATACCATATCCAGGATGTTAACCGTGCTGGCGGTATTATGGGTATCCTTGGGGAGCTGGAGCGTAAGGGACTGTTGAAGCTTGAAGTTTCACGGGTGGATGAGCCATCTCTGGCTGCAGCCATCGAAAAATGGGACATCCGCAGGGTTGGCGAAAATTCGGAGGCGCCAAAATGGTATGCCTCTGCTCCCGGCAATATCGGCCGGAACCTGGTAATGGGATCACAGGAAAAATACTACACCGAACTGGACATCGACCGGCAAAATGGGTGCATCCGCAGGGTAGAAGACGCCTATTCGAAGGAAGGCGGACTGGCCGTTTTATACGGAAATATTGCCCGCAATGGTTGTATCGTGAAAACGGCCGGCGTTGATGCTTCTGTCTATCATTTCGAAGGAACAGCTCGTGTCTTTGAATCTCAGGAAGATTCTTGTACAGGTATTCTGGAAGGAAAAGTTAAAGCCGGTGATGTGGTCATCATCCGATATGAAGGACCAAAAGGTGGTCCGGGCATGCAGGAGATGCTTTATCCAACCTCCTATCTAAAATCCAGGAAGCTGGACAAAGTCTGTGCATTGCTTACCGATGGCCGTTTTTCGGGTGGAACATCCGGATTATCAATTGGTCACGTTTCTCCCGAAGCTGCCGCAGGCGGAGAGATAGCACTTGTACAGGATGGTGATAAGATCCTGATTGACATTCCCGCGAGGAAAATTGAATGGGTGGTAAGCGAGCAGGAGATAGCGGTGCGTAAATCAAAAGAAGAAGCCAGAGGGAAAGATGCCTATAAGCCCGCTTCAAGAGTTCGCGAAGTTAGCAAGGCGTTGAGAGCCTATGCGCAGAATGTTTCTTCGGCGGATATGGGGGCGATTCGGTTGATTGAATAATGAATAATGAATAATGAAAAGTGAAAAGTGAAAAGTGCTGGAAAGCAGACATCAATGAAATTTAACAAAGACTTACTACATAAATGATCAGATATGATAGCTAAAAATGAAAAAACAAGACCGAAAGAGACGAAAGAGATGAAAGGCTCGGAGGCAATGGTTCGTTCGTTGGTAGCAGAAGGGGTTGACACCATTTTTGGATACCCCGGAGGTGCCATAATGCCAATTTACGATGCACTTTACGACTTTGGTCATGCCGTCAAACATGTGCTGGTTCGCCATGAGCAAGGTGCTGTTCATGCTGCGCAGGGATATGCCCGCGTCTCAGGGAAAGTTGGCGTATGCTTTGCGACATCGGGTCCAGGTGCAACAAACCTTATTACCGGTATTGCCGATGCCATGATCGATTCGACTCCGCTTGTGTGCATTACCGGTCAGGTAACTTCCGGATTACTTGGAACTGACGCCTTTCAGGAATCCGATGTGATCGGTATTTCTATGCCTATTACCAAATGGAATTACCAGATCACCTCTGCCGAGGAGATACCGGAAGCGATTGCCAAAGCATTCTACATTGCAGCAACTGGCCGCCCGGGTCCGGTATTATTGGACATTACCAAGGATGCGCAGTTTGGCAAACTCGATTTCTCTTACAAGAAATGTACAAAGATTCGATCTTATGTTCCGGAATTTCCAACAAACAAAATCCACCTGAAAAATGCTGCCGACTTAATCAACGCCGCTAAAAAGCCTTTCTTAATCTTCGGTCAGGGAATTTTGCTCTCGGGTGCAGAAAAGGAATTGCGAAACTTTATCGAAAAGACAG
Organism: Bacteroidales bacterium; assembly: GCA_038325635.1. GTDB lineage: Bacteria > Bacteroidota > Bacteroidia > Bacteroidales > Prolixibacteraceae > CAINVV01. Next base: position 13,623 of record JBBQJE010000038.1, read on the forward strand.
GAATTCCGGCAGCCTCAACTTTACTGGGTATTTCTGCACTTGACAGTAATCATTCTTTAAATATGGGAATGTTAGGTATGCATGGTAACTACGCGCCAAACATTAAAACGAACGAGTGTGATGTGTTAATTGCTATCGGGATGCGTTTTGATGATCGGGTCACAGGTAATATTAAGACGTATGCCAAGCAGGCAAAGGTGATTCACATTGAGATTGACCCTGCCGAAATAGATAAAAATATTCAAACAGATGTGGCTATCCTTGGTGATGCTAAGCATACGCTCCGTCTGCTGACTACGTTAGTAGATGAAAATCAGCACAATGAATGGGTGAATGAATTCCTTCAGGCCCGACAAAAAGAGGAAGATAAAGTTATTATCAAAGATCTTCAACCAACCAAGCCCGGTTTGACCATGGGAGAAGTGGTTCGCATGGCTACAAATTTGACGCAGAATAAAGCGGTTATCGTTACGGATGTGGGTCAGAATCAGATGGCAGCTGCCAGATACGCCCGCTTTGACCAGTCCAGATCATGGGTTACCTCCGGCGGACTGGGAACAATGGGATTTGGCTTGCCTGCAGCCATCGGAGCGAAATTTGGCGCTCCCGAAAAAGAGGTGATACTATTTGTCGGTGATGGTGGTATCCAGATGACTATCCAGGAGTTGGGTACCATTTCTCAGGAGAAACTACCGGTGAAAATTGTGATCCTGAACAACGACTTTTTAGGTATGGTTCGACAGTGGCAGGAGTTATTTTTTGAGAAAAGATATTCTTTTACGGAAATTACCAGTCCGGATTTTGTTATGGTAGCAAAAGCTTATGGAATTTCAGGAGCCGTCGTTTCCGACAGAAAAGATCTCGAGCCTGCTATGAAAGCGATGCTAGCAGACAAAGGGCCTTATCTCCTTGAAGTGAAAATTGAACAGGAAGACAATACTTTTCCAATGGTTCCGGCTGGTGCAACAGTTTCACATTGCCTGCTTGGTGCGGACGAATTATAAACCTCTACAAGAAATTACCATGAAGCAAGAATATATTATTAGTGCCTACAGTGAAAACCATATTGGTTTATTGAACCGGATAACGATCATCTTCACACGAAGAAAAGTCAATATTGAGAGTTTAACGGTATCCGAATCTGCGATAGCAGGTATCTCAAAATTTACCATCGTGGTGAATGAGGAGAAGGAAAAGGTGGTCAACATTGTCAGGCAGATTGAGAAACAAATCGATATTCTGAAGGCATTTTACAATACCAATGATGAGATGATCTTTCAGGAGATTGCCTTGTATAAGGTTTCCACTCAGGCACTTGTAGAAAGTGATATGATTGAGAAAATGGTTCGCAAGCACAATGCGCGTATCCTTGAGATCACCAAAGAATATACTGTTATCGAAAAGACTGGTCATAAAGAAGAAACTCAGGCACTTTTCAACGGTTTAAATCAATTTGGAGTGTTACAATTTATCCGTTCCGGACGTATTGCAATTACGCGCTCACCCATCGAACGGCTTTCTGAGTTTTTACGCGAGCGGGATGCATTATTTGCAAAAATTGAATCAAAAATCAAGTAGAGACGCATAATTATTCGTCTCTAAATCAAAATTATGCGTCTGTAAAAATGTATAACGAATGAAATTATAATTTACGAATAACATATTTTAAAAAGAACAAAAAATGGCTAAAATTATTTTTGGAGGAACAGAAGAGAATGTGGTAACCCGCGAAGAGTTTCCATTGTCAAAAGCGCAGGAAGTACTTAAAAATGACACGATTGCCATCATTGGTTATGGTGTTCAAGGTCCGGGTCAATCACTAAACCTCCGTGATAACGGTTTCAACGTGATTATCGGTCAGCGGAAAGCTTCTAAAACATGGGACAAAGCTGTTGCTGATGGCTGGGTACCGGGAAAGAATCTTTTTGAAATTGAGGAGGCTTGCGAAAAAGGTACGATAATCCAATATCTGCTTTCGGACGCCGGTCAGATTACCTTGTGGCCAACAGTCCAAAAACACCTGACTGCAGGTAAAGCGCTGTATTTCTCTCATGGTTTTGGCATCACTTACAAAGAACGGACTGGAATCGTTCCTCCAGCGGATGTTGATGTTATACTGGTCGCACCTAAGGGATCGGGTACTAGCCTACGCAGGATGTTTCTGCAGGGTCGCGGACTCAACTCCAGTTATGCTATTTTCCAGGATGCTACCGGGAAAGCTTGGGACAGAGTCGTCGCACTTGGTATCGGAGTAGGTTCAGGGTATTTGTTCGAAACAACGTTCAAGAAAGAGGTTTATTCTGACCTTACCGGTGAGCGTGGTACCTTGATGGGGGCTATTCAGGGAATTTTTGCTGCACAATATGAGGTTTTGCGTTCGAATGGTCATTCACCTTCCGAGGCTTTCAACGAAACGGTTGAGGAATTGACCCAAAGTCTGATGCCACTGGTCGCTGAAAATGGTATGGACTGGATGTATGCCAACTGTTCAACGACAGCACAACGAGGCGCTTTGGACTGGTGGAAAAAATTCAGAGATGCCTCTAAACCTGTTTTCGAAGATTTATACAAAGAAGTTGCTGCAGGAAGAGAAGCACAACGTTCTATCGATTCAAACAGCAAGGACGATTACCGTGTAAAACTCGAAGAAGAATTGAAAGAGCTTCGCGAATCAGAAATGTGGGTAGCAGGCACTGCTGTGCGGAAGTTAAGACCGGAGAATAATTAAGAATTGGACAATTGGACGATTTGACAATTCGGCGATTTGACAATTTGACAATTCGATAATTGGACGATTTGACGATTCGACAATCCGACAATTAGGGGAGCATTATTAAAGCTATGATATTAAAATTCTGAGCAGAATCAATTTTTAAATTAGACCATTTTCGAACTAGACAGCCGTACGATGGTTGGTTTTTTCCATTGTCGAATTGTCGAATTGTCGAATCGTCTTATAACTAAAACTTCTAATCATCTATATTTTATATAGTTATGGACAATAGAGTATATATTTTTGACACCACCCTTCGGGATGGCGAGCAGGTGCCCGGATGCCAGCTGAATACGATTGAGAAGATCGAGGTAGCGAAGGTTTTGGAGCAACTGGGCGTCGATGTGATCGAAGCAGGGTTTCCGATTTCGAGTCCGGGCGATTTTAAGTCGGTCGTCGAGATCTCCAAGGCAGTGACATGGCCAACCATTTGTGCTTTGACACGCGCTGTGGAGAAGGACATTGAAGTGGCGGCAGAGTCGCTCAAATTTGCTAAACGCGGACGGATTCATACCGGAATCGGTACATCTCCCTACCATATTGTTTCTAAACTGAACTCAAATCCGGATGAAATCTTGGATCGTGCAGTCAGGGCAGTGAAATATGCGAAAAGGTTTGTCGAAGATGTAGAATTCTATGCCGAAGATGCGGGTCGTTCGGACAATGTCTATCTGGCAAGAGTTATCGAAGCCGTGATTAAAGCAGGTGCGACGGTTGTGAACATCCCGGATACGACCGGATATTGCCTTCCATCTGATTTTGGTGCTAAGATCAAATTCCTGATGGAAAATGTGCCAAATATTCACAAGGCTGTCATTTCTACGCACTGCCACAATGATTTAGGAATGGCCACTGCGAATACCATCGCCGGCGTGATGAACGGTGCACGCCAAGTTGAGGTAACGATTAATGGTATTGGCGAACGTGCAGGAAACACTTCGTTAGAGGAAGTGGTGATGATTCTTCGTTCCCACAAAGAGCTGGATTTGTACACCAATATTAACACGAAGAATATTTATAAAACGAGCAAACTGGTTTCCAGTCTGATGAATATGCCGGTTCAGCCCAATAAGGCCATCGTTGGAAGAAATGCTTTTGCTCATTCGAGCGGAATTCACCAGGACGGCGTGTTGAAAAATCGCGAGAACTATGAGATCATCGATCCGGTAGAAGTTGGCATTAGCGAATCTTCTATCGTATTGACCGCCAGAAGCGGTCGTGCTGCGCTGACCCATCATCTGGATATGCTTGGTATCAAGTTAGATAAAGAAAAACTAGACGAGGTTTATCAGGAATTCTTGCTTTTGGCTGACAAGAAAAAAGATATCAAAGAAGATGACCTTCTGGTATTGGTTGGAGAGCGAGGTAATAATGAACGTCGCATCAAGCTTGACTTTTTGCAAGTTGTGACCGGTAAAAATTTGATTCCGATGGCCACTTTGCGTCTGGATATCGCCGGTGAAAAATTCAATGCAACTGAATCCGGCAACGGACCCGTCGATGCAGCGATCAAAGCCGTCAAATCAATTATCCACCGTAAGGTTACTTTACAGGAATTCCTGATCCAGGCAATCAACAAAGGAAGTGATGACATTGGAAAAGTTCACATGCAGGTTGAATCTGAGGGAAATATTTTCAACGGATTTGGCGCTCATACTGACATAATTACTGCTTCCGTTGAAGCATTTTTGGATGCAATAAATAAGATTGGGAATACTGAAAAAGCGAAAGACGTTGACAGTTGAGAGTGGAAAGAAGAGAGTTAAAAAGCATAGTGAAACGAGAATTGAGACACTAAGCTGGCTCAGGAACCGAATCGAAAATCGAAAATTGAAATTCTAAAATTTAATGAAGCCAACAACACTATTTGATAAAATTTGGGATGCCCACGTGGTGAACATAATTGAAGGCGGGCCATCAGTCCTTTATATTGACAGGCACTTCATCCACGAAGTTACCAGTCCGGTAGCATTTTCCGGATTGGAAGGTCGCGGATTGAAAGTCTTCCGTCCGCAAAATACAGTGGCTACTCCCGATCACAACGTTCCAACCATTGAACAACATCTGCCAATTCGGGAGGAGCTCTCCCGCAAACAGGTGGAAACACTTACCGCAAATTGTGAACGACATAACATTCCGATGTACGGATTGAGCCACAAATGGCATGGGATCGTGCACATCATCGGACCGGAATTGGGCATTACCCAACCTGGAATGACGATCGTTTGCGGCGACAGTCATACGTCTACGCATGG
>JBBQJE010000039.1:0-18607 GCA_038325635.1 Bacteroidales bacterium
TCGGACAACATTCCGTGCAGCATTGCCTCGGCATTGTTATTTGTAAAAAAGCGGGTCGGACTTAATTGCCAAAATGAACAACATAAATTGCTTTCTTTCTATGTGGAAGGAAGCGGTTTCAAGATATTGGAACATGTCAAAAACTGCGACCTTTTATCCACCGGAGTTGCACTCTTTGTTCTGAATGAAATTGGTGCCGATTTAAGGGTGATATCCCCTTCATGCCTCGGATTTATTGAAGACAACTATGATTCAGGGGCATTTCTTTCCGGCGACGGAGATCAAACCCGCGACCTGGAATACACCTTTTATGGATTGATCGCTGTAGGATCATTAATCAAGGCAGATGAAGAATAAACTGGAAGCACGATTCGATGAACTATCCAGGCTACTGGTTGATCAAATCAATCCGGATGGTTTTTGGTCCGGCGAATTATCGTCGAGTGCACTTGGCGTGGCCGTAGCGATTGCAGCCCTGCATTTTGACCATCCGAAAGAAAACCATGAAGCCATTGCCAACGGACTCAATTGGCTGACTAAAAATTGCAATGCAGATGGAAGTTTTGGTGACACCCCTGAGAGTCAGGGAAATATAAGTACTACATTATTGGTTTATGCCGCCATAAACTTGTATTCCGGCATCAACGAGAAGCTGATCGATCTTCAGAAAAAAATGGTCGAATATCTTCTTACAGAATCGATTGATGTTTCCTCCAAGCACATTTCAGAAGCTATTTTGGCCCATTACAAGAAAGATTACACCTTTTCAGTTCCCATTCTGACGATGTGCGCATTGTGCGGAATTCCGGATAAGGATGCTTTCAATTATATTCCACAGCTTCCCTTTGAACTCTCCTTGCTACCGCGAAAATTTTATCGATTGCTTAACCTGAGCGTTGTAAGCTACGCCATTCCGGCCCTGGTCGCCGTCGGAATCGTGATTTTCAAAAAGAAAAAATCCGCAAAATTCTGGCGTTGGATTAGAAATAGGTCGGTCAGCAAGGCACTGGTAGTATTGGATAAAATGCTACCGGAAAGTGGCGGATTTTTGGAGGCCATCCCTTTAACGGCCTTTGTTTCATTAAGTTTGATTCATTCCGGATACCAGGATTCAAGAGTCGTTAGGGAGGGAGTCTCGTTTCTAAAAAGGACACAGCGTGCAGACGGAAGCTGGCCCATCGATGTGGATCTCTCGACTTGGGTCTCCACGTTAAGTGTCAAAGCACTTCGGTCACGAATGAAGGATGCTTTATCGATACCTCAAAGGGAAAAATTGACGGAACACCTGAGGTCAATCCAAAACCAATCGACGCATATATTTAACGGAACGACTCCGGGTGGATGGGGCTGGACCAGCTACTCCGGTTCGGTTCCTGATTGTGATGATACTCCAGGAGTTATCCTCGCTTTACTACAGTTGCAACCAAAAGAGCAGGTGAAGAATGAAGTACTTTCTGGATGCAGGTGGTTGTTTGGCCTTCAGAATAAAGATGGCGGATTTCCTACTTTCTCCAGGGGATGGGGCAAATTGCCATTTGATCAGAGTTGTGCCGATTTAACGGGGCATTGCCTGCTTGCACTTTCGGCGGTTTTGCAAAACTATGGTCAGGAAATGACTCCCGAGGAAATAAAGACCTTCCATTTGGCGATAAAAAAGGCCGTCAACTATCTGCAAAAAAACCAGCGATCAGATGGTTCCTGGCTGCCATTGTGGTTTGGCAATCAGCATACTCCGATGCATGTCAATCCAGTTTACGGTACTGCAAGAGTTATAACCTATATTCAGGATATCCTGCCATTTGGATGTTTGGATCTTCCGTTTAAAGCATTGATCGAAAAAATGATAGTGAGAGGCAATAACTTCTTGAAAAATGCGCAAAACTCAGATGGAAGCTGGGGTGGCAATCTATCTGTTCCCGGAACGATTGAAGAAACCTCTCTGGCAATTTCAGCCCTTATCCAGACTGGAAATACGAATTCTCTACAAAATGGATTAGACTGGCTGGATCAATATTATCAGAAAAACGGGTTGAAGTCCGCTGCTATCGGCTTGTATTTTGCTTCACTCTGGTACGACGAGAAAATGTATCCGCTAACCGCCTACCTCGAGACAATTACCAGAGCACTTGAACGATTAGATTAACAGAAAAAACCCATCCGGAAAATAGGAAATGCCAATGAAACCAGTAAGTGAACCATCCATGTTTGTATAAATTTCAGATCGCATTAATTCATCCTTTTGTTCTTGTCATTGACGACACTTTCCCTCAGAACGAGCAACTCCCAACTCTTAGAAAGAAAGGCAGTTTTTTTATCTTTCAGTAATTCGATGAATTCACGAACCCCCGAGGGTTCATTGCCATGGGAGGAATTGTCAAATTAGGAAACAAAATCGAATGAAACGCGTAAATCATAACACAAAAAATGTTAATCTTGTTTTCATAATTAGTAGGAATAATTAGAAAATTACATAAATTGATTACTTTTGCTGTCCAATTTTAGTTTTATCGAATTGCATGTTATACATCAAATTACTCATATTAAATCTTATCATTTTTAATGCCACTGCCAAGACAGATTGGAAATTAAGAAGGGAAGAATCGGGAGTCAAAATATTTACCAGAAGTGTGGAAGGTTCACCTTATGATGAGTTTAGGGCTGTCGTTACCATCTCAAAGACCTCGCTTACAGGTGTTCTGGATGTGATCATGGACGTTAAAAATTACCCAGTTAATTTTCCGAATTGCAGCAGCGCTCAGGTTTTAAAACAAACAGGCAAATACAGCGACATCCATTATATTACCATTAAAGCCCCCTGGCCGGTTACTGACCGGGATGCAATCTATGAAGCCACTACTTCCATTTCTCAAAACGGAAAGTATGCGCATATAAAATTGGTTCCTCACGGTGATTTCACGGCAAAGAAGGACAATTTTATCCGGGTTCAGAAAGGATCCGGATATTGGGAGCTGGAAGAACTGGCACCAAATACCATCCAGGTGGTCTATCAATTTCACGCCGATCCGGGCGGTGAAATACCCGGATGGATAGCCAACACCGTTATCGTACAAAACCCGCTAAAAACATTAGAAAGCTTACGGGAAAAAGTTAGAAAGCTATAACATCATTCCCCAGCCTTTCTCGTAATCGCGCGACCACAATTTATTGGCTTCCTTATCCCTTAGAATATGGCCATTCTTAGGATCAATCTCTAAGGATCGTCCGATACGTTGAGAGATATTCCCTAACTGAACCAACAGCGTGCTTTTTTGTCCGGAGGTAATGTCCGATCGTAGCGATGTCCCCTTGGAAATCCCGTCAAAGAAATTTTGAATATGCAAAGCGTCTAATTGCTGAGCCGGACTTGCAGCGTTCAGCGGATCAATCTTGACTTTATCATCCACCGATTTTATTTCGAGCCCGTTCAGGTCAAAAATTTTATATCCGTTTCCGCCGCCGATTAATATGGTTCCCTTCTCCCCGAAAAACATGGCACCTACAGAACTGCCTTCAATATTTTTGGCGTTGCAGCTTCTGCCTTCCCAGGTTAAACTTACACCCTCTTTAAAATCCAGATTGATAACCTGCGTGTCGGGTGTTTCCCAGTCATCTTTGAAATGGTATCTTCCACCGTTAGAACTTACCTTAACAGGAAAATCTACTCCCATTCCCCATCTTAGAAGATCGATCATGTGTGTTCCGTTATTGAGCGCTTCTCCTGTTCCCCAATGCCAAAACCAATGCCAATTGTAATGAAGGAAGTTGTCTTTATAGATTTTTCGGGGTGCCGGACCTTGCCAGAGATCCCAGTTCAACCATTCCGGAACGGGTGCTTCTTTTCCAATACCTATGGTAGGACGTTTATTGGTATACCAGCTTTTCCCAAAGTAGGGTCGGCCAATGACTCCCGCTTTTAATTCTTCAATTGCCTTGACAACATTAGGCCAGGAACGGCGCTGGTTTCCCATCTGCAAGATTTTGCCGTATTTTTTTGCTGCTTCAACCAATATTTCGCCTTCATGCGGATTATGGCTACAAGGCTTTTCGAGGTACACATTTTTACCCGCCTTCATCGCGAATAATGCCGCAGGTGCATGCCAATGATCCGGCGCAGCAACGACCAAAGCATCCATATTTTTATCCTCCAGTGCAATTCTGAAATCCGGAACTGCCTTTGGTGCTTCACCCGATATTTTTAAAACGCTGTCGATGCACTTTTCTGCGGCTCTGGTATCAACATCGCTGACAGTAAGTACTTTGCAATTTTTCTGACTGGCAAAATTCGTTGCCAATGCCAGTCCTCTGGCATTTACACCCATCATCCCAACGCAAATCCGTTCATTGGCACCCATGATATTCCTGTAACTTTTGGCGCTGAATCCCGGTAAAATCCCTCCAATCGAAAAGGCAGCAGTTCCCAAAACTGACTTTTTAATAAAATCTCTTTTACTATTTTTCATCATTTATAGCTATTAAGTTGAGAGTTACAATGTATGCTTTCTACTTTGTTTCTCTGCTTTTTTCATCACGTCCTCTATTGAAACGGGGATCCCTCCCTTCTTCTTGCTTACATCTGCAGCCTCCATAAAAGCTAGAATCTCGAGTGTTTCCTCCGGCTGAACCGGTACAATTCCGGTTTGGAAAAATTTAATAATCTCTGCAAGCAACGGATTATAGCCATTGTAGGAGCCCAGAGTTTTATTCGCCTTTTCCCCGAATACTGCACCTCCGTAGTCCTTTTTTCCTGCGCGTATTCCGCGGAAAGTCCCAATCCGGCCATCCTGCCAGGTACCAACCGCAACATCCGTATCAGCCGTTGCAATGCGAACAACCGTTTTGCATCCTGTCCCCATGGCAGTGAACAAGGTCTCAACACCATGAATTCCGTACCAGAATAAATCCGGATGAGTTGGCTCCAACGGTGCCGGACTAAACGTATCGGCACCCAAAACTCTTCCTACAATCCCCTTTTTTATCTCCTCCATTCCTTGAACATACCGCAGCGAAGAAGCTGAAAAGATTGGCACATTATAATGTCGGGCAGCCTCAAAGATGAAAATCGCATCGGCGAGCGAAGCAGTCATCGGCTTATCGATAAACATCCGCTTCCCTGCTTTTAAAACTGGTATTGCCTGCTCCAAATGACGGCGCCCATCGTTGGTTTCGAGCAATACTACATCCACCATTGGCAGAAGGGCCTCGATTGAATCGACAATTTCGACGCCTAGTTTTTTAACCTGCGCAGTATAATCCTCGATCCGATCGACACTGGATTTGATATCCAGGCTACCTTTGGGATAGGCTGCCACCACTTTATAACCGCCAAAATTATTACCCGCATTGGGATCGTTCAGGGCTTTGGTGAAAGCGGTGCTGTGTGAAGTATCTAAGCCAATAATCCCTACCCGTAATCCCTGATTCAAATTATTCTGTCCAAAAAGCGGCGTACCGGCAACAATTCCAATCCCTGCAATTGTACCTGCGTTAAGAAAATAGCGTCTGGTAATCATATTTTATTCGTTTAAAGGTAAAATTTTTCACTCCGATGAAATTCCTATGCTTTGGGTTCAAGCGTTTTTGGAATTGCTAGTAAAGTTAAATTATTCTTGAAAATAGAAAAGAGGAAAACATAAAAGAATCCGTATTTAAAAAAGAACGGGCAACCTGAAAGAGTCGCCCATTCTTTTATAGAGAGGAAAATTTATTAATCCAATGTAATCTCGGTTGTAGTAAGACCTTTTGTCATTTTGGCTTTGTTGTCGCAGGTACCATCGCCAAAATCGATGGTAATTTTATCACCTTTTGAAGGAGTAATTTCGTATGTTCCACTGTTATACCATTTGCAATCGCCCTTCTTAATCATCACTTTGGTCGATTTGGCTGTCCAGGTGGTACCATCCTGATTTACACCATTGGCGCTATGTACTTCTGTCCGCCACACATCATCAAGAAGTGATACCGTACTCGCTCCTTCTGCCTGAAGCCGTACTGCATCATACCGATAAGAGACAACACTTTTGTTGGCATATTCAATTTTTCCTTCAGAAATAACATCATATCTTGGCCACAAATTACCTGGATTAGGGCCTGCTGAAGTAATTTTAGTTGTGCCTGTAATCTTCTTTCCATCCACGATGTAGTTTTCAATTTTCAAGGTAGCAACATTCTCCTTGACACTCATCATGCCGTTTAGGCTAATTTCAACCTTCCCGTTGCGTTTAATTCCATCGGTGCCTGTACATTCTGTTCCCCAATCCAAAATGATGGAATAAGGCGGTGTCGTGTAATTGACGCTCACTGCAGGACAACTACCCACTGTTATTGAGCCGGATTTCAGATTCGAAGTAGCGAAGCCTGCCTGTGCAAAATCGTTTATGGATTCAAAAGTTGTAGCGGCTACAATAGCATTCTTCTCGACAGAAGTAGCATTAAACGGAGTGTTGTCAACCACTGCCTGACTGTCTTCTTTCTTACAGGCATAAACCAATAGTAAGGTTAAGACAGCCATCAAAGTACTAAAAAACAATAATTTTCGATTCATTTATATAATTTTTAGTGTTTAGAAATATGTTTTTATCAATTTAAGTGGAGTGATTTATACTCTATGTTTTTTAGATACCTGACAAGTACAAAAGTTAATTCTAAAATTAGTATTATTTTAGATTAAAAATTACTATCTGTTAAAACATATTTGGAAACTGAATTTAACTTTTACAAATTAAAAGCGTCCAAATCAAAAACGAATATGATTGATGACTGATACGCCTGATTCAGATATCTTACTGATGTTAAAGGATCCGGCTCAACGAGACAAAGGATTTTTGAAATTAATGGACTTGTATAAAGAGCCTGTATATTGGCATATCCGGCGATTAGTACTATCGCATGAAGATGCTCAGGATATTTTGCAGGAAACGTTCATAAAAGTTTACAGGCATGCAAATTCGTTTAGAGGAGATTGCAAATTCTATACGTGGCTCTATCGGATTGCTACCAATGAATGTTCCAGGCATTTCAGAATTAACAAAAAAAAGATGAACGCCAGTAGTTCGATGATTGAAGATATGGCCAACAAGGTGTCGGGAAATGGGATAGAAAACAGCAATTCCATTCTATTTAAATTTCAACAAGCCGTTCTTCAACTACCTGAAAAACAAAAAATTGTTTTCAACCTTCGGTATTATGATGAACTTAGTTATAAAGATATTTCACAAATTTTGAATACTACGGTGAATACCTTGAAAACCAATTATCATTATGCCAGTGAAAAAATAAAAAAGCACCTTATTGAAAATGCATAAAAACTCCAATTAGGATTGAAAAACAAAATTAAAAATGGACAAAGACAACAAATTTCCACCTTTTACGAAAGAAATTCCTTTTGAAGTTCCCGATAATTTTTTTGAGTCGATTTCGGAAATGACGTTAGCCAGAATAAAACAAGAAGATAGAATTCGTAGGAAAAGCAGGGTTCTTTGGAGCACCTTTGCCGTAGCCGCTTCCTTGGTGTCTTTCCTATTTCTTATTCCCAACTTTCAGGAAGTTCGGGTAAAATCTGAACCTATCCAATCGGAAGTTTTAACAGATATTCTGGCAAAGTTAACGGATGAAGAATTATCCTACATCGCTACAACTTCTGATACAGAAGGCTCTATCATTAATTTGAATACTAATTTCTATTAATTTTATTCCAATGAAATACCGCCTCATTCTCCTGGTTTTTGTATCCATTTTCCTATCCGGATTGAGTACGAATGCCCAAAATGCAGATCGCTTTCCAAAGCTTCATCAACGGATTTTCCAAGCAAAGCTGAGAGAGATCAGTCAAAGTTTAAAACTTGATGAGGCCACACTTGAAAAATTCCGTCCGGTTTATCTAAAATATGAAAGGGCGATTTCTGAAATCGATTTTGTCAAACTTGGCAGACTAATGAAAGTTAATACAGACAGCTTATCTGCAGCAGAAGCTGACCAGTTAATTGTTTATCAATTCGAATGTACCAAAAGATTGACAAGAGTTCGCGAGAATTTTTATCAAGAATTTAAGAAGATCCTTACAAGCCAACAGATTGTTAAACTTTACCAGACAGAGGCAGAATTACGCAAAAAGGTGACGAACGAATTAAATAGGAGGCAGAATAGAAAATAGCGAGGCTCTCTGACAGAAAATAGATAGTAGTTGTACACCGCTTTTATGTGGCAAATTGGCCATTTAAAATCCTATATTTAGGCCGGATTTTGGCAATAAATTTTAGGAGCCTGATTTAATTTCGTTTTTTCAAATCCCGGAGGGTTGAACTGTTTATGGAATGGATATGATTTTAGCAGTAGATATTGGGAATACAAATATTGTGTTCGGTGTCTCCAAGAATGAGGAGTGGCAGAAAGTATGGCGAATCCAGACCGACGCCGCCAAAACGGCCGACGAATACGAGGTTATCTTTAATTCCCTGTTCGCGAGTTCGAACATCATGAAAAGTGAAATTAAGCAGACTGTTCTCAGTAGCGTGGTACCGCGACTGATCCGACCTTTTAACGAAATGCTAAGCCGACTACTTGATCATAAACCATTGTTAGTCGAGCCATCCATCTACCCGAAACTCCCCCTTGAAATACTGAGTCCGCAGGAGATCGGCACCGATATCGTTGCCGATGCCACCGCCGCATTTATTCGCTACGGCGGTCCCTGCATGGTGATCGATTTTGGCACGGCCATCACTTTTACGACCATCCGCCAGTCGGGCAAAATTGAGGGAGTAGTCATTGTTCCCGGCTTGCAGACTGCCCTTAAATCGCTGACAGGAAACACGGCACAATTGCGGGATGTGCAATTGGTTGCTCCGCCGTCCGTGCTCGGGGATAATACTATTCATGCTATTCAGGCCGGACTGGTGTTGGGTTTCGCCGGACTGGTAGATTCGATTGTGAGCAGAACCGAAGAGGAGCTATCGGAGAAGCTTACCGTGATTGCTACCGGCGGATTGTCATCGGTACTGAAGAACATCTCGACCCGGATTCAACTGATTGACGAAAATCTTACGCTCGACGGATTGAAATACATTGCCGCACTTAGCTCAAAAAATTTCTGAGATTTTCGAATTCAGTACAAATGAGCATATAACCGTGGTTATACAAATTCACTCGCTTCACCAGACTTTTATCGGTGCGCCCAATAGAAAATTTGGGCGATGGGGCAATAAGCGGGTTGTTCGCACCAATATCCTCCATATTCTTTTTGGTAAAGACGACTGCATCTCCTGTTTCCATTAAAAAACCGGAACAAAACTATCAATTAATGAATTTGAAATGGAACCTATTAGGCTTGCTTTAACGATTTATTAACCATATATTTGAGTTTGATTGCTAAAAACGCTTAAGGATGAAACAGAGCCTGTTGGAGAATATTGACAACCCTGAAAATCTCGAATCTGTTGAGCAGACTGTCGCCAAATATTTAACGGTGTATTTCGTTTGGACTATCGTAGTAATATTTCTTTTCCCGTTTGTGTTTGGCTTTAGGTAGCCGATTTTGATCGTAGCTTACAAGCGTTAATGATGCGAAAACGCAAGATACTATTTCGAGTACTGTTCCATGCTCCATTTTCCTTAACTTTCGGCTTAATTTTGTTTACTTGCAACTTAAGAAAAATAGAGCATGCACGTATCAGAGCAGAAATTATACAAGCAAGCTTATTTGTTAAGCCTGTTTACTATTTTTTACAACATCATTGAAGGGATCGTCTCAATGGCTTTAGGCTATGAAGATGAAACGCTTAGTCTTTTTGGATTTGGCGCAGACAGTTTTATTGAAGTAATGTCAGGAATTGGCATCGCTTTTATGATAATTCGTATAAAACAAAATCCGGATAGTCCAATAAGCAGATTTGAAAATACCGCACTGAAAATTACGGGTACTTCTTTCTATATATTGTCAGCAGGATTATTTGCCGGCATTGTGCTAACTATTTTTCAGCAGCACAAACCGGAAACAACGCTTTGGGGTATTGTGATTTCGCTAATTTCGATCTCAGTAATGCTATGGTTGTTGAAAGCAAAGAAGCGTATTGGAACTCAGTTGAAGTCTGAGCCAATGCTTTCTGATGCCAATTGCACAAAAATTTGTATCTATATGTCTTTGGTCTTACTGGCATCCAGTCTGGTATATGAACTCACCGGATTTGCCTATGCCGATACCATTGGTGCTGCCGGACTGATCTATTTTTCTATCAATGAAGGGAAGGAAGCCTTCGAAAAAGCCAAGGGAAAGTCATGCCCTTGTGGGGATCATTGCTAGAGTCTGCAGAAAAGGATGATTCTGGCAATCTAAGATTAAAACAAACGCCTGCTTTTCACAAGGCAGGCGTTTGTTTTAATCTTATTCGAGTATGTTCCGCATATACTCGATGCACTTGGTAACCTCCTTAACCGGATCAGAATCCTTCGGAATTTCATACTCCAGTTCCAGATCAACATTGATAGGCCATTTTTCTTTTTTTAGCAGCAACAAAACATCGGCAATCGGTGTCTCGCCCTTGCCAAACTGCCTGTTGGCATTTGGATCAGCGTTATTTGGCCCTGTTTTATCCTTCACATGAATGTCCGTAATGATATGGTGGTACTTTTCAATGATGTTGTTTGGATGCAAACCCGTAGATCCATAATAGTGCCCAATGTCCAGATTGAGTCGGTTGGCTTTTGAATATCCAAGGTATTTGTCGATATCAAAGCCAGGCTTACCAAACTGACCGTGCGTATGATAAATAGCCAGACTGTTATGCTTTTCGGCAAACTTACCCAGGCGTTGTGCCGCTTCATCAGTGAATTCATCCGTTATGCCATAAGCACCAAGTGTTTTGGCTGCGTTATATGCATAATCAATTTCTTCGTCCGACCATCCTGAAGGTACAAACTTGGCAATATGAATGTCCACTCCGGCATCGTTGTACATCTTACGAACATCCGCATATTTTTGCATTGGTAACGACAAACGCCACTTGCGTTGCGCCTCTTTGAGTCCTGCAACTACTTTTGACCGCTCAGCCTTTTCTGCATCCGTTAAGATAACTCCCGCAGCCAGACGTGGAGGTCCCTGCGGAATTCCAAGTCCCTCTTCCAATACACTCCTCATCTCTAGCGTACTAACGCCGGATGCCAAAACATATTGCAGTACCTCTTCCAGGCTGTGTGAAATGCTGCGATAACAATAGGTGGTTAGACCTAGCTTTACGCCGTTAACGGTAGAATTGGGCTTCTTGGACGATTTTCCAATAGAAAAAGTAGGACTAAAAGGGATCATTGCCAAAGCTGCTGCGCTTGCCGTTGTTCCTAAAAATTTGCGCCTCGAAAATGAAGAGTTTTCCATGATTATTGGATTAATAGATTTACGATGAACATTACAAATTTGAAAAAGGGAAAGAATTAACTATAAAGGAACAATTATTTTTCTTATCATCAAAAAGTTTGCCCATGCATTTATTCTGATGTGCTGCTTTTTGCCAGTCCAACTCCACCATCCGATGAATTTGCGGATGACACACCATTTAATTTTCTGGGATGAGAGGCAGCAACTGCCTCTTTATGAGCTTATCCTTTCCAATAAGAAGGGGAAAAAATCACTAGTACTGTGAACAATTCAAGTCGCCCAATCATCATCAGAAAAGAGAGGAACCATTTTCCCACATCAGGAACGTGCGAATAAGTAAATACTGGCCCCACGGTCCCCAATCCGGGACCAATGTTTCCAAGGCAGGATGCAACAGCACCCATGGAGGTTGCCATATCGGGTATAAAAATCATCAGTATTATGCTGCTGAAAAAGAAAATGCACACATAAAACATAAAAAAGGCTAGTATGTTGTTTACAATTTTCTGGTCAATGGAATGCTTGTTGAAGCGGACAGGGATTACTGCGTTGGGATGAATCATTCGTGGTAATTCGTGGTAGCTGTTCTTTAAAAGAATTAATATCCGCATAATTTTAATGCCGCCTCCTGTTGACCCGGTAGAACCACCAAAAAAGAACAGGGCAAAAACGAGCATGGTTAATACGGGCGCCCATTGCAAATAATCTGCCGTAACGAACCCTGTGGTGGTTATTATGGAAGCTACTGTAAAAAGTGAATTCCTGAAAGTTTCTTCAACTCCTTTATCGGTTGAAAACAGGAGACCACCCGCGATTATGACAGTAAATCCAATGATGAAGAGGATGTAATCCCTGAATTCCTCATCTCTGAAGAGTTTCAAAGGTTTTCCTATTACTGCAAGATAGGTAAGTGAAAAATTTGTTCCTGCAATGATCATGAACAGGGCAATTACATATTGAATGTAAGGTGATGGCCAAAACCCGATGCTCGCCTGTTTGGTAGAGAATCCGCCGGTAGCCATGGTGGCAAATGAATGGCAGATGCTGTCGAACCATGGCATTCCTCCGAACATTAGGAGAATTATCTCCAGCGCGGTAAATAAAACATACACAAGCCAGATTCTCCGTGCTGTCTGATGAAGACGCGGGCTTACCTTGTCGACGGTTAGCCCTGGTGACTCCGCGTTGTATAGCTGCATACCGCCAATACCAAAAGCAGGCAGGAAGGAGAGCGCAAGAACGATTATACCCATTCCCCCGAGCCAGTGGGTCATAGCCCTCCAAAAAAGCAACCCTCTGGGAAAAGATTCAATGTCGTTAACAATACTTGCCCCGGTAGTTGAAAAACCTGACATCGTTTCAAAGAAAGCATCGGTCAGTCCTGGAATATAACCACTTAATATATAAGGCAGTGAACCAAAAAAAGAAATGGTCAGCCATCCAAAGGTTACGGCAAAGAATCCTTCGCGCCGCGATAAATTACTGGTATGCTTTGCAGTAAAAAAATAAGAAATCAAACCGGGCAAAATGCAGATAAATGATGAAATGGCAAATGCCTGCACGTCATCGCCTTCGCCTTCGCTGAATGCCGACAAAAGCATAGCTATCAGCATGCCTATCCCCTCCACCAGAAGTAAAGTGCCGATCAACCGTATTATTAATTTGTAATTCATTACAAAATGGACTGGTCAGATTTATTTGAAAAATTTTTCAAGATTTTTTATACCGCTTGGAAGTGCAAATACCACCACCTTATCTCCCTCAAGGATCTGCATGCTCCCTTGGGCAACATGGCCGGATTCACCACGGACAATACCACCTATTTTTGCATCAGATGGAAAATCAATATCTTTCAAAGGTTTCAGCGTGATCCTCGCACCTGGTTTGGCAATAAATTCAAATACTTCGGCATCAGTAGAAGTAAGACATTTAACATTTGAGATTTCGGCGTCTAGCGTAAAACGGTAAATGTAACTTGCTGCAATCAGTTTTTTATTGATAATCGAACCGATATTCATGCCTTCAGCCGTATTCATCAAGGCGAAATTTTCAATTTCGGCAACTGTTCTTTTTACACCCATCATTTTTGCAAGATGACAGGAGAGCATGTTGATTTCCGAACTTCCGGTAGTGGCAATAATGGCATCCATTTTCCCCAACCCCTCCTCGTTCAGCAGGTCCAGATTACGCACGTCACCGTTGATAATCAAAGCATTATTAAACTTCCCGGCAAGCATGTTGCATCGTTCCGGATCCTCTTCGATGACTTTAACATTGTACCTGTCTCCTAATTTTTCTATTGTTTTCTGGGCAATACGGCTGCCGCCGAGAAACATTATATTTTTGATTTCATACAATTCCTTGCCTGTCAGATGAAAAACCTGTTTTTGGGTAGCATTGTCCGTTACAAAATAAACTATATCGCCATTCCTGATCTGGTCCCGGCCATCAGGAATAATGGTTTTGTCTCCACGTGTTATTGCGACAGCAACAATGTCTTTCATCTTCGGGCCGAGCTCTTCAAGTGTATGGTTTACTATGGGGGCATTGTCCCTGATTTTAATACCCAACAGAATCAGTTTTCCACCCGAAAATTCAAAAAACTGCCGAGTTCCGGTAAGTTTAACTGACGAAACGATTTCTTTAGCCGCAAGGCTTTCAGGATATATGAGTTCATGAATTCCCAGATCCCTGAGTTTCAACCTGTAACTGTTCTGCAGATATTCGGAATTGTTGATCCTTGCAATGGTGCGACCTGCACCCAGATAGTTTGCCATTGTGCAGGCCAGAACATTTCTTTCTTCCGAGGTAGTAACGGCAATGAAGAGATCTGTTTTGCTTAATCCGGTTTCTTTCAGGTCTACAAAGGAGTGAGCCGAGCCTGAAACCGTCATTAAATCAACATTATGTCCTACTATTCGAAGTTTTTCGGGATCGTCGTCCAGTAATATGATGTCATGATTCTGACCGCTAAGCATCCTCGCCAGATGGGTCCCTACTTCTCCTGCACCTGCAATGACTATCTTCATTTACAATTCCATTTTCTTATGATTTTACAAAGATGCTGTAAAATACTTCAATATTCTATGGAAACCTATATTCATCCTTTTTTATGCTTTGACCGCATCAAAATTTATCGCATTCACCCCACATCCGAACCACATTTTGGAGGGGCGAATCAATCCGATTATTAAATAAATTAATTGAATTAGGCCTTCAATTGTGAAAAACAGCATAGAAACAAACCGAAGGAAGAGGTCAACAAATATCAAATATTAATTTTATGCGCCATCTTTTGAGCGGTCAAAGCTAATTCTGTTGCGAGGAAGCAGTGATCCTGTGTCATGGCTGTTTCGGTGCGGTTCACCACATCGCTTACGAGTCGCTCGCCATAAGGCACATATACATTGGTACAATCAAAGTATTTTGTCTCCTTCTGGTTGACCAGAAACAAGTGATTATCCCCTTTTCGGCCGGCAATATCAATGTATTTTCGCATTTCAATATACCCTTCTGTACCCAAAATGAATGTTCGGCCATCTCCCCAGGTGGCAAGACCGGCAGGTGTGAACCAGTCAATACGGATGTAGCCAGTGGCATGCGGACTACGCACACTCATATCACCAAAATCCTGGTATTCAGGATATTTAGAGGTATTGAAATTCGCAATTTGCGAAAAATTAACTTCAGCTTGCTTCGAGTTGGTATAAAAGAGGAATTGGTCACACTGATGGGAGCCAATATCGCATAAGACACCGCCAGCCTTATTGGGATCGAAAAACCAGTCAGGACGGGAAGCAGGATTCATTCTGTGAGGCCCTAATCCAATAGTTTGAATCACTTTGCCAATTGCCCCTTCCAAAATCAGATCACCAGCTTTGACTGATGCGGGATTAGTCAGCCGTTCGCTGTACACGATGGAATAAATCCGTTTCGTTTCTTTCTGTACTTTTTTGACTTCTTTAAGCTGACTTAACGTTAGAATACCCGGTTTGTCGGTCACATAGTCCTTACCGGATTTCATCACACGTATTCCAAGCGGTGCCCGTTCGACTGGAATACCGGCACTGGCAACCAACTGAATGGTCGTATCTTCGAGAATTTCTTCTTCACTTTTTGCTACTTTAACGGAGGGGTAGCGTTTGGTGAATCCAGCCAACAAATCGGGTTCCTTGGCAAAAACTGACACCATCATCCCACCACCTCCAATCAATGCTTCAACCATACCGTAAATATGACCATGATTGATACCGATCACGGAGAATTTAATCGAATATTTAGGCTTCGGACGATCTTCAAGTTTCAATATGATCTCATCAGTTATAGAACCAGGATGAGAGCCTTTGCCAAATACATCGTTTGGTAACATCGAAATAGCGGCCATTCCTGCGGCCGAAGAGATGGACTGTCTCAGAAAATTACGTCTATTAGATTGCATGAGATGAGGATTTAATTTTTTTAAATAGAATAGGACTAAAGTAAGAATAAATGGAATCATCTTTTTATTATTTTTAGTCGCCAAACTATAGCACTCGATTCGTACAAATTTTGTACGAATTTTTCTCTTTGATTCGAGTATTGATTGCCATTCGGGAATGTTATGACTGGTTTGTATAGAACAATTATTAAAAAAGTGAAAATTAAATGAACCAACCAGTTTTGATAGATTTTACATGGCCCAAGGGTGAATTGAGGGTTTTTCTTCCGGTTCTTCTGACCATTTTTTCTTTTATACTATATTGGTTTACAAGTAAATCAGAGTATTTAAAGACCTATTTCTATAAAAAATATAATTTTGATCGGGCATCGGTCAGACACATCACTTTTAACAGAATACTCGGTTTTGTATCAATGGGAATCATTCCACTCATTGTGTGCATGATCTTTCTTCCCGAATATTCGTTGTCAGATTTTGGACTTACATTCCGCACCGACACCCTTCTTTTTTCGATTATGTGGTCATTTATCCTGTCTCTTATCGTGATCCCATTGGCATACATCAGTGCGAAGAAACCCAGGAATCTGATGAATTATCCAATGATTCGTGCCAGAGTTTGGAATCGAACAACCGTTGTTGTGAATGCTTTGGGTTGGGCTTTGTATCTATTTGGCTACGAAATTTTATTCAGGGGTATACTTTTATTCCCACTGGTAGAACATCTTGGAGTTTGGACCGCAATAGCGATAAATATAGCGCTATATTCTGCTACCCATATTCCTAAGGGATTGGATGAAACGGTCGGGGCTTTGCCTCTTGGTGTTGTATTTTGCCTCGTCACTTTAGCTTCCGGCACAATCTGGATCGCATTAATCGCACATACAGCCATGGCATGGACAAACAGTTTTACCGCATTGAAATTTCATTCTGACATACATTATAAAAGAACTTTAAAATGAGTTTTAAAAATTAATTTATCGACATGACACTTGATCATATTGGAATTTGGACAGACAAGCTGGAAGAATTGCGATCTTATTACATCCGCTATTTTGGTGGTACCTCCGGAACAAAATACACCAATGAAAAGAAACAATTTCAGAGTTATATCCTGTCGTTTGAATCAGGTGCAAGACTTGAAATTATGTCAATGCCAAACATCCCCGATAATTTGAATGACACGATAACTAGGCAGCACAAGGGAATTATTCATATTGCTTTTAAGGTAGCTACCACAAAAGATGTGGATGAAAAGGCGAAGGAATTGGAAAAGGATGGGTATAGGATTTTAAGCGCCCCCAGAAAGACTGGCGATGGATTCTATGAATTTGAAACCCTGGATCCGGATAACAACAGAATCGAAGTTACAACACCATTTACAGATAATTAAATAGAAGGCATTTTAACTAAAAGGTCATAACTTAAATTCGAGCACTATGGAAAATTCAATCAAGTTGTATCATTGGTTACCCAGGATCATCTGTATCCTGGCAATTCTCTTTGTAAGCATGTTTGCGTTGGATTCTTTTGCACCGGAACTAACACTTTGGCAACAAATTGGAGGATTTCTTATTCACCTTATTCCAACCTATATTCTAATTGCCGTTCTGCTGATTGCCTGGAAATGGGAATATGTTGGCGGAATTCTGTTTACCATCCTCGGAATTGCTTTTTGCATTGCTGTGTTCATTTTGAATAACCATCGCAACCATAACACGATCTGGCAATCCTTCGGTATTGCATTAATGATTGCCTTTCCTTTCGTAATTGTTGGAGTTTTGTTTATCGTAAGCCATAACAAGAAGAAACAGAACAATAAGAAGGAAGAGTCCGGGAATTTCACTCCTCCTCATTTTTTGGGAGATTAAATTTGAATTGTATTTGTTGGGAAATTGTACCTTTTGTTAGATTACAAATTGCTAATTTTGCATTGGTTTTGGCTTCAAGATTCAGATCCTAATGTATTGATCCTTATTGATTCCAGGATTTTAAAATAGCTTCTAATGAAAAAAGCAATCAAAATTTTTCTATTTATCATTCTTCCGGTCGTCCTGGTATTATTGTTAATTATCCTGATAGCTCTTCCTTCGCGGTTGACGAAGTATGTAAATGAACATGGGATTGAGTATTCCGGTCGGAAAACCTCCGTTCGGGAAATAAAGATTAATTATTTTCCCACAACCGTAAGTATATTGGATTTCAAGTTATTGGAGGCAGATGGGAAATCAATATTTGTCTCTTTTGATACGCTCCAAATTAATATTTCACCAATTCCTCTAATCTCGTCTCAATTAATTGTCGAGAAATTCCATATTGTAAAACCATTTGCCAATATTGTCCGAAAAGATAGCTTGTATAATTTTGATGATATTATTGCTTTTATTAATTCAAAGCCCAAAGAAACGCCTTCAGAAAAACCCTCCGCGCCATTCCAGTATATTCTAAAAAATATTTCCATGGATCAAGGGAAGCTGGTTTTTACAGATAAGTCGGTTGATCATACCACAACGCTCAACGACTTGAAATTTTCCATTCCTTCTCTTAGTTTCAATCAAGAGGAGGTGAAAGATGCAGGAATTAAACTTCATTTCGAAAACGGAGGCACCCTGGAAGCAAAATCCAATTATAATCAAAGTAATGGCGCTTATAAAGTTGATCTTTCTTTGGATAAGCTGGATATTGGAACGTTCTTCCCTTATGCAAAGAGTTACCTCAAAATCAGTACGCTTGGTGGTTTGTTGAAAGGAGATTTCCACCTTTCCGGCAAAGCAAGTAGTCCTGATTCTATCCTTTTTCGTGGTCAGGCA
>JBBQJE010000040.1:0-18377 GCA_038325635.1 Bacteroidales bacterium
CGTGTTGAACCTAAACCGCTAAAAGTATCGGGACGGGTAGTGGGGAAAGATGGAAAATCTCCTGTATCGTATGCTGCAGTCTCGATAGAAGGGGAATTCATTGGCACCATGACCAATAGTGAAGGAAATTTCGATCTGAACATTCCGTATATTTTACATACAAAAAACTTAATCATTAGCTCTTTGGGGTATCGGCAAAGAGTTTTAACACTGAAGGAATTGGAGAAAGAGCCTATTGTAAGGCTTCACAGCGAATCGATTAACCTCCGGGAGATCCAGGTCAAACCCGTTGATCCAAGAGCAATCCTTCAGCAATTTAGAGATAATATACGGAATAATTACATTGATGAACCACAGTTGATGATGATTTTTTACCGCGAAACAGCTCGTCAGGATGGAGATTATGTTGGTGTTTGGGAAGCCGCCATGGAGGTTTTGAAAGCACCTTACAAATTCAATGAACCGGATCGGGTTCGATTTTTAAAGGGTCGGAAAGCGGACATGAACAGAAAGCCAAAAGAGGTATATGTAAAAGTACAGGGTGGACCGTTGATAATCAACTCCCTGGATATCGTAAAAAATTTAGAGACTTTTATAAGTCCTGAATATGAATATCTATACCAATACCGCTTCGAGCATCCTGAGATGATTAACGGTAGACTGACGTGGATCATCCGTTTCAATCGCATGGCCGAGACTGATTTCCCATGTTTTAACGGTAAAATTTTCATTGACTCGGAAAATTATGCACTAGTAGGGGCGGAATATTCGTATGACAAGAAAAGCCTGAAAATCAATGGAGAGAGTTTTATTGAAAGGGAGCCAGTCGGATTTGATACTCGACCTGAGAATGTAGATTATTCCGTTCAATACCGAATGCTAAATAATAAATGGCAATTCTTTTCAGCACATAGTGATATTGTTTTCAGAGTAAAACAGAAGAAGAAATTCAAAACCGAATACAGAAATGTTACCGATGTGCTGGTCACACAGCAATATCCATTTCCAAAAAAAGCCCGGTTCGGACCGGAAGGAATTTTCCATGAAAAAGACATATTCTCAGAAAAAATTGGCACTTATGATAAGGAATTCTGGGGAAATTACAATGTCATAAAACCTGATGAAGATCTTAGTAATGCCATTAAGGAGTTAAACTTACAAGAATAACCTGAAACTATTCGGATTTGGTATTGATCAGAAAAAATCCTTCTCAGGAGATTCATCTTCTTTTTCTTCTTTCATTACCTTGCGACAATCCATATCTATATTGAAACCAGCGGGAGCTTCAAAAACAGAAGATTGGGTATAGCCCAAAGTCCGGTCACGGAAAAGACTGTTCATATAATAGCCATAAATAGGCAGTGCCATGCTGGCTCCCTGACCGGCAGACAGTCCTTCGAAGTGAATACTGCGAAGGTCGCCACCGGTCCAAACACCGGTGACCAATTCGGGTGTTATACCCATGAACCAGCCATCCGACTGATTCTGTGTCGTTCCTGTTTTGCCTGCCACGTCGGCAGTGATATTGCCGTAATCAACATTCCTTCTCAGTCGGGCACTAGTTCCTTCATTAACAACTGCCTCCATCAGATTAATCATCAGATAGGCCGTTTTGGCATCAATAGCATCATGCGACTCAGGAGTGAAACGAGCCAAAACATTCCCATTTCGATCTTCAATCCTGGTTACACAATAGGGTTTGGTGTAAACACCATGGTTTCCATAGGTACCATAGGCACCAACCATCTCATAAACAGAAACATCCGAGGTTCCCAAAAACATGGACGGAACCGCATCGATCGGACTCGTTATCCCTAATTTGTGCATCATATCGGCCATAGCCTGCGGATTAAACTGCTTCATTACCCAGGCTGAAATCTGGTTCACCGAATTTGCCAATCCCCATTTAAGGGTCACCATTTTACCATCCATTTTGGTCGTTCCGGAGTTTTTCGCAGTCCAAGTAGTGCCATCGAATAACGTAAAAGAGTGTTCCGTATTTGGAACAAGAGTACATGGAGAAAAACCATTCTGCATCGCCAAGGTGTAAAGGAAAGGTTTTACGGTTGAACCAACTTGCCGTTTCCCGTTTTTCACCATATCGTACATGAAGTGTTTGTAATTCGGTCCGCCAACCCATGCTTTAATCTTTCCAGTCTTAACTTCCATGGTCATCATGGCAGAACGCAAAAATCCAAGATGATATTTAATGGAATCAAGTGGCGACATTATCGTGTCTGTTTCGCCTCTCCAAGAAAAGACCATCATGTCGGTTGGAGTGCTGAAAACTTTCTTTATCTCCTCAAGTTGCATTCCCTGCGTACGAAGCGAATGGTAACGATCACTATTTTTCATCATTCTATCGTACTCCTGCTGAGCCTGCTCGTTCGTCAAATCATTGGAGAAAGGCCTGTTCCTTTGACTTTTTATACGTTCATTGAATAAGGGCTGCACATTTTTGCCAAGATGAGTCCGTACTGCTTTCTCAGCGTAGGTCTGCATCCGCATATCAATGGTCGAATAAATTTTCAGTCCATCGGTATAAATATCATAGAGTTTGCCATCCGGCTTAGGATTCTTGGTACACCATCCATACAACGGATTTGTCTCCCATTCAATTGAATCCTCACGGAATTGCTGAAGTTGCCAAGCCTTATAACGCTGCCTGTCAGGTTTTGGTGAGGTTAATAGCGTACGCAGATACTCGGTAAAATAAGTACCCGGTGTTGATTTGTAGTCCTCTTTATGAAAGTTCAGATTTAATGGAAGGCTTTTATAATGATTAAGTTCAGCTACTGTGATGAAACCGTTCTTCTCCATTTGGGCTAATACTACATTTCTCCGGTTGCGAACTAATTCTGTCCGTCGAATTGGATTATATAGGGATGAATTTTTTGCCATTCCCACCAACATCGCTGCCTGCTCGATGGTCAAAAGATCAGGAGTCGTTCCAAAATATATTTCTGAAGCGGATTTGATGCCCACAGCAAGATTCAGGAAGTCGTACTTATTAAGATACATCGAAATAATCTCCTCCTTGGTGAAACTTCGTTCCAGTTTTACGGCAATAACCCATTCCCTCAGTTTTCGCACTGCGAGTTGGAACTTGTTGCCGATATCTTCGCGGGGGAAAAGCATTTTGGCAAGTTGCTGAGAGAGCGTACTGCCTCCACCCGCACTTGTATTTCCTGTTACAATACCCTTGAATACCCTGAAAAGGCCACGTAGATCAATACCGGGGTGCTGGTAAAATCGAACATCCTCAGTTGCAACCAATGCTTTTATTACATTCGGACTGATGG
The DNA here is from genome assembly GCA_038325635.1 of Bacteroidales bacterium. GTDB lineage: Bacteria > Bacteroidota > Bacteroidia > Bacteroidales > Prolixibacteraceae > CAINVV01. The sequence goes on from JBBQJE010000040.1 coordinate 3,303, forward strand.
CATCATAACTAATAAAAGTGCGGTTTTCTTTAAAATAAAATCTCCTCATGACAAGGCTGTCAGCAGTATAAACTTCAGAAGCTAGGGAAGATTCAATATTTTCCAGTTCCGTTAGGGATGGCATATATCCCAATTTTCCCTTACCTATTAGCGTGAAAAGGATCACAATGGCCAGAATTCCGGCAGCAAAAACAGACCAGAAAATTATCAGGTATTTTTTGAATGGGTTGTTCAATAGTATCATCTGAATGAAATTATCGTTTTCTCGTACGATTTTCTTAATGAAAAGCTTAGAGATCCTGATGAAAATGAAATTTCAATCACTAAATTCATTAAAGCACTTACGAGGAGCGCAAAGTTAAGATTTAGAATTGATCTTTTTAAGTACCAATTTCTGTATTTGATCACATCGCTTACAAGCCTGTTTCTCAATTCGATTTGCCTCGTTAACTGTTTCTGCAACCAGAGCCGGATCAGTAAGTTCAACCGCATTAATTTTGATGTTCAGGCAGGCGCCGGATACTGCAGTTCGCAGGCAAAGCGCACCTACGGCCACATCACTGGCAGAATTTGGATTGCCTATTTTAGCCATTTGCTCCAACAATTCGACTGCTTCAGCGGCAAGTTTCATTACCCTGAAAGGAACCTCGATAGCCTGTAAAGTTGCGTTCTGAATCGCCATTTTACGCAACTCTTTCTGATCCTGACTCCCTTTTGGCAGGCCAAAAGCCTCCATTACCCCGTTGAAAGCCCGTGTATCTGCATCGACCATCGTCAGCAGCTCTTCATAGGCCGTTTTGCCCCTTTCTGCCCAGTTGGAGAACTCCTCCCACCTATCGTCCCATCCTCGTTTATGCGCAGAAAGATTGGCAACCATTGCTCCAAGTGCAGCACCTAAAGCCCCGACAGCTGCAGAGATGGATCCTCCACCCGGAGCAGGTGATTCAGAGGCTGTCTCATGGGTCAGTTTCCGTAACGAGAGATCGATCAGCTGGTCTTTCTGCTCCTCTCCAAGAAGGTATTCGATGATTCTCTTCTTCGGATCAAAAGGGGCCAATTCGTTAAGTCCTAAGGTGCGTACAGCTACTTCAATAATTTCCTCATCCGGTATTCCGGATGATCGCTGCTGCTTGTGAAGAAAATATTTCCCCGCATCCAGCATGCAGGATAGAGGCACAACCCCGATCAGCTCGGATCCGGTTATACGAATTCCTCGTTCACCGGCTTTCTCACAAACCTCGTCAAAAGCAATGTGAATAGGCGTTACAGTGATATCAGTAAGGTTCATGGAGATCTGAGCCATCCGGTATTCTTTGATGTACCAGCCTATAGCCCTAACATTTTTGAGCGAACCCGGAATGCGGATAGGTTCTCCTTTTTTATCCTTTATGATTTTCCCGGTTACGGGATCACCGTCACGTAAAATCCTGCCGGCCTCCCGGATATCGAAAGCGATGGAGTTGGCACGCCTGACAGAAGTCGTATTTAAGTTGATATTGTAAGCAATCAAGAAGTTACGGGCACCGATTGCAATAGCTCCAGATTTGGGATTAAACTGCGCCGGACCAAAATCAGGTTTCCATTGCGAAGAGGCTACCTTTTCCGGCAAACCCTCGTATTCGCCGGATCGACAATTTGCCAGACTTTGCCGTTTGGGTTCGAAAGCTGCCTGCTCGTAGCAGTAAACAGGAATCTGCAGTTCCTCTCCAACCCGCTTGGCTAATGCACGTGCATATTCTATCGTTTCCTCCATTGTAATATCCGAAACAGGAACCAGCGGACAAACATCAGTAGCCCCAAACCGAGGGTGTTCGCCGGTATGATGGCGCATATCAATGAGTTCCGAAGCCTTTTTTATCGACTGGAAAGCCGCCTCCACAACAGCTTCCGGTTCACCGGCGAAGGTGACCACTGTGCGGTTGGTGGCATACCCCGGATCCACATTTAACAATTTGATGCCGGGTACTTTTTCAATAACCTCGGTTATCTGACGGATGACTTCCATCTCTCTTCCTTCCGAAAAATTCGGCACACACTCGATGATTCGTTTCATGGTTTTAGCTTTGGCAGACAATTAAATTTTGAAAGATCAGTCATGCTCTTTTCAACAAGACATGAGACTGGAGACTTGAGACATGAGATAAAAATAATAAATAAACTGTTATTCTTTCACATAATACGGTTGCCATTTTTCCAGATATGTGCAGGTTTTAGCATTCCTTGCTGGTATAGAATTTCCTTGTAATTCCTTCCGGGGAAACCTATAAAATCAGCAACATTTCCCTTCTTCAGGATTCCTCTGTCATTCAGATTGAGCGCATTGGCAGCACGAAAGGTGATAGCCGACAACTGTTCAGCATTGGACAGTTTTTCAAAAGCACCCAGGATAGCAGTTTGTACCAACAGATCGCCCATGGGAGCTGAGCCCGGATTCCAGTCTGAACCGACCGCCAAGCAACAACCGGCATCCAGAAGTTTGCGTGCAGGAGCAAATTGGTATCCTAAACCGATCGAGGCGCCCGGCAGAGCCATCGCCACAACATCTGATGCAGCCAGTAATTCTATCTCTTTTGGACTAATCTTTTCCAAATGGTCAACACTTTTGGCTCCGACTTTAATGGCCAAAGCTACTCCACCGGAGGAAAACTGCTCTCCATGGACAACAAGGTCAAATCCAAGTTCTTTTGCTTTTAATAGATATTTTTCTGCTTCCTCAACCTTGAAGGCATCTTCATCAACAAATATATCCACACGGTTTGTCAGATTAGCTGCTCTCATCTTTGGAAGTAACTTCTCCGCCAGTAATTGCAGGTATTCCTTTGCATTTCCTTTAAAATCTTTTGGTTTGATATGAGCTGCCAGACAGGTAGAAATGAGATCTATTGGCAGATCCTGATTGACCGATCTGATTAGCTCAAGCAGCCGAATTTCACCTTCAAGACTAAGCGCATATCCGCTTTTAACCTCACAAGTAGTAATTCCAGCTTTCAATTGTCGCATCGCTCTCGCGGTCAAAAGGTTTTTCAATTCATCAATTGAAGCACTTCTTGTTTTGGTGACTGTATTCCAAATTCCTCCGCCATTTTGAGCAATCTCTGAATAGCTTTTTCCTTCTAATCGCAGGGAATAATCATTCTCCCGGCTTCCTACCCAACAAATATGCGTGTGTGGATCTACCAAGCCAGGCAAAGCAATTGTATCTGAGTCAATGAATTGTATCTGATATTTTGGCGAATCGTATTTGGAACAAAGGTCTTTGAATAGGCCAACCTCCAGAATTTTTCCTTCCTGATGAACGATACCCGCTTCCTCAACCACCTCCAATTGCGAATCTTTCAAACTGCCTTTTATGGGCAGATGATCCATGGTTAATAGCTGGCGGAAAGGCCCGGTAATGAAAATTGGTGGTGTTTGGTAACTCATATAATTCTAAACTTTTAATCCCTAATATATTCTTTCATTGCAAGAATTGACTCATCGATACTATTTCCAGTTGTCGGCAAATTATCGATAACTCGATTTCGGAAACCTTTTCACTCCCGCATGAATTATTTCATTGCCTTCTCGATTTATCCTTACCGCTGAATCAATTTTATCAATTAATCCTTTTTAATAGTCCATTTGTCAGCTTTAAGCTTATTAATCAGATACGAAAGATAATTAATATATGTGATAGGCAAATTTTAGTTCTAGTGTTCTATGCAGGAAGAATTAAGATTCAGATTAAAGCAAATGTAGTAAAATGCAAATTAGCAATGACTCTCCAAATAAGTACATTTCATCTTATGTCTCCTGTCTTCTATCACCACTTTTTAAAACTCCATCCCAAACCTCTCCAGCGTCTCCGTAGCTTCCTCATACCCGGCATCGTGGTGTCTGAAAATGCCCATGGCCGGATCATTATAAAGAACCCGGCGAATACAGGCAGCTGCCCGATCGGTGCCATCGGCCAAAACGACCATGCCGGCATGCTGGGAATAACCCATTCCTACTCCGCCGCCGTGATGGAAGGATACCCAGGTGGCTCCTCCGGCCGTATTGGACATCAGATTAAGCAATGGCCAGTCAGAGACCGCATCGCTGCCATCTTTCATCTTTTCGGTTTCGCGGTTGGGGGATGCAACTGACCCGCAATCGAGATGATCACGACCAATCACAATGGGTGCCTTTACCTTGCCTGTTTTTACCAAATCGTTGAAAAGCAGTCCGGCCGTTTCCCGCTCACCCATGCCCAGCCAGCAAATCCGGGCAGGTAGTCCCTGGAAGGAGACTCGCTCCCGTGCCTTTTTCAACCAGTTGATCATGGGCTGATTATCCGGAAATGCTTCAATCAATGCCTGATCCGTTGCATATATATCTTCTGGATCACCCGACAAGGCAACCCATCGGAAAGGCCCCTTCCCTTCGCAAAAAAGTGGACGGATGAATTTTGGCGTAAATCCGTCGTAATCATACGCATTCGGTTCGCCACCTTGTTTCGCCATTTCGCGGAGGTTATTTCCATAGTCGAAAGTGACGCTGCCCAGATTCTGTAACTGTAACATCAAGCCAACATGCCGGGCCATGCTTTTCATGGAAAGCTCTTTATAGCGAATTGGGTCATCCGTCCGCAAGGTGATGGCCTTCGCAAGCGTAATTCCATTGGGAATATAGCCGTGAAGCGGATCATGAGCCGAAGTCTGATCCGTTAGAATATCCGGGACAATCCCGTCGTTTAACAGGTTTTGCAGGGTGTCGCCAATGTCGGCAACCAACCCAACAGAGAGGGCATTACCCCTTTCTTTGGCCTGCAAAACAAGATCTATAGCTTCTCGGTATGAGAAGGCAATCTTGTCAATATATCCAGTCTGCACTCTCTTTTTGATTCTTTCCGGATCGATGTCAACTCCCAAATAGGTGGCTCCGGCCATGGTGGCAGCTAGTGGCTGAGCTCCACCCATGCCGCCCAATCCACCTGATACCAATAATTTATGCTTTAAATTGTTGTTGAAATACTTTTTTCCGCAGGCCATAAAAGTCTCGTAGGTTCCCTGCAAAATTCCCTGACTTCCAATATAGATCCAGCTTCCGGCCGTCATCTGACCGTACATCATCAGACCGTCTTGCTTCAAGCGTTCGAAGTGCTCCCAGGTTGCCCAGGCCGGCACGAGGTTGCTATTGGCGATTAAAACGCGTGGAGCTTCTGGGTGTGTTCTGACAATACCAACTGCTTTCCCGGATTGGACCAGAAGTGAGTGATTCTCGTCTAAGGTGAGCAGTGCCTTGATGATATCTCTCAGCGCTACTTTACTCCGTGCCGCCTGACCTGTACCACCATAAACCACCAGCTCTTCCGGATTTTCGGCCACTTCGCGGTCGAGATTATTGAGCAACATCCTAAGAGGAGCCTCTGTTTGCCACGATTTTGCATTTAGCTGGTTTCCTCTGGGGGCATGGTAATTTGGATGAGCCGCATACTTTTCAATAAATACCGAAAAATTCATCGTGTTCATTTTTAAGATTTATCCCGTAACCTAAAGCCACTTCACCGGATAATTTAACGAGTGATTTGTTTTTGACCATGCTTATGGCCTTGTTCATCTCTTCCGACATCACATGATCTGATTCTGCAAACGGGATACTTTCACGAACCAATTCGTGGCATGCTTCCAGAATAATACTTGATTTTAAAGGCTTTCTGAAATTAAAGCCCTGCGCAGCGCAGAACAATTCAATCCCCTGAATTTTCTCCAAATTGTCGATGATCATCAAACACTTTCGTGCGCTGATCGATCCCATACTTACGTGGTCCTCTTGACCCAATGAAGTTGGAATGCTATCCGCGGAAGCGGGAAAACAGAACGATTTATTCTCGCTAACCAATGCAGCCGTTGTGTATTGTGGGATCATAAATCCGGAGTTCAGTCCGGTTTCGCGCATTAGCAATTTTGGCAGTCCGGGGATGGTATCTTGCAACGAGAGATAGATCCGCCGATCGGCAATATTACCCAGCTCAGCAGCAGCAACTGCGGCATAATCGAGCGGCATCGCCAACGGCTGACCGTGAAAATTTCCACCTGAGACCGTGCTGCCATCTCTTAGCAAAATGGGATTATCGGTTACAGAATTCAACTCAATGTGCAAAAGTTCTTTCAGATGTAAAAAAGCGTTTCGCGATGCGCCGTGTACCTGCGGAATACAGCGAAGTGAATAAGGATCCTGCACCCGGGTACAATTTTTATGAGACAGAACCATCTCGGAGTCAGTGAGTAATATCCGCATCCGTTCAGCAACATAGATTGTTCCGCGGTAGGGACGAAGTAGATGCAACTCTTCGATGAATGTCCTGACTGACCCTAACATCGCTTCAAGATTCATTGCAGCAATCAGATCGGCATTATCGAGGCAATTTTGAAGCCGCTCCACTACTTTGATGGCGTGGGCTGCGATAAACTGGGTACCATTAATTAAGGCTAATCCTTCTTTTGCACCTAACTCTACCGAGGCAAGTCCGAATTTTTGGAGTGCCCTACTTGTCTCCATTCGCTGACCTTCGAAATAAACTTCGCCAAACCCGATTAACGGCAGAAACAGATGAGAAAGCGGTGCGAGATCACCCGAAGCACCCACGGATCCCTGAGAAGGAACGACCGGAATGATATTTTCATTGATATGCCAGATAATCCTCTCAAGCGTACTCATGGCAATGCCGGAATAGCCCATCGAAAGGGCATGCACCTTGAGAATCATCATCAGCTTGGCCATTTCAGGCGAAATCGGATCACCCACACCCACACTATGACTCTTAAGGATATTGTACTGAAGTTTTTTGGTGTCTTTTTCGGAAATAATGGTTGTACAGAGCGGGCCAAACCCAGTGTTAATGCCATAAACACTCTGATGATCGGCTACGATTTCTTCTACTCTTCGACGACTTTTTTCAATCACATTTCCGGCAGCATGACTGATTTTACCAATCACCTCACCGGAGGCAATCCGAAGAGCGAGTCCGGTGGTTAGATGATCCTCTCCATATTTAAAATAGTCCATTGAACTGTGCATTGATCCTGTCAATGATTTTACTCAAATCTTCCTGATTCTCTTCGAAATTAAGATTGTCAACATTTACAATCAACATCTTACCCAAAGTGTAGTGGGTTGCCCAGGCTTCATAACGTTGGTTAAGTTGACCGAGATAGTCCAATCGGATGCTGTTTTCGTAATCACGGCCTCTCTTTTGGATGTTGTTGACCAAAGTAGGCACCGTAGCCCGGAGATAGATCATCAGCGTAGGTGCTTTGATTAACCTGCTCATCAGGTTGAACAAAGTACGATAATTGGAAAAATCGCGTGTACTCATCAGACCCATCTCGTGCAAGTTGGGTGCAAAGATTTCAGCATCCTCATAGATGGTTCGATCCTGGATAACCGTTTTTCCGCTATCCCTGAAATCCAGTACCTGGCTAAATCGGGAATTGAGAAAATAGACTTGGAGATTAAACGACCAGCGAAGCATATCATGATAGAAATCATCGAGATACGGATTATTGTCTGCATCTTCATAATGAGCCTCCCATCCATAATTCTTTGCCAGCAAACGAGTTAGCGTTGTTTTTCCGGCACCAATATTTCCGGCTATTGCGATGTGCATACTAAGAGGTTCCCTTTTCATGTTTTGTATAAATTAAATCTTTTAATTATTTATAAGACAGTTTAATGTGCTAATATGCTAATATGCTAATAAATTCTTTCATTCACATATTTTCATTCAATCGATGCAGATTTATTCAAAATAATCAAATGCAAATAACTAGCACAATATCACATTTTCACATTAGCAAATTAGCAAATTTTCTTATTAATGATCAATAGCTCATCTAAATACTCCCTGTCATTTGAGAGTCTTGGAACTTTATTTTGTCCGCCAACTTTCCCTTTTTCGCGCATCCACTGCAGGAAAGTCCCTTTTGATGCAATTACCACTTTAGGCCTTTCCAGTGTTGAGCTCTTGAACCGTTTCGCCTCATAGTCGGAGTTAAGCGACTGTAATTTAAGATCCAGATGGTTGGTAAAGGATTCCAAGTTGTCGGGTTCCTTTTCGAATTCAATTAACCATTCATGCGATCCCTTTTTAGCGCTATCACTCATAAATATTGGCCCGGCACTGTATTCACTGATGATCGCACCAGTTTCGTTTGAAGCCGATAATAGGGCTCTTTCGGCATTATCAACAATGATTTCCTCGCCAAATGCGTTGATAAATTGCTTGGTTCGACCGGTAATTCGGAGTTTGTATGGATTCCTTTGCGAAAACATTACGGTATCACCGATAAGGTATCGCCAGAGTCCTCCGTTAGTTGAAATGACAATTGCATAGTTTACCCCCATTTCAACTTCCCACAAAGGCAACGCAACAGGTTTATCGCAATCAATTTTATTCATCGGGATGAACTCGTAAAATATCCCATAATCCAGCATCAGCAACATATCTGAGGATGCGGGATCGTCCTGAATAGCAAAAAAACCTTCAGAAGCATTGTACGTTTCCATATACTGCATGTTCTCAGAAGGAATCAGCTTTTTGAACTGCTCGCGGTAAGGCTCAAAAGCAATCCCGCCATGGATAAAAACCTCAAGATTAGGCCAGATTTCCAAAAGATTGGATTTACCCGTATATTCGAGGATATATTTCATCAATACCAGATTCCAGGATGGAACGCCGGCAAAGGAGGTAACATTTTCGTGAATAGAAGTCTTGGCAATCTCTTCAATTTTTTTCTCAAATTGTTCGATTAGGGCAATCTCGGTAGGTGGTGTTCTGTGAAAATCGGTCCAGAAAGGAAGATTTTCGATCATAATGGCAGAAAGGTCACCGTAATAGGAATTATTGTTCATGCTGTTTACCCTATGACTGCCGCCAAGTGTGAGACTCTTTCCTGATAATAATCTAGTCTCGGGAAAATTTTTATAGTACATTGCCAGTACATCTTTTCCACCTTGAAAATGACACTCGTCCAAGGACTCTTTTGAGACAGGTATAAACTTACTCTTAGCATTTGTTGTTCCGGAAGATTTGGCGAACCATTTGATCTCACCGGGCCAAAGAACATTTTTATGACCTTCAATCATTCGAGTGATAAACGGCTCCATTTTTTCATAGGTAGAGATTGGTACCCGCTGCTGAAAATCTTTGATTGAAGCCATCGATTCATAGTCGTATTTCTTTCCCCACTCGCAATTTCTGGCTGAACCAATCAAATCAAAAAGAAGTTCCTCCTGAATTTCTCGGGCATGCTCACGATAAAGTTCAATTTGATAAATCCTTTTGTAATTGATCCAATTGATGATGGAATTGACAATGTCCATGAAGTCCGGTTGATGGTTAACTTAGTTTCTTTACTGTGGTTAAAACTACGAATTTTCGTCCAATCAGGTTATGACAACATTTAATTTTTTAACTTTAATCCCTACTTTATTAATCAACCTAAAGTTATGAATATCGTCGACGTGATCTTGATCATAATCCTACTCGCTGCTGCTGTTCGAGGATTTGTCAAAGGCTTCTTCGTGGAGTTTGCTTCGGTAGCGGCAATCGTTCTCGGTGTACTCTGTGCAATGCTATTTTCTGTCTACCTCCAAAACTGGCTGTCACATACTGTCTCGTGGCGACCCGGCACTATTAAGACGGTGGCTTTCATTCTTATTTTTATCAGTGTTGTTATCGTTGTGCATCTTATAGCAAATGCATTGGAGAAATTTGTTCGTGCTATTGCCTTGGGAATTTTAAGCCGGATTGGTGGTTCAATATTTGGGGTGATCAAAACCGCTTTTATACTTAGCTTTATAATGTATTTAGTTACCCTTGTTGAGGCATACGACGTTACTATTATTCCAAAAGAACCCAAGAGCCAATCAAAATATTATACACCTATCGAAAAGTTAGCGCCTAATCTGCTTCCGTTTCTGAAAGCGGAAAAGGAAGAGATTCAGAAGAAAGTTGTATCTTAAAAAAGCTAAAAGCAGTTAGCCATTGGCTTTTAGCTTTTTGATCTTATCGGAGAAGTCTTTCCAGAATTTTAGGTGAAACTCCATACTCTTCTCTTTAATCAGTTGCTTATATAAAGAATACTGATCGTCCGGATTGCTAATATAAAGACTTTCCGGTAGATAAAGATCCGCTTTTTCGGGATGAAACTGAACGCCAATAACTTCTCTAAACACCTTATGTTGCAATCCTTCAACTATTTTCCCATCCATGGAAGAGGCGATTACTTCCAGGTCCTTTCCTTTTACACCGACAGCCTGATGATGCGAACTGAAAACATAAGGTTCCTGTTGCTCCATATTCTTGCAAAGTTCGTGAAAGTATCCAGTGGCACTCAATTTAACAGGATGAAGCAATCCCCAATCAAGACTACATCCCGGATGCAGCTCATTCTGATAGTTGTGATGACGATTTTTGATATCCATTGTCAACATGCCTTCAGCGGTGGTAACGTGGTAAACTTCCATCGGAATATCCTGCACTAAAGTGCCTCCGGCGGCAACATTCATGGTCTGCATTCCCAAACAGAACCCGCGAACGATCAAATTAGGTTTCTGCAAAAGCAAGGGTTTGAATGCAGGATTTCGACTGCCTCCCATGAGATGAAATAAGAGTGAAGTCTCCATCAGATGGCGGAACGGGTCAGTTACAACAGTCAATAAATGCTGTTTTGCACCATATAGAACAGGCTGGATATCCGGGCCACCAAAAAAAACAATTGCATCAGCCTCCTTCACGATCTTTTGGAAAGCTGGAGAACACTCATTTTCCCTATATATATTTTGTACATTAAGTTCGCCGCTGATTTTCATAAGTGTGTAATGCGCAATTTTATGCTCTTTTAGGTACGCATCAGACTGGGTATAATCAGAGGCTTCCTTTTCGTGGTATACGCCTATCATCTCCAAATCCGGAATATCAATAACTTTTTGCCTGATCAACTCCAACATATTTTCAATATTCCCTACCGTAGGATGAAGCAAAAATACCCGATGTTGCGCGATCGCAGCAAATATCGACAATTGCAGAATAACCAGTAGAATCAATGTTTTCCGAAGGATACTAAACTCTTTCATACCATTATATTTGCTATTTATTTTTGAAGAACAAAACGTGCAAAACGTCTTAAAGGCAGAAGCTTTAGCCCTTACAAAAAGGAAATATTTTAAACCGTTTGAACCGTTTTCTTTGCCCAAAGATCGGAAAACTTCGTCTGATTATCAATTCAATTTTTCTCAGCCGATATAATGCGCTATTTTTGCCAAAAATTTTGATATGAACTTTGTTGAAGAACTTTCCTGGAGAGGCATGATCCACGATAAGATGCCCGGCTTAGATGAGCAATTGGCTAAAGAGCTGACATCCGCCTATGTCGGCATTGATCCTACCGCCGATTCGCTGCACATCGGTCACCTAGTAGGTGTCATGATGCTGAAACATTTTCAGGTTGCCGGACACAAACCAATCGTCTTGGTTGGAGGTGCCACCGGCATGATTGGCGACCCTTCCGGGAAATCACAGGAGCGAAATCTTCTCGACGAATCTACCTTACGTCACAATCAAGAGTGCCTGAAAAATCAACTTGCAAAATTTCTTGATTTTGAGTCTGATACAGCAACCGTTGCAGAGATGGTCAATAACTACGACTGGATGAGTACCTTTTCTTTTCTGGACTTTATCCGCGACATTGGGAAACACATCACTGTCAACTATATGATGGCAAAGGATTCAGTTAAGAAACGGTTGGATGCCGATAGTGGTTCCGGAATGTCATTCACAGAATTCACCTATCAATTGGTTCAAGGAGCAGATTTTTTGCACTTATATCAGAACAATAATTGCAAATTACAAATGGGAGGTTCCGACCAGTGGGGCAACATAACAACAGGGACCGAACTAATCAGACGGAAAACAGGTGGAGAGGCATTTGCCCTCACTTGTCCGTTAATCAAAAAGGCCGATGGGACAAAGTTTGGCAAGACCGAATCGGGCAACGTTTGGTTGGATCCCGCTCGTACCTCACCTTACAAGTTTTATCAATTTTGGCTGAACACATCCGATGAAGATGCTCAGAAATACATCAAAATATTCACTTTGCTTTCAAAAGAAGCTATAGAAAAACTAGTAGCAGAACACCTTGAGGCACCGCACTTACGACTGTTGCAAAAATGCCTGGCCAAGGAAGTTACTTGTTTGGTGCATTCTGAAGAAGCCTATAACACCTCCGTGGAAGCATCCGAAATCTTGTTTGGCAAAGGGACTGAAGACACCTTACGGAAACTGGATGAGGAGACATTTCTTTCTATATTCGAAGGCGTACCTCAATTCAACATCTCATACAACGAATTGAATAAAGGAATCAATGTCATAGACCTGTTGGCAGAAAAATGTGAAGTTTTCCCTTCCAAAGGGGAAGCGCGCAGGACCATTGCTGGAGGAGGTGTATCCGTCAATAAAATTAAATTGGAATCTGCAGAACTGATTATCAATTCATCTTATTTAATCAGTGGGAAATACCTGCTTGTGCAAAAAGGGAAAAAGAATTACTTCCTACTAATTGCGGGGTAATATTTTCATCCGAGACTGTATTTCCATGTTCCGTAAAAATAAAGGAGATGATTTGCAGTTATTAGTCCCCCAACTATTGCCTACTTCCATTTTTAAAATATTTGGACTATGAATGATACGAATGAAACCTGCAGGCCGTATGAACTTGAATTTGCGGTTCGTGATTATGAATGTGATTTACAGGGAATTGTAAATAATGCCGTGTATCAAAACTATTACGAACATACCCGGCATCAGTTCCTTCTTGGAAGGAAAATCGATTTTGCCAAGTTGCACAACGAAGGAATAGATCTAATTGTTTCCAGAGTCGAGATCGATTACAAATTTTCGCTTCGGAGTGGCGATCTTTTTAAAGTGACGGTTACGACCCACAGAGAAGGACACCTACGACTAATTTTTGAACAGAACATCTATAAGCTGCCCGAAAATAAAATAGTATCGCACGCCAAAGTTATTGGTGTTGGATTAAACCATGGTAGACCGATGAAGTTGGAAACAATACCCGGATTTGAATCTTTGTTATAAATCTTCATTTCAAAAATAATCAGCCACAATAGACACATAGTTCACAATAGACTTAAAATGAGCTATGTGTCTATTGCAGTTTATTCAAAAAATCCAAAAATCTTTTTATACCTTTGGTTGACTTCAATTAATACTACAAATACCAACTTTAAACTTTAATCACATGTTAAGAAAAATCAGTCTGATCGGATCATTGGTACTTTTACTCTCCATCTCAAACGTTTCAAAAGCCATTGATTCAGCTAAGCCATTTATAGGTCGCTGGGCCCTCTTTCTTCCGAATGGTGCTGGCTGGCTTGAACTAAAACAAATGGATGGCTATTTAGATGCCAGCCTTCTGTGGTATGGTGGCAGTGTTGAACCTGTTTCCAGCGTTTACATGGATGGCGAAACCTTGGTAGTTACACGTTCCCGTAATTTCATTCGTACCAAAGACTCATCAGGTGCAGCGACTCGCACACATATTGCTGCAACACAGTTTCGCTTCTCGCTATACGCCGACCAGATGGTTGGTGAAGAGATTTCTCCCGAAAAGGATGGCAGCTGCACGACCATGCGTTTTACCGGCAAGAAAATTCCGGATCTTCCTGCAGCTCCTGACCTCTCCAAAATTGTTTACGGGAAACCTGTCAAATTACTTAACGGCAAAGACCTTGCAGGATGGAAACTTCTGGAAGAAAATAAAGTTAGCGGCTGGTCTATTATAAATGGCGAACTCATAAATAATCCTGTTCAAAAGGAGGGTCAGCCACATATTGCGTATGGTAATATTTGTACGATCGATAAATTTGAGGATTTCAATCTGAAGGTGCAGGTTAATGTTCCAGCAGGCAGCAATAGCGGCATTTACCTTCGTGGAATTTACGAAATTCAGGTCTTTGACAGTTATGGGAAGCCTCTTGATCCGCATAATATGGGAGCACTATATAGCAGAATCACGCCATCTGAGGCTGCAGAAAAACCCGCAGGAACCTGGCAAGATCTGGATATCACTTTGTGCGACAGATATCTTACGGTCATTCTGAATGGAAAGACCATCATAAACAACCAACCGGTATTAGGTTGTACCGGAGGAGCTATCACGGCCTGTGAATTTATCCCCGGACCAATATACCTTCAAGGCGATCATGGTAAGGTATCCTATCGAAATATTGAGCTAAAACCAATCCTCAAAAAATAGACTCTGCATTTTAACGAAAGCCCCATTATCATACGATAGTGGGGCTTTTTTATGAAAATTTGTCAGATTTTTAATTTTTGTTAATTTTTGTTAATTTTTATGACAAATACCATTTGTAATACCATTTTTTTTTGCGAAGTTTAGCATGTAATTATTTACATCTTTTCATTCACTCCGGATGTAAATGATTTCATAAAAACTAACGTTCTGCAAAATTTACTTTGACTTTCCGCAATTTTCCTATTATAGAAGATACAGATCAATTTTATGTTCAAAATGGCTGCTCCGTAAGTAGAACAATAATTTTAAAGAAACCCGAAGACCTATTCGAAAATTTCAAAATCAATTTCGTTCTTATCATACCATTATTCAATCCTAAAGTTTATGAATCTATGAAAAAAAGAAAAATGTTTTTTCTTCCAAAAAAGAAATTGTTCAGAGTTCTTCTCTCTACATTTCTTTTTGTTCTGGTAATGTCCGGAATGACTTTTGCCCAGCAGAAGTCTATAAACGGAGTAGTAAAAGACGAGAGCAATGCTCCGATCCCCGGAGTCACTGTAATTGCAAAAGGGACAACCATTGGTACCGTGACGGATAGCAATGGGAAATATTCCCTTTCAGGAATTCCTGTAAGTGCCAAAATTCTATCTTTCTCTTTTATTGGGATGGATATGCAGGAAATTGCCTTTGGCGATAAGAATTCTATCAATGTTGTATTAAAATCCAGCACAGTTGGTGTTGAGGCAGTTGTGGTTGTTGGTTATGGCCCTCAGAAAAA
>JBBQJE010000041.1:0-18091 GCA_038325635.1 Bacteroidales bacterium
GATCAGCCCGTTTATGGCCTACAGGCCAAAGGGTTGGATGGTGTAGATGAGCCACTGGATACGATTGAGGGAATTGCCTCCTATTACATTGGCGAAATCATGGCAGTAGATAACAGCGGCACTTATGCCCTGGCCGGGTTCTCGCTGGGCGGACAGATTGCCTATGAAATGGCCAGACAACTGTTGTTGATGGACAAAAAAGTAAGCTTCCTTGGAATGTTTGACACCGTTTCCTACAATGCTTCAGATTCGCATTTACCAGTTATTCAGCGATATGGTGAAAGAGCAGACAAGCTCTTTCACCAAATTGTTTGGATAACCAGTACATTTTTAAAAAAACCAGGGAAAGAAAAATTTCATTTTTTTGCTTCCAAATGGAGATCCATGAAGCAAAAAATTACAAAAAATGTCGATACCGTTAAGCCGGAAAGTGTCTCCGTCGGAAAACAAAGTGAATTACCAAAGTACCTGCATAATGTACACAGAGCCAATCACGAGGCCATGCTAAAATATGTACTGCCAATCTATCCGGGGAAATTGTACTTGTTTAGGGCCTTAGACCAGACCTTCTACATCAAAGACCCTATCTATTATGGCTGGGATAAGTT
The DNA here is from genome assembly GCA_038325635.1 of Bacteroidales bacterium. Classification (GTDB taxonomy): domain Bacteria; phylum Bacteroidota; class Bacteroidia; order Bacteroidales; family Prolixibacteraceae; genus CAINVV01. Next base: position 609 of record JBBQJE010000041.1, read on the forward strand.
TGCGCTCGGTGGAGTTGAGATTTTAAATATTCCCGGCGAACATTCCCGGATTTTCGCTCCACCTAATGATAAAATTTTTGCAGAAGCTTTGCAAAAATGCTTGAATGAAACGATGAAGATTTGAGTTGAATTAAAAATAAGAACTTAAATGTTCGCTTCTAAAAAGGGAGAATATATATAAGTGATAAATCTATTCAAATGACCGAATTAAAAATTATTTTTTGGGTGCTTTTATTTATCGTATTTTATACCTACATCGGGTATGGAATTGTACTATTTGTTTTGATAAAAGTAAAGCGGTTACTTGGGGGAAGGAGAAAATTGCAGCTAAACGCCAACTTCGAGCCAGATGTAACTCTTTTCATCGCAGCGTATAATGAGAAAGATTTCGTTGCCGAAAAGATGAATAATTCGAGAAATCTGGAGTATCCCAAAGAAAAATTACATTTCGTTTGGGTTACAGATGGTTCTGATGATGGTACACCGGATGAATTGGCAAAATATGACGATGTGGTCGTTCATCACCTTCCTCAACGTAGCGGAAAAATTGGCGCCATGAACAGAGGAATGGCCTTTGTAAAAACGCCAATTGTCGTTTTCTGCGATGCAAACACCATGCTTGGCAAGGAATCAATCCGACGTATAGTCCGGTTATTTAGCAACCCAATGGTCGGATGTGTATCCGGCGAAAAAAGAATTTTTTCCAAAGAAAAAGATTCAGCATCAGGTGCCGGGGAGGGATTATATTGGAAATATGAATCCATGCTTAAAAAATGGGATGCAGAACTCTATTCGGTTGTTGGTGCTGCGGGGGAATTATTTGCCATAAGAACTGACCTTTATCAGGAAGTTGAACGTGATACACTTTTGGATGATTTTATCATCTCCTTGCGAGTGGCACAAAAAGGATATACGATTCAATATGATCCGGATGCTTATGCCATTGAAACAGCCTCAGCTGATGTAAAGGAAGAATTAAAACGAAAAATTAGAATATCCGCCGGGGGCATACAGTCCGTGATCAGGCTAGGATCACTGCTGAATATATTCAAATATGGAACATTATCCTTTCAGTATATTTCACATCGTGTTCTGCGTTGGACCTTGGCGCCGCTTTCATTGCTGCTAATGTTACCAATTGCGTTGGTATTGGCAATTGATGGCGGAATCTTTTCACCTCAATTCTATCCGGTTTTGTTTTGGCTTCAGGTCGTATTTTATCTTGCAGCTTTAGTTGGCTGGTATCTCGAAAACAGATCAATCCGTCTAAAAATATTATTTGTGCCTTACTATTTTTTTATCATGAACCTTTCTGTTTTTCTTGGGTTTAAGAGATATCTGAAAGGGTCTCAATCTGTAAACTGGGAAAGAGCTAAACGTGGAAAATAGATTTTATAGGTATTTATCAAGAAAAATTTTGCTGATTCTCTTTTATCTGATGCTTACCAATCACACAAGTTTTGGTCAGAGAAGAGGATATGAAATCCCTTTGAGTAGATTACTTATCGATGCACATGAGACCCCCTTAAATCACATCAAACCGGGAGATACGGTCTATTTTTTGGCAGGGAATCGTAAATATCTGAATATTAGGAATTTTAAAGGAGAACCTGGAAATCCCATTGTTATGATCAATAAGGGAGGGGATGTTATCATTGATACCGATCACTATTATGGCATTTCAATACAGAATTGCCAATATATTAAATTCACCGGAACCGGCTCATTCAATGATTTTTACGGTTTCAAAATAAAACGAGTTGCTAAAGGAGCCGGAATGGGCATTGGATATAGGAGTTCTGACTTTGAAATTGATCATGTTTCCATAGAAAACACAAATATTGCCGGACTTTATGCAAAAACCGATCCGGAATTGGAGACCGCTTCTACCAGAAAGGATTTTACACAATTTAATACCCTAATCCATGATAATTACATCGCTAATACTGGCGGTGAAGGATTGTATATTGGGAGCTCACAATATTCCGGTCAAATCATTAAAAACAAAGGGAAAGATACATTACTTCTACCAGGGATACTAGACGGAGTCAAAGTTTACAACAACATTATTAAATATTCCGGATGGGATGGTATTCAGGTTAGTTCAGCTTCAAGAAATTGCCAGATACATGACAATACTATTTTGTTTGACAGCCAAAAAAATGAAGACTCGCAAATGTCCGGAATACTAATAGGAGGAGGTACTAAGTGTGATTGTTACAATAATTTTATTGCAAATGGGAATGGAGATGGAATCGAGTGCCATGGTTTAGGTGGAACCAGAATTTTCAACAATATTATTGTTAATGCCGGTCAGAATTTTCAACCAACGGATAAAACAAAGGTGAAGCATGGCATTTTTGTTTCAGATGCATCTATACAAAAGGATTCTTCCTTCTATATCCTGTACAACGATATAATTCAACCAAAATCTGACGGTATCAGATTTTCGAGCGTTATCAGTAAGGGAAACATCATTTCAGGAAATGTTATAATTAATCCCGGAAACTTCGATTTTTACGAGAAAGGAAATACCAGTTCTAAAGGCAATGATGCGTATTTAATGTTCCCCAAAGGTAAAATCAATGCAACTTTAACTGACAATTTTTTGGCAAGGAACGCAAATTCAGTTGGCTTTTCATCCCAGAAAATGAATTCTCCTGCCGATTTTAGTCTAGTTTCCGGATCGCCATTAATTGATGCAGTTGAAAACACGAAAAAATCAGTCGTTACATTTGATTTTTTGCATCATATCCGACCCAGTGGCAAGGGAAAGGACATTGGTGCATTTGAATATCAGGCTGATACAAAATCTAATAGTAATAGCAAAGCAATACTGAAGAAATAAAATGAAAATCATTACTGATAAATCATGATTTGGGAACCAACGAATGAAGTACCTAAAATTGCTTCTTGTCAAAATATTTTGCTGGTTTATGGTGTGCACCAACCAAGAGATTTAGCGGCAATTAATACAATTCTGTCAAAGGATGAAATTGAATTTTCAAACAGGCTGAAATCTGATAACCAACGAAATACATGGATATCATGTCATGTGGCACTAAGACGAATGGTCGGAATTTATTTGGGAATTCACCCCATAGAAATTGAGTTTAGCAAAAACCATTTTGGTAAACCATTTCTGGCGAATTCGAAATTGATTTTCAATTTAAGCCATACAAGTTCCTCCTTTCTAATAGGCTTTAATGAAGTTGAGAAAATTGGTGTAGACCTTGAATATTTATCAGGACGAGAGGATTTAGACTCCCTTATTGAGTATGCCTTTTCTCCAGAAGAAGCTGACTATTGTAAAAATGGTACTCTTACTGAACGGTTCCTGGAAATTTGGACCTTGAAAGAAGCATATTTGAAAGCCATTGGCGTCGGATTGGTTGATAATCTGAAATCATTGAATGTATATGGTACCTCAAACAATGCCATTTATGAAAAAGAATTCACCTATATGTCACTTATCTGTCCAAACGGAGAAACTGCCAGCATAATTTTTAGAGATGATCAATCATTAACGACTATCAATTTGACCTGATTTTATGGATTTCTAATTATTTTAGTATCAAATCTAAGTTATTAGCAAAGAGAGAGTAAAATCATTAAATTCACGGTAATATTTTAATTCGTTAAGAGCATATAAAAATTTCATAAATAGTAGCATTATTTATCTGCCTAAATAATTTTAAAATAATTCAAACAATTAATTACTAAATAAATATAAAATGAAAGTTGCCATCGTAGGAAGTGGATATGTTGGTCTGGTGACCGGCACCTGTTTTGCAGAAGTTGGAATAGAAGTGACCTGTGTGGATATTGATCAAAAGAAGATTGAGAACTTGAACCAGGGTATTATCCCAATTTTTGAGCCGGGTCTCGAGGAAATGGTTCTTCGGAATATGAAGAAAGGAAGATTAAAGTTTACGACATCCATTTCTGAAGCACTCGAAGATTGTGAAGTATTATTCACTGCTGTTGGAACTCCACCGGATAAAGACGGTAGTGCTGATTTGCAATACGTTTTAAGTGTGGCCCGTGATTGCGGACGAAATATGAATGACTATTTGTTGATAGTAACAAAGAGTACAGTCCCAGTAGGCACTGCCGGAAAAGTAAAACAGGCATTACAGGAAGAGCTAGATAAACGTGGGGTAAACATCCCCTTCGATGTTGCCTCGAATCCCGAATTTTTAAAGGAAGGTGCAGCAATCGATGATTTCTTAAAACCGGATCGAATTGTAGTGGGACTCAATTCCACTAGAGCAGAAGAGTTGATGAAAAGTCTGTATAAACCATTTACGTTAAATGGTCATCCAATCATTTTCATGGATATTACTTCCGCCGAGATGACCAAATATGCAGCAAATGCCATGCTGGCGACGAAAATTAGTTTCATGAACGACATCGCAAACTTGTGCGAAATCGTTGGAGCTGATATCAATATGGTTCGCAAAGGGATAGGCTCTGATTCAAGAATTGGGACAAAGTTCATTTATCCCGGCATCGGGTATGGCGGATCTTGTTTCCCAAAAGATGTTAAGGCCTTGATTCATACTGCCGAAGATTTCAACTATGAATTAAGAGTATTAAAAGCTGTTGAAGCAGTCAACCAAGATCAAAAATCTGTTTTATTCAACAAAGTACTTCATTATTTTGAAGGCGATTTAAAAGACAAAACAATTGCATTATGGGGATTGTCCTTTAAGCCACAAACAGATGATATGAGGGAAGCTCCGTCGGTGGTAATTATCAATAAGTTACTGGCAGAAGGAGCCAAAGTAAAAGCCTACGACCCGGTTGCGATGCACGAGGCTACTCATCAGTTAGGAGATACCATTGTCTATGCGGAAGATCAGTATGAAGCACTCATTGATGCTGATTGTCTTCTTCTTATCACTGAATGGCCCGAGTTTAAATTTCCAAATTTTAAAATCGTCAAGAAACTATTAAACAGAGCAGTAATTTTTGATGGAAGAAATATTTACGAAATGGAAGAGATGAAACGCCAAGGCTTTGATTACTTCTGTATCGGTGTCGATACCACAAAATAATTAACTCCTAAAAACCGCGAAGTACACAAAGAAGGCGCAGGAAACGCAAAATAAAATCAAGAAAATGATCAAGAAAAAAATATTAGTCACCGGAGGTGCAGGATTTGTGGGATCACATCTGTGCGAGAGACTGCTTAATGAAGGAAACGACGTTGTTTGTCTGGATAATTATTTCACCGGTCAAAAGCAAAATATCGTTCATTTACTGAACAATCCGTATTTTGAACTTATCAGGCACGATGTAACAAATCCGTTTTTTATTGAAGTTGATGAGATATATAATCTGGCTTGTCCTGCTTCACCTGTTCACTATCAATACAATGCCATAAAAACGATTAAAACCTCTGTAATGGGCGCCATTAATATGCTGGGGTTGGCCAAACGTATTAAGGCAAAGATCCTACAGGCGTCGACGAGTGAAGTATACGGAGACCCGCAGATCCACCCTCAGACAGAAAGTTATTGGGGGCATGTAAATCCGATAGGCGAACGCTCTTGTTACGATGAAGGGAAACGAGCAGCCGAGACACTATTCGTTAACTATCACAAACAGAATAATGTACGTATTAAAATTATTCGAATCTTTAATACTTACGGTCCACGGATGCACCCAAATGATGGCCGTGTGGTTTCGAATTTTATTGTTCAGGCATTGCAAGGAAAAGATATTACCATTTACGGAAACGGACTTCAAACGAGAAGCTTTCAATATGTGGATGACCTAATCGAAGGAATGACACGAATGATGGCCTCACCAGAAACATTCACTGGACCGGTTAATATCGGAAATCCCAACGAATTCACCATCATGCAATTGGCAGAACTCGTTATTGATTTAACGAATTCAAAGTCGAAAATTATCCGGATGCCATTACCTTCCGATGATCCAACACAGCGCCAGCCAAATATTGATCTGGCAAGAAAAGAACTTGATTGGGAACCTAAAATTCAATTGAAAGAAGGACTAATAAAGACCATTGACTATTTTGCGGCAACCATTTAAATCAGAACGATGGCGACAATTGATTGGGAACAATTCAATGAAAACTTCCAATATTATGATAAAGAGACCATTCAGGAAGTAATAAAGGATTTTTTTGAAGAGTCGGAACAGAGAATGGCCAATCTTGAACAGAATATTGCCAACTGCGACTTTGAAAAATTGGCTTTCAATGCACATAGTCTTAAGAGTGTGGTTGGCAATTTTATGGCTCCCAAGCCATACGAACTTACCAGGAAGCTTGAAGAAATGGCTAAACAAAAATCGAGCGACGATATTCACGTTGTTTTTGTGGATTTGAAACAACAAATATTCGAATTAATGGCAGAGTTACGAGAATATCTCAGCACCAACTGATTTTTTTCCTAATTTTTTGTTAAAATTTCGTGTCGGGAGGTTGCATTTTAGTTTACAATTTTCGTTTGATTATATTTGTGGCAAAGTAAACAAATTCAATTATCCTGCACCTATGCGAAAATTATTATCAATCATTATTGTGCTAGTAATCAGTAATCTAGATATCTATGCGCAAAATGCCACAAAATGGCGCGGAGAAAATTCCTCAGGAATATACCATGTGGATCAACTTCTTCCTGTTTGGCCGGCTGATGGGCCTCAAATTATCTGGTCGTTTAACCGGTTGGGACAGGGTTTTTCTTCACCTGCCTTCGCAAACAATAAGATTTATATCAATGGAATGGTTGAAAGCCAGGCCATTTTGTTTGTGCTTGATGAGGATGGAAAAGAGCTGCAACAATTCAAATACGGAAAAGAATTTGAGGCGAGTTATCCCGGATGCCGGTCAACACCAACTATTGCCGGAGACCTTGCTTATCTATTAACGGGTAACGGCAAGCTAGTATGTTTAGATTTAAAATCCGGAAAATCAGTTTGGGAGAAGGAATTGTTATCTCAAATGGATGGTACAAATATTACCTGGGGAATTACTGAATCAATTATTATTGAAGGTGAAAAATTATTCTGTACTCCAGGCGGCAAAACGAATAATGTAATGGCCTTGAACCGCATGACCGGTGAAACTATCTGGAATTGCTACGGATTAGGAGAGTTATCAGCCTACTGCACTCCGTTATTAATTAATTTACCTAATCGGCAATTACTTGTAACACATACAGCCAACCATATTTTGGGTATAGATGCAACGATTGGAAAACTGTTATGGAGTTTCGAACATCCCAACCAATGGTCGGTTCATCCAAATACACCAATATATTTTGATGGTGGGCTTTTTGTCTTCAGCGGATACGGCCAGGGTGGAGAGAAATATAAGCTTAGTTCGGACGGTAGTTCTGCGACGAAAGAATGGACGATTAAAAGCTTTGACAGCCGTATGGGTGGAGCCGTTTTAGTTAATGGATTTCTCTATGGATCAGGCGATTCAGATCGAAGCTGGCAATGTATCGACTGGAATACAGGTGAAAGAAAATACACTTCATCGGTGATAGCGAAAGGTGCGGTTATTGCTGCTAATAATCAATTAATTGGCTATTCTGAAAAGGGAGAATTATTTTCCGCAGAAATCAATCCAGTTGATTTTAAAGTAATTAGTAAGGCAAAAGTGACTCTTGGAACAGAGCAACACTGGGCTCATCCGGTTATAAGCAAAGGTGTTCTGTATATCAGACATGGAAATACACTTATCGCTTATAAAATTTCGAAATAGTTTATTTTAGAAGTAATAAGAAACAGTTAGAAGTAAATTGAATAACTTGAAAAAGTCAATTTCAGTTAACTTTTTGTGATTATTTTTTTACTACCATTACAATTTCTTTAAATATGAATAAACTTCAAGGGGTCATTTTATTTTTGTTTGTGGTCATAAGTGTTCAGGCTCAACTTCCTCAATTCCGCGGACCACAACGTGATGGAAAATTTCCTGATACCGGGTTGTTGCAGTCATGGCCGGAAGGAGGACCCGAGTTATTATTAAAGGTTGAAGGCGTTGGTAAAGGATATTCCTCGGTAGTCGCAACAGATCAATACCTTTTCGTTACCGGAATGATTGATACTCTTGATTACCTTTCTTGTATTAAACAGGACGGTACAATCAAATGGAAAGTGGCCTACGGACGTTCCTGGACGAAATCCTTCCCTGATTCACGAGGTTCGGCAACGATAGATGGAAATAGAGCGTATGTTATTAGCGGAATTGGTGAATTAGCCTGCATTACTATTTCAGATGGAAATATTATTTGGAAAATCAACGTTGACAAGGATTACAAAGCAATCTGGCACAATTGGGGAACTTCAGAATCACCGTTAATCGTGGATAACAATGTCATTTGTTCTCCCAGTGGCGCGAACACGTCGGTTGTTGCTTTTGACAAAATGACAGGTAAACTTGCCTGGCAGAGTATCCCCGTAGGTGGGCAAAGGGCATACGCTTCTCCCACTATTTATCAATATGGCAAATTTCGATTTATTCTGGCAGTCACGACGCAATATTTGATTGCCTTGGAACCTACCACTGGCAAGGTGGCATGGACTTACAGATATTTCGATGAGAAAAAAATGAAAGATGAAGACAAAGACTTGATATGGACAAATATACCAACATTTAAAGGCAGGGATATTTTCCTGACAATGGGATATAATTACCCCAATATGATGCTTCAAATGAACGAAGAAGGGACTTCAGTAACAGAAAAATGGAGTAATACTGTTCTCGACAATCACCATGGTGGAGTTATTGAGCAAGATGGATTTATTTACGGTTCCAATTGGGAAAACAATAGCAAAGGCAAATGGATTTGTTTAGATTGGGAAACTGGCGAAGTGAAATACGAAACCCTCTGGATTACAAAGGGTCCGATGGTTTATGCTGACGGAATGTTGTATGTAATGGAGGAAAAATCAGGAACCGTCGGATTAGTTAAGCCAAATCCGGACAAATTTGATTTAGTAAGTTCATTTAAACTGCAGGGAGGCAGTGGGCCTTACTGGTCGCATCCATATATAGCTAACGGGAAAATGTATTTACGCCACGGAGACGTCTTATTCGTCTATAAAATCAAAGGCTGATTCTTTTTTGCTAACGACTGAAAATTAAAATTATTAAGAGATAGAAATTGAAATTTAATCGAAATAACATTGGATGGCCGTTAGCTACCTTGGTTTTCATACTTTTCTTTTGGTGGTTATTGAGAGATCCTACCCGACATTTTACTGAAAGTGTACCTGGACTGGATAATCGAGGTACTGACTCTATTTTAGTGAATGAAGTTGTAAAAATCGGTGAAAAATTTCAATTTTTTGGTAATTCACAAGCTGTATCGAAAGCTACCTGGACCAATTTTAGAGGAGCCAATTACGACAATATTACAACAACTTCAGGGTCCTTAAGAAATAGTTGGTCAGGAAATCAACCAGAAATTCTTTGGTCTGTAGAGTTAGGAGAAGGCCATGCAGGACCTGCCGTTTATGAAGGTCGGGTATATTTGATGGATTACGACGAAAAAAAGCGTGAGGATGCACTTCGTTGTTTTGCCTTGGAAAATGGGAAAGAGCTTTGGCGAAGATCGTATGAGGTAAGCCTGAAAAGAAATCACGGCATGTCACGAACTGTTCCTGCTGTTAACTCCGAATATGTCGTAACGATTGGTCCGCGTTGCCATGTTATGTGTGTTAAACGCGAATCCGGAGATTTTCTTTGGGGCATCGATATGGTGAAACAATATAAGACAGAAGTGCCACTTTGGTTTACCGGACAGTGTCCAATGATTGACAAAAACAAAGTAATTCTTGCACCCGGAGGGAGTGTAATTATGGCAGCAGTGGAGTGTTCGACTGGCAAAATATTGTGGGAAACGCCAAATCCTGGAACACTAAAAATGTCGCATTCATCCATAATGCCATGGACATTGAATGGTAAAAAAATGTACGTTTACAGTGCTGTTGGAGGTGTGGTCGGAATTTCCGCAGAAGGGGCGGACGAAGGAAAGATACTTTGGCAATCAAACGCTTGGAATCATGCTGTCGTTGCTCCGGCACCGGTTTGTTTCCCAGATGGCAAAGTGTTTCTAAGTGCGGGATATGGTGCAGGAAGTATGATGATTCAAATATCATCCTCATCAACAGCATATTCCGTAAAAGTATTAAAAGAATATGCACCAAAAAATGGATTAGCGAGTGAGCAACAAACACCTTTGGTTTGGAATGGAATGTTGTACGGCATTCAGCCTAAAGATGCCGGACCATTGCGCAACCAGTTAATCTGTGTGAGTCCGGAAGATGTGACCAAGGTTATCTGGTCATCAGGCAAAGAAGGTCGTTTCGGATTAGGCCCATACCTGATTGCCGACAATAAAATGTTTGTTCTGAGCGATGACGGCACATTGACCATGCTTCAGCCGGATGGGAAGAAATACATACAACTGGCGCAAAAAAAACTCTTCGACGGAAGTGATGCTTGGGCTCCTATGGCTTTGGTTGATAGTCGGTTAATACTGCGCGATTCTAAGACAATGTATTGTGTTAACGTAAATTGATAGAACGATGAAAAGAAAGCATGTAAATATCCTATTGATTATCATGACGCTGGCTGTTGTTGTCATTATTGGCAAAGATTTCATAGGCAATAAAGCCGGAAAGAATATCGAAAATCCCTATAAATATGATTTGGATCAGTTCAAAAAAATAGATTCAACAGCCATTTTATATAAAGAAACAATAACTTTTAATGTCAATGCAGATTCTTTAAAAGGAATTGCTGCTTCAGAAAATCATATTATAGTCGTTTCTGAAAAATATTTTCTGACTTACGACTACACAGGAAAGGAATTGTCCAGAGTATTACTTCCGGATACAGCAAATTGTATTGCCATCAGCCCATCTGAAAAGGTGTGGATTGGAATGCTTCATTCTGTTGCATCGTATGATCTGAATGGGAAAATGCTAACCAAATGGGATTCTTTCGATAACAGATCATTGATAACTTCATTGGCGGTAACAGATAATTTCATTTACGTTGCAGATGCAGGTAACCGAATTGTCTATCAATGTGATACGAAAGGAAAAATCTTATCCAAAATAGGCGAAAAAAATGAGCAGAAAGGTGTTCCAGGATATGTAATTCCTAGCCCATATTTTGATTTAGCACTCGATGATAATGGATTTCTCTGGGTAGCTAATTCGGGGCGTCATAGTCTGGAAAACTACAATCATGATGGTTCATTGCGCACATCTTGGGGGAGTGCATCGACCAAAATTGATGGATTTTTTGGATGTTGCAATCCGGCTCAATTTGCTATTCTTCCGGATAATTCATTCATTACCAGCGAGAAAGGTATCCCACGCATCAAATTATATGATCAGCATGGCGTACTGAAGGGTATTGTCGCACCGCCAGAACTATTTGAGAATGGTTGGTATGCTCCGGATGTGGCTATTGACAAGAGTGAGCGAATATTAGCTCTTGACGTGGATCGAAAGCAAGTTCGAATATTTGAAAAAAAACAGGATGGAAACAAATAGAAGGAATTTCTTCAGAAAAATAGGTCAACTTACCTGTTTGTCCGCATTGGTAGGTGGCACCGCTTATTTATATGCGGAAGATCGAATTCAGCTTCGTGGCTGTTCCGGTAATCAGTTTTGCAAAAATTGTCAGAAGATGGATACTTGCGTACTGGATCCTGCAAAAGAACAGAGAGAGTCAGATCAAGTTAACAGAGCACTGTAAGCGTTATGGAAGAGAAATCCTTACCAAAGAATACTGCAAGGAGAAATTTTTTAAGAAGCGGAATGCAGATCGCCTTGGCTGGCACACTAGTTGGTGTGGCGGGATTTTCTGTATTGAAATCGAAAGCCAACGGACTGGTATGGCAAATTGATCCTTTCAAATGTGTCCAATGCGGGCGCTGCGCTACCGAGTGTGTTATGATGCCATCTGCGGTAAAATGTGTTCATGCCTACAATTTATGTGGATACTGCGATCTCTGTGGTGGTTATTTAAAGCCGGATCCGAATGCCCGAAGTACAGCCGCTGAAAATCAACTCTGTCCAACCGCTGCCATCAAACGTAAATATATTGAGGATCCATTCTATGAATACGTTATTGATGAAGATTTATGCATTGGATGTGCCAAGTGCGTAGCGGGATGTACCTCCTTTGGCAATGGATCCTTGCATTTACAGATTCGGCACAATTTGTGCAAAAATTGCAACCAATGTGCCATTGCAAGAGTTTGTCCGGCCGAGGCTTTTGTTCGCGTCCCTGTAGACAAACCATACCTTATTAAAGGTGGATTTAAGAAAGAAATTAAAAAATGACTCGATTTCTAAGATACATTTTGATTGTGGTGGTACTGACTATTGAGGCTGGAACATCAATGGCTGCGGAAGCGCAACAAAGATTTCCTATGCCCGAGTTTGCAAACGGATATAAACAACCCTTTACAACTTCCCCATCGGCTCGATTTCAAATTCTTGAATATTTAGACGTAGCTTTGTTACTGTCGGTACTTCTGATTACCACTTGGTTCGTATTAAAAAAGCGTTCCCGAAAGGGCGTCTTCTGGGTTTCTGTATTTTCCTTGCTTTATTTTGGTTTTTATCGGGAAGGTTGTATTTGTTCAATTGGATCAATTCAGAATGTTATTCTCGGAATGGTCGATCCAACTTATGCTATCCCATTAACAGCATTGCTATTTTTCCTATTACCCCTGATCTTCGCACTTTTTGCAGGGCGAATATTCTGTGCAGGAGCTTGTCCATTGGGTGCGATACAAGATTTAGTGGCTTTTAAGCCAATCACTCTACCAAAATGGATCCAGCAAATTCTGGGCTTAATCCCCTTTTTGTACCTTGGACTGGCAGTTTTGTATGTAGCTACCAAGTCTGAATTTATTATTTGCCGATACGATCCGTTTATAGGATTTTTCCGGTTTGATGCCCCGTTTCACATGCTGACACTTGGGGCTCTATTTCTTTTGATCGGAATTTTTGTTGCACGACCCTACTGCAGATTCTTCTGTCCTTACGGTGTTTTGCTAGGATGGATGTCGAAATTTTCTTCCAATCACATGACGATCACACCCTCCGCTTGTATCCAGTGCAAACTGTGCGCCAACTCATGCCCTTTTGGTGCTATTGATGAACCAGTTGTAGAAACGGGGAAACGCCGTAGTAACGTAAATCGCTTCATGACCTATTTTCTACTGCTGCCACTTTGGATTGGTATTGGCGGATTTGCCGGATCGAAGATGTATGTTCCCTTATCACTTATTAACCGAAACGTCTATCTTGCAGATTTAATCGTCAAACACCCTGAAGTAAAAAATGATCCAAACAATATTGATGTTCGTACCTTTATGAGTTTGGGTAAATCAACCGAAAAATTAATGGAGGAGGCGGTAGCTATAAGAAAACAATTTTATATTGGTGGCTGGTTATTAGGCGGTTTCATGGGATTAATCATTGGAACCAGTCTTCTCCGATTATCAACATTTCGAAAAAGAGATGATTGGGAACCAAATAAGACCAATTGTTTGAGTTGTGCGAGATGCATGCCCTATTGCCCGGTGAAGGAATGATTTTTAGACCAGAAGACTGTTGGATTTTAAGACTATTAGATTTGCAGACTGTTAGACAGGAGGACGGGAAGATTTGGAGAAAGGAGAAGCTAAAATATTAAATATGAGTATACTAAACTTTTCGGATAACGATAAAATTAAACTGGCAACACGTGTCACCTGGATTGCAGCGTTATTTTCTTTGCTAATGACAGTTTTATTAATTGCAAATTTCGTTCAAACTAAATTGAACGATCCAATCAACAACAAAACGATTCCGGCATTGATAAAGCGATTAAGCCAAAATCCATCGGATGAGAATCTAAAAACAGAAATCCGCGCGTTTGACCTCATGGCTCGAAAAGCCTATTTTACCAGTCAGTGGCAGATTCGTACCGGGAGTTATCTTTTAATCTTAGGCATACTTATTACAATCCTTTCGGTCAGAACTATTTCCTCCCTAAAATCTAAGTTATTTGAAATGGACCGGATTGAAAAGGTCAATGAACTGGATGAGCTACTGGCGCGAAAATGGGTTATTTATTCGGGTTCAGGTTTACTAATGCTGGCACTTATTTCCGGTTTTCTGTCGAACAATTTACTAACGGACGCTAAAACAACTGATAATGAAATCGTTCAAGACGCAAAAGCTGCACCAATTGCAAATGACTCTATACAGACGCAAAAGTTTATTGCTTCCGACACGATAAAAAAGGCCACCTTAGAAAAAATTGTTCAAAATTCCATCCTGGATACGACGGTGCAAAAAGCAGCTTCCGGACCAGCCAAGGTTGATCAAGCACCTGTCCTATCTCAATTTCCAACGTTAGCAGAGCTAAAAGCAAACTATCCATTCTTCCGCGGACCGGAAGGAATAGGTATCGCCTACCAGAAAAATACACCAACAGATTGGAACGGAACAAATAGCAAAAATGTTATTTGGAAGGTAATAATTCCAAAAGCCGGATTCAGTTCCCCCATAATTTGGGGTAATCAGCTGTTTGTCACAGGGGCCGATGCACAATCGAGAATGGTTTATTGCTTCGATAAAAATAACGGAAAATTACAATGGGAGGCCTCCGCAGATAAGATTACCGGGTCTCCCTCTAGTATGCCAAAAGTTACCACCGATACCGGTCTTGCGGCACCAACCATGGCTACCGATGGCCGTGCCGTATTTGCCATCTTTGCAACAGGCGACGTGATAGCCTTAGATATGTCGGGCAGTCGATTATGGGGACGAAATCTCGGAATTCCGGATAATCACTACGGACACTCATCTTCCTTGATCATTTACAAAGACAAACTACTCATTCAATACGACACGAATAAAACTGGAAAACTCTTTGCCTTATCAACAAAATCGGGTGAAACAGCCTGGGAAACTCCCCGGAAATCTAAAATTGCGTGGTCCTCTCCTGCCCTCGTCAACACAGGAAAACGGATTGAGTTGATCTTATCCACTAATCCGAATGTGAGCGGGTATAATCCGGAATCCGGCCAGGAATTGTGGTCGGTGGACTGCCTTTCGGGAGAAGTTGGACCATCAGTTGGCTATGCCGATGGGATGGTTTTTGCCGCGAATGAATATGCCAAACTCGTCGGTATTAAACTTGGTGCCACGGCAGAGGTAGCCTGGGAATCTGACGAGTTTTTACCCGAAGTCTCTAGTCCGCTGGCCGTAAAGGGGTTACTATATATTGCCACATCCTATGGCGTATTTGCCTGTTTTGATGCTAAAACCGGGAAAAAATATTGGAGTCAGGAATATGGTGATTCTTTCTATGCCTCACCGATTTTTGCAGATGGGAAAATTTATATTACGGATATGTCCGGTAAAACACACATCGTAAAAGCAACATCGGACTATCAATTGATCGGAACTCCGGAACTAGGTGAAAAATCAGTATGCTCGCCGGTATTTGCCGATGGAAGACTCTATCTTCGTGGCATGAATCAATTGTATTGTATCGGACTTAAATAGCAGGCAAGTAAAAAGTGAACGAACAAATAGCACTATATCAAGCAGTTGATCAAATAATTGGTCAAAAGGGACGTTCAGCGGATGCTGTTATACCAATATTACAGGCCATCCAGCTAAAATTCAATTATTTACCCGAAGATGCGCTAAAATATGTTTGCAAGAAAACAGCGATCACCCCGGAACAAATCGTTGGGGTCGCTTCTTTTTATTCCCAATTCAGGATGCAGCCTGTCGGTGAGCATATTATCAAAGTATGTGTCGGAACCGCTTGTCATGTAAAGGGCGCCGATCGTGTATACGATACCATTCGTAGGCATTTTAAACTTAAAGGAGATGAAGTAACTGATGAATCCGGAAAATATACGATCGAAAGGGTTGCTTGTCTTGGCTGTTGTACGCTTGCACCTGTGGTTCAAATAGATGAAATTACGTATGGTCACGTTGTCTCTGAAAAGGTGGAAAATATGCTGGCGGACTTCGAGCACCATTCCGGAAATCCAAAATCGGAAAAAGGATTATTTAGAAACGCAACCGGCGACGAAATTCAGGGTGAGATTAGAATAGGATTAGGTTCCTGTTGCGTGGCTTCCGGCAGTGAGGAGGTCAAACTGGCCGTTGAAGAAATGATTGTGGATACGGGAATCAAGGTAAGTCTAAAGAATGTCGGCTGTGTTGGAATGTGTCATCAAGTACCTTTGGTCGAGGTAATTCCAAAGAATAAAAAGCCGATTCTATACGCCAAAGTTAAGCCGGAAGAGATTCAGGGAATAATCGAAAGCCATTTCAAACCGCCGGGCTATTTAAATAAATTAAGAAGTAATCTCTATCACTTTTTCGAAAAAACACAGACTAATGCTGTTTGGGAAGGTGTCAAACAATATTCAATCGATGCAAGGGAAAAGCAGGTGACCGACTTTTTGGATCGCCAAATACCCATCGCAACACGCTACCGCGGAATTATAAATCCGCTGGATTTAGAAGAATACAGAGCACACAAGGGTTTTGAAGCTTTAAAAACCTGTCTTACTTCTCTTTCACCAAACCAGATCATTGAAACTGTCAAGGAAAGTGGGTTAAGAGGAAGAGGCGGCGCTGGTTTTCCTACCGGCGTAAAATGGGATATCGTTTCTCAACATCTCTCGGAGACTAAGTATTTGATTTGTAATGGAGATGAAGGTGATCCGGGAGCATTTATGGACAGGATGTTACTCGAATCATATCCCTATCGGGTAATCGAAGGAATGATAATTGGTGCCTACGCAGTCAATGCAACTCAAGGTTTTGTCTATATCCGGGCAGAATATCCATTGGCAGTTGTTCGCATTCGTCAGGCATTAATTAATTGCCGCGAAAATAATTTACTTGGAAAAAATATTTTAGGTTCAAATTTCTCTTTCGATATTACTATTTACGAAGGAGCGGGCGCCTTTGTTTGTGGGGAAGAGTCTGCACTCATTGCATCTATCGAGGGACAGCGCGGCTTTCCACGTATCCGGCCACCCTTTCCGGCCGAGAATGGCTTATGGGGAAAACCAACGCTCATCAACAATACCGAAACCTTTGCACAAGTTTCGTACATCCTGCATGAAGGTGCCGAGAAATTTAATTCCATTGGTAGTCTGACCAGTAAAGGCACCAAAGTTTTCGCCCTTGCGGGGAAAATTAACCGGGGAGGCCTTATAGAAGTACCCATGGGTATAACGGTTCGGCAAATTGTGGAAGAAATTGGCGGAGGTGTCCAAAATGGTAAAAAATTTAAAGCCGTGCAAATTGGAGGACCCTCAGGTGGCTGCGTTCCTGTGCAATTGTACGATACCCCCATCGATTACGAGTCATTGCTGAAAGTTGGTGCCATGATGGGCTCGGGCGGATTGGTTGTGATGGATGAAGACGATTGCATGGTGGACATT
>JBBQJE010000042.1:0-18078 GCA_038325635.1 Bacteroidales bacterium
CACATTTCTTTGGACAAAAGGTACTCCATCAGAACAATTATCTCCGATGGTTACGTTTTTAATTCTCAATTGATGAACGTCATCGGCCATAATCGTAGGTCGGGGATCTTTTTCAATAGTTTGAATCATAAATCCATTCACTGAAATATTTTTTACATGTCTCAAAAAAAGACCAGTAACTGGCAAGTTTTTCCAAACAGTAGGTTGTGGATATCCCTTAACCGACTCATCAACCCTATCTATTGATGGTAAATAATCACCTTTTCCTAATCCTCCTATTTGTGTAATATTAAAATTGTTAAGTTGGATATTTTCCACGTAATGACCTGGAATACCAGTAACAGAACATGCATAATTTCCCGAATTATATGCGGTTATATTACTAATGATAATATTTTTCATGCTTCCAATTTCCGGAGTATCCATATCTTCCATATATATTCTGCCACGTCCTCCCAGACGAACATATACCGGACAGTTGGTTCCTTCAATAGTGATATTATTCACAGAAATTCCCTCCATTGCGCCTCCGTCAACAATTTCAAGTGAAACTCCGGTTATTCCTCTTTCGCTCATATTTCCAGTAGGTTTTTCGGGATGGATTGACGGCTTGACAATACAGTCGCTGATATTAATATTTCGAAATCCTCCCGAAGACTCGGTCCCCATCTTGATTCCATTGCAAAAACTGCTTGCGATGCAATTATTTATTATAATATCTTCACATGGCGCAGGGCCTGTGCTTTTCAGACAGATGGCATCATCTTCGGAATCAATTATACTGTTAGACAATATTACCCTTCTGCATCCGTCAATATCAATCCCGTCGTTGTTACGATTGGAGTGATTATACACCTTAATGTGATCAATCAAAATATCCTCACTATTTAAGTAATGTTGGTTCCAGATGCCGGAATTTTTAAGGGTAATGTCCTTTATCACGATATGCTTACAACTTATAAACAGAATATTTCTGGGCCTTCCGTCCATACTGCCATTTTTTGCATTGGGGAGAGGCATTTGCATGGCTCCTTGCCCATCGATGGTTCCAAAACCGGTTATCGCAATGTTCGTTACACCTTCAGCATAAAGCAGAGAATACCAACCTCCAATATCGTATTGTGAACGATATCCCGGTTGGGGTTGTCTAGGAAAATCAATATGTTCTGCACTTGCCAAAAGCGTTGCCCCAAATGTCAAATGAAGTTCGACATTGTTTTTAAGTATTATAGTACCTGAAAGATAGGTGCCCGGTGGAAACAATACTTTTCCTCCTCCGTTTAGGGAGCATTCGTCAATGGCCTTTTGGATAATTTTAGTATTGAGAGTCTTTGCAGTAGGGTCTGCCCCATATTTAAGAATATCGATTTCAATACCAAATAAATTTAAAGAGGTAAAGAATAGAAAAAATAAGATGGTCGTAAGTTTCATTTTTTAATTTTTGAGAGTCATCCTCAATAAAACAACGCCGTGATATCGAATGTCAGTCTTGAACGATCCGTCAAAGACGCCTAAATCCTTTTGTTTCCAGACATCCCGAAGTTTGAATTTTCCTTTCAGTCCGATTTTGGCAAAATCCAATGTAAATTGCTTGGGTTTCTCGTCGCCCCAGCGGAAATAGGATTGCGGCGTTGTTCCAAATCCGTCTGTATTGAATAATCCGATAACTGCCGAACCGTCCTCCATTTGCTTGATCCAGACTTGAATCCCGTTGTCGTCTGCCACCAGTCGGGCGGGTTTTCCAAGGGGATCCTGATTCACTTCGATTACTTCGTCGTTGGTCAGCAGGTTGAGGGTGAAATCATCCAGCTGCTCAATGGGGCAGCCAATCAGCAGCGGCGCTGCTAGCATACTGAACAAACTTACATGGCTGTATTGCTCGTCGGGCGTTAAGCGGGTTGGATGCAGGTCTGTGCCAGTTGTTACATTCCCAAGGATCAGCATATCAGGATCGTTCCAATGTCCGGGACCGGCAAATGGTGCCCATTTATCGATGGTAAATGCTGAAATATAGAGGCTCGTCCAGCTATCACGGATATCCGGCCCGGTGCGCCAGAGATTTGAAATTCTTGACCAGTCGGCCGCATTTGCGATAGGTGCTGAATTGGACAAACTGTACACAATATCCCTGCCTGAATTTTTCAAAGCTTCAGACATTCGCTCTGCCGAGGGAAGATCAATGCGCCAGTCATACTTCAGGTAATCAATGCCCCATTCGGCCATTTGCAGGGCATCATTTTTTTCAAACCGATATTTTCCAACATATCGGAATGCTCTTTTGTTGTCTCGTATTATCTCCGGATAAGCACCGTCTTCGAAATTGGAAGATCCACCGGGAAATCCGGCGTAACTCGATATCCAGGGGGTTGAATAAACGCCGACTTTTAGACCGAGCGAATGAATATCATTGACCATTCCCTTGAAATCAGGGAATTTTTCATTGGGCTGAATGGCCTGAAATTTTCCGCCGCGTTGTCCCTGCCAGGCATCGTCGATGTTGATATAGGTCCAGCCATGGTCACGTAATCCCATTTTCACCATGGCATTAGCCGAGGCAATTACTTTTTCGCGGTCAATATTTCTGGCCCACGAATTCCATCCGTTCCATCCTATCGGCGGAGTTAAAGAGATCGTATCGCCAATCTTAATTTTCAAAAGTTTGGAGGCATCCCCAAATTCATTTTTGGCTTTTAGAACGGAGTAGTAAATTCCCTTTTTAGTCACTTTTCCAGTGATGATTCCGGATTTAGTATCGAGGGAAAGTCCATTGGGCAAGTTATTGACAGAAAACTGCATTGGCCGGTTTCCTGTTGTGGCGATGGTGTAAAGGAATGGTTTACCCGGCGTCGCACCAACGACAGCGGGAGAGTTGATTCTCGGAGACTTCGTCGGGTTTGGGGTTAGGATGTATTTCTCATCAGAATTAGAAATGGGATCCGGAACAGCATCCCCGGTCATCAACAATTGGGCATTGGCCCAATCTGAGTAGGTTCTGCTATGTCCTTCAGAATCAAGTCTAACCAATAATCCCAGGCGTTTGATCCCTTCTAGATTTACGTTGATCTTCTTTGGTTTGTCACCGACTTTCATCGGACCGCTTTCGAAAAGGATCTTCCGATCGCCGATCACAAAAAAGGATACGGGTACCTCTTTATTCCCACTGTCATCCGCCCCGACGGTTGCAGAAAATCGTTGCGCGCTTCCGTTAAGAGACATTGAAAGCACGCTAATAGATTGTACGCCAACACCTCTTTCAAAGTATTTCCCTGCAAGCTTCATCGAATCTCCGGAAGCACATAGTTTTGCCGAGACGGAAGGGATGCCTTCTGAAAAAGATTTGATTTTCAGGTCATCCAACCACACGATAGTGCTTTTTTCAGCGCAGGAATAAAGGGTCAGAAAAAAGAAAGAAAACCAGATGAAGGAGGATACTTTTCCCATTTTTAGTAAGTTGATTACATATTATAATACAGTATCGCCCCCTGCAGCCTTGTACAATCCGAAATTCGAAAGGGCCGGCGTATTGTTGGCATCCCGGATATTAATCCTGATTCTGCTCCCGGCAATTGGAGTGATTCTCAGCAGCCTTTTGTACCCAATGCTGGTGCCGCTGGCGATGGTTTGCCATCCCTTAGAAACCAGAAGTGAGATGTCGAACGAGGTAACTCGTTGGCCAAATCGTATAGGCTCCTGCAGCAAAATTCGATCGAATTTTTTGGTGCTGTCGATCGCCATTTCCAATGAGGCTTCCTTTTTATCATTTGATGCCGCCCAATAGCTGCTTTGGTCATTGTCCGTGATATTTGACGGACTGAAGGTTGCCGCATTTGAATAAGTACTTGAAGCCGTGACTTTTGCATTGGCGGCGAAATTTTCCTTGAAGGTCTTGTCCAATATCTCCTTGAATTTTTTGAGGGAAGCTACATCTTTATCGGCAAAAAGGCCATCCCGGTTAGGGGGCAGATTTAACAGAAATACCGCATTTCTCCCTACTGAGCGGTAATACAAATCGACTAATTGGGATGGTGTTTTAACGGTTTCATCGTCGGTAGTATGGAAAAACCATCCTTTTCGGATCGACACATCGCACTGGCCAACGACCCAGGAAGTGCCGTATAAATCGCCGGTATTGAGGTAATCAGAATCAGCATCACCAACGGCCACTTTTGTCCGGTCCAGCATGCTCCAGAAGGTCTCACCGGCGATGCCCCGTTCATTGCCGATCCAGTGAATATCCGGACCCGCATCCGAAAATATCGAGGCATCAGGCTGAAATTTGTACACGATTTCCTGAATGTCTTTCCAGGGATAATAGCTTTTCTTGTCTATCTTCCGAACCTCTTTTGCACCTCCGTAATAGCCATCTCCTCCATTGGCACCGTCGAACCAGACTTCAGAAATCTTTCCGTAATTGGTCATTAGCTCTTTCAGCTGATTTTTGTAATAGGTGATGTACTCAGGTGTGCCGTACCTTGCATGATTCCGGTCCCAGGGCGAAAGGTACAATCCTGCCTTAATTCCATATTTAGCGCACGCCTCGGTAAACTCTTTGACGATGTCGCCTTTCCCATTTTTATACGGACTGTTTTTGATGGAATGCTCCGTAAATGCGCTTGGCCAGAGACAAAATCCGTCGTGATGTTTGGCGGTTAAGATCAGCTCTTTGAACCCTCCGTCTTTGGCGGCTTTTACCCATTGTTCGCAATCCAGTTTTTTCGGATCAAACAACGCCGGCGATTCATCGCCATAACCCCATTCTTTGTCGGTGAAGGTATTCATGTTGAAATGGATGAATCCGACTACCTCCATCGATTGGTAATTGAGCTGTTTTTGAGACGGGACGACCTTATTTGGCTTAATATCAGGATCATTTCCCCTTGCAAAGGATACAAAAGCCAATAAAATCGGAAGGATCAAAAATTGATGCTTCATTGTAAATGTGTTTTAGTTTGTTATTTCAAGTGTAGCTATTTTGAGCGATTTGTCGGCAGAACTGCCTCCGTAAAGCAATTCATACTTACCAGGAAGCACATCAAATTTTTTAGTCGCATCGTTGAACGAGTTGAAAGTTTCGGGAGCTAACACGAAGCTGACCTTCTTCGATTCACCGGCTTTTAAGGGTACTCTTTTGAAGCTCTTCAGTGCTTTTATTGGACCAGCTGGATCGTTCGGGTTACGAAGATATACCTGAACCACTTCATCCCCAGCAACTTTACCCGAGTTTTGAAGCTCGACAGAAAGGGTTACGTGATCGGTTTTGCAAATTTTGGCTTTGGAAAGACTCGCTGATTTATAAGCGAATTTGGAATAGCTGAGTCCGAAGCCAAAAGGATACAACGGCTCCTGAGTCATGTAACGATACGTCCTCCCTTTCATTGAATAGTCTTCAAAATCAGGAAGTTGATCGATGCTTTTGTAAAATGTGACAGGCAGTCGGCCGGCCGGATTGTAATCGCCAAATAATATGTCGGCTACCGCTGTTCCGGCCGCTTCACCTCCGTACCATGCGTTGAGGATCGCGTCTGCATAGGCTTCTTCCCAGTTTAAGGCAATGGCACTTCCGGCACAAAGGACGTAAACGATAGGTTTGCCGGTAGCCTTGAGTGCCTTGATCATCTCCTTCTGAACAGCAGGAATCTCAATATCGGTGCGGTCGCCCCCTTTGAAACCGGAAATAGCTACCCGCATTTCTTCGCCTTCTAACTTCGGCGAAATTCCGCCGACAAAAATAATGATATCGGCATTTTTTACGTTCGCAACGGCCATATTCAAGCTGTCTGCGTTCGCATCGCCCGTGTGCCGGCATCCTTTTTCGTAGATGATGCTGGTATTCGGCAATTTATTTTTTATTCCCTGTAAAATGGTGGTAGTCTTGGATGGAAATCCACTGTAATTGGCCCATAACATAATAGAGTCATTCGCATTTGGCCCCATCACCGCAATCGTTTTAAGGTTTTTGCTTAACGGCAGGATGTTGTTTTTATTCTTCAGTAAGACCATGCTTTCTCTCGCCATCTTTAACGCCTTGTCTTTGTGAGCCTGACAATCAACTACATTGAATGGAATTTTTGACCACTTCACCACTTCATCCGGATCGAACATTCCCAACTCGAACCTTCCTTTGTACAATCTGCCGAGCGAAATATCCAGCTGACTTTCTTTGATCAACCCTTTGTGAACTGCATCAACCAGACTATTATAGCTTCCACCGCATTCAACATCGGTGCCTGTTAATACCGCATCCGCGGATGCGGTTGGGGCATCGGGATGTGTATCGTGCCGTTTGGTTTTAGAATCGACTTTGTAAAAGTCATCGATAGCACCGCAATCTGAAACAACAATACCTTTGTAGCCCCAGCTATTGCGGAGGATGTCAACGAGGAGTTTGTCGCTTCCGCAACAGGGCTTATCTTCGAAACGGTTGTAGGCACACATCACCTGCTGAACATTGCCTTCCTTTACAAGAGCTTCAAAAGCAGGAAGATAGGTAGTCCAGAGGTCACGCTCGCTGACCTTTGCATTAAAACTGTGACGGTTCGACTCCGGACCGCTGTGCACCGCAAAATGTTTGGCACAAGCGAAACTCTTGAAATATTTTGGGTCGTCGCCTTGCAAACCTTTTACGGCTGCGAGTCCCATTTTTGCGGTCAGGTAAGGATCTTCTCCGTAGGTTTCCATTCCTCTTCCCCAACGCGGATCGCGAAAGATATTGATGTTCGGAGTCCAGAATGTCAGTCCTTCGTACCTGCCGAATTTCTTTTCCTTCTGGTACTCATGGTATTTTGCCCGCGCCTCATCGCTGATAACAGTAAAAGTTTCGAGCATCGCAGTCTCGTCGAAAGTAGCTGCTAAGGCTATGGCCTGAGGAAAAACAGTAGCCAGACCTGTTCGTGCAACTCCGTGTAGGGCCTCGTTCCACCAGTTGTAGGTAGGAATTCCGAGTCGTTCGATGGCCGGAGATTTATCCATCATCTGGGTTACTTTTTCTTCCAGGGTAAGCCTGCTCAACAAATCTGCGACCCGCTTGTCTGTAGACAAACTGGTGTCACGAAAGGGCAGGGCTTGGTTTTGCGGCTGAGCGTGTACAGAAAGAAATGCCAACACGGCAAAAACAGAAATGAGCATAATTCTTTTCATTCGGAATGTCGTTTATTAATTGTTTTTCAGTTTCTACCACGAAAATACAATCCTTAAGCATAGGTTATCGAAATAGTTCTATTTTTTCTACAAGTTAAATGTTTGTGGCAGTCGAATATCCTCCGAGGAGGTATCAACCATCATAGAATAACTTTCAAAAATATTTTATTTCACAAAAAGCAATGAAACGAGCACTGTAATGTTATTAGAATCTTCAAGTCCTCAAATCCTCAAATTGTCACATCGTCGAATTGTCGCATTGTCACATCGTCGAATTTATTTATACTTCGAATATTGCACTCCCGTTGCCTCATCGACTGGCATTTTCAGGTTTTCCCATGTGATTTCCGAGGTATTGTTTAGAAGGATTACCGGCATCTCTTTCGCAGTTAAAATATTGACATCTTTCATATCGACTTTCTTCACATCATCGAAAACTAAGGCAGGACGGAAATCGGTTTCACGGTAGTTGATTTTGATATTTTTCATTTTGACACCCTCGGCATGGCGGATGTAAAATCCCCAGGATGGTAACTCACCCCACATAGAAAATTCGGGGTAACCGGCTTCATTTTCTGGTATGGAGGTGATTTTGTTCAGCGGAATGAAAGCGATCTCTTTTTCGGCCCTTCCGCCGTAGGTAATTTCAATGTTTTCCAGGGTAACATCCTGTACCGGATGACCTGGTATGCCAACAATGGAGGAAGGTACCAGATTATAAGGCAGGAACGGATGGCCGTAAATATGGAAATGGGAAGGCCGTTTGGGCATCTTGTCGTCTCCGGGACGCAGATGGTCGGGAGGACCTTCGATCGGGTACCCCTGGTCAGGTTTGTAGAGTGGTATCTCAGCCTTCACGTTGGCAATGTACACCCCTTTCAGGGTACTCACATTTTCATCCTTATTCCTGTGGCCGAGTCGCAAGAAGATGGCATTTCCGGTGTTTTTTGCCACAACATTTTGAATGTTAATGTTTTCAAGATATCCACCATCAACAGATTCGATGGCGATTGCCGACCTGTAAGTGTCAAAAACAGTTAGGTTGCGGACCTTGATATTCCGGAATCCTCCCCAATTGGAGGTGCCCATTTTAAACCCGTTGGCGCTGGAACGCACCGTGCAACTGTCGATGAAAACATCCTCACAGGAAGCGTTTTTATTATCGGATTTAAGGCAGATACCGTCGTCCGAAGCATTGATAAAGCAGTTGGTTATTTTCACATTTTTGGAATCTGTCACATCCAGTCCGTCGTTGTTCCAGTATGAAGTGCTTTGGACAGTAATCCTGTCGATGACAACATTGGTGCATTCGCGGTAATCCTGTACCCAGTTGGAAGCATTTTTCAGGGTAACTCCGGATACATTCACGTCAGTGCAGTTGAAGAAATACAGCAGGAGTGCACGCCCTACTTCGGGTCTTTTGAACAGCCACAAGGAATCCTGTTTGAGTTCCCCGCTTCTAAGTTTTTTGAAAATATCCAGCATAAGCTCCTGTCCTTGTCCGTCAATGATACCCGATCCGCTCACTGCGATCTTCTTTTGGTCAGTGGCAGTAATCAGGGCCCGACGGCCTGGAGTCGTATATTCGCTCGTTTTGTCTGTTCCCATCAGGCAGGATCCCTGCTCGAGATGAAGATCCACGCCGGATTTCAGGATCAGACTACCTGTCATGAAGATTCCCGGGGGAACAATTACCTTCCCACCTCCGGCAGCAGAAACGTCGTCAATTGCTTTCTGAATAGCCGGGGCATTGTTGGTGATGCCATCGGCCTTTGCACCATAGGAGGTAATTAAAGTTCCCTCCTGTTTGGTACAACCAACCACCAGAAATAAGGCATAGGAAAGAATCAGCAGATTTGTTCTCATAATTTCAAGGTATTAATTTGTGGAACGATTGTTTTTGTTTTGTCAACCAAGGTAATTTGGTATTGGCCGTTTAGTTTTTCGATGAAGATATCCATCGGTTTTTCAAACGAAAGGATGGTTTTTCCATTGCAGCTTAGCTCGGAAAATCCGGCTGCTGCGAATTTCTTCAAGCCCGATTTTTTATCAGCGGAAATTAGGGCGATTCCTTTGAAGTTGCCCGAATATTGATCACCTTCTATCGTAACGCTAAAGGAGGCTATTGATTCTGATATCAGTGAATTACGATCTATAAAGACGTATGATCCATCTTCATTTTGGCACCCGTCCGGAAGATAATTTTTGAAGATTCCCAACTTGGGAAGTTCCTCCACAGAGTAGCCTTGCACCGTTGCCTTCCCGAGAATGGCACCAATCCGCTTCGTAATGTCATTTGCCTTGAAATCGCGGTCGGCTTTTCCTTCGATCATCAGTTTTCCGCCTCTGGCTTCATATTCTTCCAGAAATTTCAACACCGGTTCTTTGGCAAATTGAGGATTCAGAAAAAGAACGGCATTGAAAGTATGACCGTTCATTACCGGTTTGCCGTCTTTGCCAATTTTCAATTTTCCGTTGACGATCATATCTGAGGGGACGATGGCATTTAAATAGCCGGCATTCCAGATCTCCAATCCTTTTTCTTCCACACGCATTTTGTCGTTGATATCGTAAATGCCTCGGTCTGCCTCGATGGGATACCAATTACAAAGTGCTTCCATGCCGAAGATAACCAGTAGGTTAATCTTGGGTAAGGCCGGATTGAACTTGTTGAGCAGCTTGGCGCAATTTTCAATCTTGCCGATACCGGATATTGCTTCAGGAAACTCCAGGTCAAACCGCAACGGCCGCTTATCGTTTAATGCATGATAATGCGTTCGGATGCCCCAGCGTAAATCGCTGAATGCTTTCACGAGTACAGGTTCCAGGTTGGCGTCGTAAAACTGGTTGTACATCGCATTTTGGGAGTGAGCCATGGCGATTCCCATTTGTGTAGGGGTCGGGGTTCTTTCGTCGGTTTGGCCATATTTACGCGGTGCATCCCACCATCCGATTCCGTTAGCCCAGATCTCATCATTAACCAGACTGTTGTGGTAGGTGTTGTGGATGCCATTGAAAATAGCTTGTCCAAATATCTCCTTCGATTTAAGATATACTGCCTTCTCAACACGCAGGGCACCGGTTCGCATGAAATCCATGTACTCGTTGATAGCCCTCATCCTGACTTCAGGTTTTCCTTCCGGAGCATAACGGGCATCAAATAGGGTCTTTTCCAGCGAATGGCCCTTTTCGCTTTGCCAGGCAGCAGCCATGGCCGTCGAATACCATCTGCCACGGAAAGCCTCACCCTTTAATTCCGTCTCACGCGATACATATTTATTCCCATACTCATCTAGCGCGAATCCGTCAAATGGAATATCGGAGTAGGTTTTCATCGCTTCGGTAAACCCGTTTATTTCAACCTCACCCCACATACTGCTTTGGCTGCAGTATTGCTGCGTCATGATGCAGGCAGTTAGACCTTTTACACGTTGGCCACCTCTGATTTTTACTTCGACGGTTGTTTTATCTTGTGTGACAGCTTCACATTGAGTAGTGATATCTTTCAGTGTAGAGGAATCGTAAAAACCTTCGGATGTTTTTTTGAAAGCATAAACTTTGAACAATTCTGATTTTAAGAGACGATCCGGGAAGCGAACAAAACGTGCCTTTGCAGTGAATTCAGCGTTCCCGGATTGATCCAGGGTTACTTCATTTTCCACGATCATCCGCTGGGAGCCATCCATGGTCTTATCCTGGTAATTGCCCCAGAGCTGCAGTCCGACTTTCAATCCTCGTTTGTGTGCTTCAGCAACGATTCGCTTAAATACAGGATGCATCAGCGGATAATTGTAAAAATTTGCACCTTCCCTGGCAGTCAGGAAAACCAAGGTGTACGGACAGTTTTGCGCAATAGTATCGAGGTGCGAAAGATATTTTTCACCGGCAATCAGGTCTGGCGAAATAAACCAGTAACCTATTTCAGGATGATTTTCATTGAGGGTTTTTGGAATATATTTGATTGGCTGAGCAATGGTCAGGTAGGATATCAATAACAACAGAAACGGAAGGGCATTTTTTTTCATAGGAATAAATGCATTTTTTTTAAACAAAAACGGAGAAGAAGATATTCGCCTTCTTCTCCGTTTTAAAATACTCAGCAGTAGTTAATAGCCCGGATTCTGGGTGATCTGTGGGGCAGAACGGTCAATCTCGGTCTGTGGAATTGGACGAACCAAGATGTTATCGGTAGGATTTCCTTTTGCCTTTGTCCAGAAGTTGTATTTTTTGGCTCGTTCAATTAATTTGCCTGTTCTTTTCAGATCAAACCAACGGTTGAATTCACCAAACAGTTCCCTGCCGCTTTCATCCAATACCATGTCGATGGAAATGGTAGATGCAGTTGCACGATAGGACATTGTCTCTTGTGAGGTGAGATCTTCAGGGTACTTGGCGCACAAAGGAATCACGCCAACGCCGACTGCACGATCGAGAACTTTGTTGTAATAAACATCGGCAGCACCAAGTGCTCCGTTACCGGCGCCTTTCAGAATAGCTTCTGAAGCCAGCAGGTAGGCTTCGGCGGAGCGGAATAAGGCAAAGTCGAATGTTCCGTATCCATCACCGTAGGTTATTCCGGGCTGCCAGAATTTCCACATAGACATTGGTCCGCAGGTAAGACGGGAGATTGAGACACCGCTAATAAGCTGATCCAGATTCATAACCGCATATTTCTTTGTTCCGCCCGCCTCATCAATTCCTTTTTGAGCTCCGATGGCAGGTTTGTTCCATGGAGTCCAGAAGGCTACGGTATCACCAACGGCATAACTGACTTTTGCATTTGCATCGGTATAACTGTAGGCGTAATTGGAAACTGCTTTCAATGCCCAAACAGCATTTACAAAATCCTGCGTATAACGGCTGTCTTTAGCTGGATCGAAGAAGCGGTAGGCAGAAGGAGTCGGCTGGTTTTGCCCCAGACTACGGTTGTAGTCGTTTGTTCTGCCAGTGCTACCAACCAATTCTCCGTTACCCGGGAATATGGAGTGGTAATAATTTCCGGGTTCTCTGGTTGCAGTGCTTGGATAAGGAACTTCCATGGCGTTGGTTAACGCATCGGCATTGTACTGAATCGGAAACACAACTTCCGTATTTCTGTCATTCTGAGCACCGGTATATTGCGTCAATGGATTATTTGAACGTTGTGGAAATAAGGTTTTGTATTGTGCAACAAGCGGATAGGCAGCAATCACTTTATCGGCAAAATCAAGGGCAGATTTGAAATCGGCGGCAGTTCCACCCAATGAATTTTTGAAATTCCAGCCACGTGTCAGATAGACCTTAGCCAGCAAAAATTGGGCTGCTCCTTTGGTAACGCGGCCATAATCTGTGGCAGTAACAGGAAGCGCTGCTTCAGCCTCTGTGAGGTCTTTCAATATCTGAGTGTAAATAGTGGCAGAAGGTACCCTTACTATGGCTTTTTCTGCAGCAACAGTTTCGGTAAGTGGCATTGGAGCATCACCCCATGTTTGCACTACGTAGAAGTAACTTAATGCACGGATAAATTTGGCTTCCGATACGCGGGCTGCTTTTTTTGCCGGATCGATGTATTTAATATCAGCGGAGCGGCCAATGGCAGCATTGGTGCGCCCAATATTTCGGTATAAAATATCCCAAAAGGCAGAAACCTCTCCGGAGGAACCGTTTAGACGGATATCATACTGATCGAGAGCTGGTCCGTCACCAATTGCTTTCACACTCCAGCCTCCGGCCTGAAACAGATCTGTTCCCGGTAGTACCAGTGCATGATTCAAAATATAGTCACGCAGCAGCGGATAGCACGACTTAACAAGGTCCTCATAACCTGCTTCGTTTACTACATAAGAATTTGTCGTGATATTTGAAATTGACTCCTCTTTTAAGAAATCCTTACATCCTGTTCCCATAAAGATTAACAGAAACACCAAGATGGAACTATGTATGTTATATTTTTTCATTGCGGATAATTTTTTTTTCATTGTTAACAATATCAGAATGATGCACTTATACCGAAAAGATACGTTGAGTTCGGAACGTCATCCTGGTAAGTACCTGAATTAAACTCCGGATCCATCCAGATATTTTTATCTTTCGAGAATACAGCCAGATTATTGGCTTGCAGGTAAAGTCGAAGATTGCTGAATTTAATGTTGTTCAGCATTTTCTTTGGAAGATTATAACCCACTGTTAGGTTGGAAATACGCCAGAAAGAGGCATCCTTGTATTGGATGGCTTGTCTGTAAGGATTGCCCTGCCATACTCCGAAATAATCATTGGTTGGGTTAGTTGTTGTCCAGTAATTCAGGTTCAGGTGATTGTAGCGGTTACTTCCTAATTCGCCCATCGTTCCGGAAAGTAATGAATTTTGGAACTGAACCCCCTGGCGGGTATAGATAAAGCAGGTAAGATCAAAGTTTTTATAGGAAAAAGTGTTGTTTATACCTGCCATCCATTTCGGTAATTGGTTGCCTAAGATTACGCGGTCGTCAATACCTGTTGAAGATGATATTTTTCCATCATTATTTTGATCCACAACTTTGACAGAGCCCGGAACCTGACCATATTTTGCCGCTTCAGCGGCTTCACTTGTTTGCCAGATTCCTGCAAATTGATAATAATAATTTGAACGAAGTGATTTTCCGACAAAAAGACTGTTTGCGATATCCTGGGTAACTGTACCACCGTAAAGTTCAAGTACTTCATTGTGGTTCTTTGAAAAGTTAATAGTGGTCGTCCATTTGAAATCTTTCTTTTGGAAATTTACTGTGCTCAGCGTGACCTCGACACCTCTATTGAGGAGTTTTCCAACGTTAGCTGTAACTGAACCATACCCTAAGGAAGTTGGAATAGCCACATTCTGGATCAAATCGTTGGTTTTCTTGTTGTAAACTTCGATGTCAGCCCTTAACCTGTTTTTGAAAAATCCCATGTTTAATCCTAGGTTGTACTCTGCACTGTTTTCCCATTTAAGATCGGAGTTTCCGATGTTTCTTGGTGCATAACCATAAGCGGCTGTTCCGTTGAAGTCATAAGCTGTTTTATTCAAATAAGCCTGCGTACTGTATGGAGCAACAACGTCATTTCCTACTTCACCATAGCTGGCGCGTACTTTCAAATCTGAGAAAATGTTCAAGTTTTTTACGAATCTTTCATCAACTGCACGCCAGGCCAGAGCGATGGATGGGAAGAAAGCCCATTTATTACCTTCCGCCAAAACAGATGATCCATCGTAACGACCGGTCATCGTCAGAAGGTATTTCTCCTTGAAACTGTAATTGAATCTTCCCATGAAAGAAAGGATGGTCCTTTCAACAAGGCTACTGGTAACACTGTTGATGAGTGCCGCAGTGTTCAAAGCATACCAGTCGGAATTATAAGACAGATTTTCTACCTGCGTTCCTGATGTCTCAAATCTCTCTGCCATGGCACTTTGGACGGCAGTAAAATTCAGACTATGCTGTCCGGTCGTAAATTTGTAATTCAAAACGTTATCCCAGGTATAGGATCCGTTAAAGTTGAATGTATTCTTGGCCGCAGGTAATTTATTTAGTCTGCCTTTTGAATCTGCCCCTTGGAAGACCCCCTGACGGCTATTAAAGACGGAGGCCGACAAGGATGATTTGAACGACAATCCCTTCAGTGGAGTCAGTTCAATATATCCATTACCTAGAAAGCTGGATACACGAGTTTCGTCTTTGTAATTGCCTGCTCTGACTTCCAGAATCGGGTTCTGAACCTGTGTGTCTTTGATCCCCATCCAGAAGGCATAACCGTCCACGTTTTTGTCGTTGGTTTCAGTTGGATTGGTCAGATCAGCATAATATTTTGTACCAACAGGCCTGGCACGATAAGCGCTGCGCAAGGTCTCATTTGACCCCAGATTCTGAATGCTGTAGGTGTAATAGGTAGTGAAACCTACCTTCACAACATTGTTAAGTTTGCTATCAACACTTCCTTTCAAATTGTACCTGTTGTAACCGGTATTGAGCAGGTTTCCTTTTTCATTCAGGTATCCGGCAGAAAAATAATGGGTTGTATTTTCATTACCGCCCGACAGAGAAACGACATGACTCGTTTGAGGAGAAGGATCAGTTACTTCGTCAACCCAGTTAACACCAGTTCCGGCAGCTGCGTTAGCTGCTTCAGCGGTAGTCCATATTATTTGTGCAAGAGGATTTTCAGCTTTTACCACATCGTTGTAGGCATGGTAAAACTGAGGTCCTGTCATCAAATTAGGTAAGTTACTTGGTACCTTCATGCCAACATATCCCTCGTAAGTTACCTTGGTCTTGCCGGATGCTCCTTTTTTGGTCGTGATAATGATTACCCCGTTTGCACCGCGTGCACCATAAATTGCTGCCGAAGAGGCGTCTTTTAATACGTCCATCGTTTCGATATCGCTCGGATTCAAGGTATTCAATTTCCCTCCCATAACACCATCAATAACAACCAGTGGCTCACTGCTAAAGCTGATAGAGTGAACACCGCGGATATCAATCGTATAATCGGAACCCGGACGTGAGTTGACTTTATTCACGTTTACCCCGGCTAATTGTCCCTGGAGGGCTTTTGCCGGTTGCACCGGATTTGAGCGTACAATGGCTTCGGCCTTTACAGAACCTACGGCTCCCGTCACATCTCTTTTCTTTGCTGTACCGTATCCAATCGCTACAACTTCTTCAATGCCGATGGTCTCATCTTCCAGGATAATATCAATAATTGTTTTGTTGCCAACTGTAACCTCCTGTGTCTTCATCCCCACAAATTTGAACTGGAGGATTGCATTCTGAGGAATATTGGAAAGGGAGTAGATCCCTTCATTGTCCGTAATCATTCCGATGGTGGATCCTTTTACAACGACGGCTACACCAGGAAGCGGGGAAGAACTGGCATCCGTAACCTTTCCTTTGACCTTCAGTCCCTGCTGTTGGGTAGAATTGTTGACCCCGGATTCAGGAAATAGAACGATCTGACGATTGACAACCCTGAAATTCACGTCGGTACCGTCGAAAAGCCTTCCAAGAACCAGGTCGATATTTTCTGACTTCGCTTCCAGGTTTACCTTTCGTTCCACATCTACCTGATTGTTGTCGTACATGAAGAAGAATTCGCTCTGAGTCTCAATCTGAGCCAGAACCTCCTTTACTTGTCCATTTTGAATATTGAAATTCAACCGGGTCTTTTGGGCATAGCTGGCTGAATAGACATTCAGAATATTCAAAACCAGCAAAAATAGCGTTAGTCGCATAGTTAAGAGAATTTTTTGCACCATCGGATTTCGGTGGCATGCCAGTACTGAGTTTTTTTTCATAATTTTGAATGATTTAGTTTTGAATTTTTATGCAGGCCTTTTTTGCGAAATTCATTGCATATCAATTCGGTTCAACAATAAACTAAGTTGAAAACAGGGAGTCTCGAACACTTCCTGTTTTTTTTACGTTTTATCTCATTTTTGGTTTGTATTTAATGGAGATTTCATCTCCTTCAATTTTATAATCAATTGGTGTTATAAATGTTATTAGTTCCAATACTTCACGCAGGCTTTCTGTTTTTACTTTAAAGGTGTAGTTGTGTCTATAGTATAAAGATTGGTCGAGGTGTATATTTACTCCGTACCACCCATTCAGATAATGAATTACCTCTTCGAAAGGTTGATTCTTGAAGATTAGAAGATTATTGGTCCAGGAGGTCATTGCTTCCATATTTCCGGCAACCATTAATTTTGCTTTGCCTTTGCTGTAAACGAGTTGTTGTCCGGGTATCAAGTCAGAAATTTTCTCGTTCTGCAGATTTAGCACTTTTACTTTTCCGGTAACCAGCGTAACATCGGATAAATCGCGGCTTTCGTTTTCCCTGAAATTAAAACTCGTACCAAATACCTCCACCTGTAGTTTCGTTCCATGAACAATGAAGGGGTGATTCGCATCTTTTACAACTTCAAAGAAACACTCTCCTTTCATCCAAACCTCCCTGTTAGTTGCAGAATAATTGGAGGGATAACGCAATTCTGCTCCTGAGTTCAGCCACACTTTGCTGCTATCCGGTAAAATAAGTTGTGTCTTATTCCCTTTCGGGGATATAATTTTCGAGTATGTAATTGGCTGAATTGAAGTTGTGAATTTATTACTTAAGGTAATTCCTGCAATAAACACGACGATTAAGATGGCCGCAGCAGCTACTAAACGAAAATATAGCGGAAGTCTATTTTTTTGTTTCGGCTGATAATTGATCTTTTGGATTAACTTATTCCAGTTATAGGATAAATCCGGTTGGTAAAAATCAGGCTCACTTTTTGTTAATGTCCAGGTATTTATGATCTCAGTCAGGATCATAGAATTTTCGGGTGACAAGTCCAGCCACGCCTGAATTTGTCTGATCTCGTCATCGCCGGCCTCGCTTTTTAACTTGGCAGAAATTGCTTCCCACGGTATATTTTGGATCTCCATTTTTTCTCTTCTTATTGGTTAGTCGAATATAATCCGGAAATCCCTCAAAGAGAAATGAAAAATGTTTAATGAAAAGTGAAAAATAAAGAATAGAGACCGACTTTTCTCCATTTTTCATTTTTCACTTTTCATTTTTCACTTTTCATTTTTCACTTTTCATTTTTCACTTCTCATTTTTCATTTTTCATTTAACTAGGATAGCTAAAATCCAACCCATAAAAATTTGCTTGTAAAAAGGCCTGAGTGATTCACGGAGTTTGTGTAAGGCAATTCCGACGTGGTTTTCAACGGTTTTTGGAGATATCCCAAGCTGGGCGGCTATTTCCTTGTGTGATAAATTATCTTCTCTGGCCATCAAAAATATTTGTCTGCTTTTGTCTGGTAGCTTGTTAATAGCAGATTCAATAATACTGCGAAGCTCACTCTGTTCCATAAAGTTCTGAGTGTTCAAATCTTCAGACAGTGGTGGATCAATCAGGTCGAGTGAAGTGAAAATCGCTTTATGCTCCCTACGGTA
>JBBQJE010000043.1:0-18012 GCA_038325635.1 Bacteroidales bacterium
TATCCTATTTGGACCCGGTATCCAATATGGCTTTACCCAAGAAAAGGTCACAAGGGGATTAACTAATGCATTTAAGCTAAATTACATTTCCATGACTGATTTAGGTGTTGGAGCAACCATTATCGTGGTTCTAATAGTGCTCGTGCTTTTGTTGATCGGTTTCAGGCTTATCGCCAACAGTATGGTCAGGAAAGAGACTGATGCTGAAATTGAGGCAAAATTTAAGGGTCATAAAAATGTCGGGCATAATAATTCAGATGACGAAGTAAGCGCTGCAATTAGTATGGCATTTTACCTCTATAAAAATGAGGTTCATGATCAGGAAAATCCTGTTATTACGATGATTAAAGTTTCCCGAACATATTCACCCTGGAGTTCCAAAATCTATGGGTTGAGAAAATCTCCAAGATAATTTAAACGGATAATTCCGGTTCACCTTTCGTTACGCTATCATTCAGGTAAAAATATACGATTAGAAACATGAAGAAATATAAATTCACAATAAAC
Organism: Bacteroidales bacterium; assembly: GCA_038325635.1. Classification (GTDB taxonomy): domain Bacteria; phylum Bacteroidota; class Bacteroidia; order Bacteroidales; family Prolixibacteraceae; genus CAINVV01. Next base: position 508 of record JBBQJE010000043.1, read on the forward strand.
GGGAATCAATACGATACTGAGATTCTGAGCATAGAAGATGGAAATGCAGAAGTTGTTGTCAACGGAATCAAATATTCAGTTGAAGTTGAACAGGGTCTGGTTGCTCCCAAAACTCCGAAACTTGTCAGGAGCATATCGGTCCCATCGACCGATGTTCATCCTTCGATTTCAAAAACGAGGAATCCAACTTTACCAAAAGGAGCAGGTACGATACAATCTCCGCTTCCAGGGACAGTTGTCAGGATTTTCGTCGCCGAAGGTGAGGAGGTTAAAATTGGACAACGCTTGCTGATTCTTGAGGCCATGAAAATGGAAAATAACATAGAGTCGGATAAGTCAGGCAAGATCATTTCTATCCTTAAAAATGAAGGAGAAAGTGTGATTGAAGGTGATGTCCTGATCACAATTGCATAAGGGTTATTGTTATTTTACTACAGCTGGTTTTCAACACAGTAGTTATTCTAATTCAATACAATTTAACACAAATAAAATGGATATTTTCCTTCAGGTGATGACCCTATACGGCATTACATTTTTGGTTTCGATGACTGTTGCGGCAATTATTTGGGGATTAGCTAAACTAATTGGTTTATTGACCAAAGAAACAATCAAATCCAAGTAGTTGCCAATTGTTGATTTTTTTAATAATTAATTTTGATGAGTCATTAGTGTATTTATTATCAGCTACTTGAAAAGACACGAATGAATTATCATTCATACAATACTTAAATGGAGCATTTAGAATTTAGCAAACTATTTCAGGGCTTTTACACCTTATTCACATCCGAAACGAACATCATGTATACCCGTATATTTTTGATGTTTCTTGGGTTGTTATTGGTTTACCTTGGAAAGAAAGAAGTTCTCGAACCATTGTTGATGATACCGATGGGACTTGGGATGGCAGCAATCAATGCCGCTACAATGGTCATGCCCAACGGGGAACATGGAAACCTGTTTGTTGATCCGATGGTATCAGATATTAATCAGCTTTTGTACCTACTGCAAATCGATTTTCTTCAACCAATCTATACCTTTACTTTCAGCAACGGTTTGATTGCCTGTTTTATTTTTATGGGGATTGGTACGATGCTTGATATCAGTTATATCCTCAGAAAACCTTTCAGCAGTATGTTTTTGGCAGTTTGCGCCGAATTGGGCACATTCTTGGCAGTACCCATTGCAATATTCTTTGGGTTTTCAATTAAAGATGCAGCCTCAGCCGCAATGGTAGGAGGCGCTGATGGTCCAATGGTTCTCTTTACTGCACTAAATCTGTCAAAAAACCTTTTTGTCCCAATTACAGTGGTGGCATATCTTTACCTTGGACTTACCTATGGAGGATATCCTTATCTAATTAGATTGCTGATTCCAAAAAGATTGCGGGGAATTCAAATGGTTAAACCAAAAGTGAAGCCTAAACCCATATCATCAGGTGTTAAACTGGCATTTGCTTCAATTTTATGCGTGATTTTGTGTTTATTGTTTCCGGTTGCAGGCCCCTTGTTCTTCTCTCTTTTTATTGGAATTGCAATTCGTGAATCAGGTTTGACACACATTCAGAATTTCATTGAAGGCCCCTTGCTCTATGGCTCAACTTTCTTTCTTGGTTTGCTCCTTGGAATCCTTTGTGAAGCCCACCTGATATTGAATCCTCAGATTCTTAAGTTATTGATTATTGGTATTATTGCCCTGCTTCTTTCCGGAATAGGAGGAATTATGGGTGGCTATATTATGTATTTTATTTACAAGGGGAACTACAATCCGGTGATTGGAATTGCCGGGGTTAGTTGTATTCCAACAACGGCAAAAGTAGCGCAGAAGGAAGTTCATAAAGTGAATCCTCAATCGATGATACTGGCCGAGGCACTGGGTGCCAATATTAGCGGTGTGATCACAACGGCTATTATTGCAGGCCTCTACATTACTTTTTTTGCTTAATATCCGGGAAGCTTTTATCCTTTTTTACCACTTATTTGGATAAGTGCTGCCGTACTGCATGGGAGAACCCGTTCTCGTGGTACGGCAGCGAGATCAGGAATTTTTCTTTGAGTTCTTCCGGAGCATTGTGAACCACATAAGAAAGATGGGTAAAATCGAGCATTTCAAGGTCATTAAAGTCATTTCCAATGCCAAATGTCTCTTTACGGCGAATTCCCTTTAAATGGCAGATTTCGGCTATTCCATGGGCTTTTGAAATCCCTTTCGGATAAATTTCCATCCAAAGCCAGTTTTCATCAATAGGAGAGGTGGTACGAATGATACTGATTTCATCGAATTGAGCCAATAATTCCTTTTTTACCACATCAAACTGACTATTCTTTTTGGGAAAGTACAGCAATAGTTGAGAAGAGCTGTATTCCTTACCCGGAACGATTTCTTCTGCCTTTCCTAACTTTGAATGATATTCTATATATCGTTCAATTTCAGCACATTCATGGTGTTTCCACCAGAAAAAATTATTGTTATCCGGAAAACAATCTGATACCTTGAAATTATTCAGCTTTTCAATCAAATATTTAATTAATTGATTCGTAACTATTTCAGGAAAATTGATGGCTCGGATGATCTCCTGTTTTTGCCAGTCAATTATGCAACCTCCTGAAGAACAGATAACATAATCGAATGGATGAGAAGGAGTAATTGCTTTCCTTAACTTGAATGGGTTCCTTCCGGTTGCTGCGACCCTGCAGATGCCCATTTCCCCAAGCAGATTCAAGGTTTCCAGATCTACCTGACTGATAGAATTATCTTGTTGCAGCAAGGTGCCATCTAAATCAGTTACAACCATTTTTAGCTCACTCATTTCTCAATATTTCGATTTGTGCAAAGGTCGGCAAAGTTTTGGATTGGCCGTCCTTCCTGCATTCGAAAATTCTTACTATTTTTGCCATTGATCAAAAAAATATGATATGTTAAAAGGAATCTTGGCAATATCCGGGCAACCGGGATTATTTAAAGTTTTATCTGAAGGAAAAAATGGGGTGATCGTGGAATCACTCTTAACAGGGAAAAAGCAAACTGTTTTCGCAAGTGCAAAAATGAGTACCCTGGAAGACATAGCCATTTATACGACAAGTGAAGATTTTCCCTTAAAAGAGGTATTTAAAAAAATCTCTATACTTGAAAATGGCGGTTCTGCATTACAATCAAATTCAAAGCCGGAGGAGCTTAAAAAATATTTTGAAAAAGTATTACCTGACTTCGACAGAGAACGAGTTTATGTTTCTGATATTAAGAAAGTATTGACGTGGTATAACCTGCTTCACGAAAAAGAACTACTTAATTTTGAAGAGGCGGCTCCATCCCCCGAAGAAGGGGCTTCTGTGGAAGAAGGTTAAAGGCTAAAGGCCTTTATCCTTCTTTAGGCCGTTACAATTGAAGCAACATCTCCTCCGTACTCTTCCCATTAAAAAGTAGCATTGTTGGATTTTCTATCATCTCCTTTATTTTTACCAGGAAACCTACCGAATCCTTGCCGTCAATAATTCGATGATCATAAGAGAGTGCAACATACATCATCGGCCTGATTTCAACCTTGCCTTCAATGGCTACCGGCCGATCTTTTATCGCATGCAAGCCAAGAATAGCACTCTGTGGCGGATTAATAATCGGCGTGGACATCATTGATCCAAAAACACCTCCATTGGTTATTGTGAAGGTTCCTCCGGTCATCTCCTGAACAGTAAGTCGCTTATCCCGTGCTTTTTCAGCTAATTCTTTGATAACACCCTCAATATGAGAAATATCCATCATCTCAACATTTCTTATAATAGGCACCATCAAACCTTTAGGACTTGAAACTGCAATACCAATATCATGGTAATTTGGGGTAATGATCTCCTCGCCATCAATCATTGAATTAATCGAAGGGTGCTGCGCCAGAGCCAAACTAACAGCCTTCGCAAAAAAAGCATTAAACCCCAGCTTAAATCCATGCTTTTCAGTAAATGCTTTTTGGTAACGGTTTCGCAAATCCATTACCTTACTCATATCTACCTCATTGAAAGTTGTCAGCATCGCTGTTTCATTCTTGACTGCTACCAACCGCTGACTCAATTTGCGTCTTAATGGTGTCATTACAACACGGTTCTCCGAGCGAATAACTTCATTGGGTTTACTAACCGGATTCTTATAGGCAGAAACAATTTGCTCCATATCCTGTCTAGTTAACCTTTTTATCCCTTCCACTACTTCTTCAACAGACAGATTTGCTTGTTCCATCACTGCTTTTGCAGTAGGAGTCATTTTAATAGAAACTTCAGTCTCTTTTTGAACAAGTGTCTCTTTTGTTTCGATATTTTTTTCGACAACTTTCTCAACAACAGATTCTTTAGCCGTCTTTGGTGGAGATAAAGGAACGGCAATAGGAATTTCATTGCTCTGCGAAGTGGCCTTGTCCGTATCAATTGTACAGGCAACGCTTGCTACGGCAACGCGTTCACCTTCTTTGGCCAAGATCGTCAGTTGTCCGGATGCAGTAGCGCTCAAAGACAAAGTTGCTTTATCAGACTCAACCTCCGCAATCTCTTGATTTTTGGTAACGATCGAACCATCATCCACCAGCCATTTTCCTATTTCAACTTCCGAAATTGACTCCCCCGGGGAAGGGATCTTTATTTCTACTATCATGATTGTTATATAATTTAAATTATCTCCTTTTCAATTGACTTTAGTTCACTTTAGTCACTTAATTAAATACAGAATCCAATATTCGTTCTAATCTCCTTTTATGCTTCTCTACCAATCCGGCCGCCGGACTGGCACTCTCTGGTCTGCTAACTAACTCTAATTTTAATTCGGGATATTTTCTGATTAAATATGGCCAAACACCCATGTTTGCTGGCTCATCCTGAACCCATAAGAACCTCTTAGAATGCGAATTATTGAATATTATATCACGTATTTGTTCAGCAGGAAAAGGAGATATTTGTTCTACGCGGTGAATAGCAACATTCATTTTCCCGAGTTTTTCTCTTCTTTCAATCAATTCAAAATAAATCTTTCCATAAGTGAAGACAACGACCTCTGCAGCACCTTTCTTAACTTCAGGATCAAGTATTAAATTCTCAAAACCACCTTTTGTCAGTTGATCAAGGGAAGAAACAACTTTTGGATGACGCAACAAACTTTTAGGCGTGAATACGATCATCGGAATGCGCACATTACCAAGCACTTGTCTTCTTAATAAGTGAAAAAGATTGGCTGGAGTCGTTGGCACGACTACGTGAAGGTTATAATTACTGCAAAGAGATAAATAGCGCTCAATTCGCGCACTGGAATGTTCAGGGCCTTGTCCTTCATATCCATGTGGCAAATAAAGAACTAGACCATTCATTATTCCCCATTTTTCGCCGGCAGAGGAAATATATTGATCAAAAATAACCTGAGCCACATTGGCAAAATCACCAAACTGGCCTTCCCAAATTGTAAGTCCTTTTGGATAAGCCATCGAATAGCCATAATCGAAGCCCATCACACCGTATTCGTTTAAAGGAGAATTGTGTACCGCAAAGTTTGCCTGATTGGACGAAATGTTTTGAAGCGGGAAATACTTCTCTCCTGTATCTTCCAATACCAACGCAGAATGTCGGTGAGAGAATGTACCGCGCTGAGCATCCTGACCACTCAAACGTACAGGAATTCCCTCTTCGAGTAACGAGGCATAAGCAAGTAGTTCTCCTAATGCCCAGTCCACCTTTTTGTTGGAGATCATCTGACTGCGATCTTGCATCAATTTAACGATCTTGCTAAAGAATTTTTTGTTGTCAGGAAGAAAATTAATCTTTTCGGCAAGTGTTAGCAAGACACTCTTCGAAACTGCCGTTGGAACTTTGTATACTTCGCAAGGTTCAGGAAATCGATATGATTTGTATTCGTCAACAAGGAAATTCTTAATATTGAGCTTATCAATCAGTTTACTCTCATCATATTTCAATTCCAACTGAGCATCAAAGTTTGCGATTTCCTGTTCAACTTCTAGCTGAGTCATTACGCCATTGTCTATCAATTTTTTAGCATAGATATCCCGAGGATTCGGGTGGCCGGCAATAATCTTGTAAAGAAGAGGCTGGGTAAATCTTGGTTCGTCACCCTCGTTATGACCGTATTTGCGGTACGAGAGGATATCAATAAATACATCAGACTTAAAATGCTGTCGGAATTCCAGCGCCAGCTTTACGGTGAAAATTAGCGCTTCAACATCATCTCCGTTGACATGAAAGACGGGTGAACGGGTAACCTTTGCAACATCAGTACAATAGGTACTTGATCGAGCCTCCAGATAATCAGTTGTGAATCCAACTTGGTTATTCACAACCAAATGCAGTGTTCCACCAGTTTTGTAACCAGGAAGTTGTGACATCTGAACTATTTCGTAGACAATTCCTTGTCCGGCGATTGCAGCATCGCCATGAATAATAATCGGAACTATTTTACCAAAATCATCCTTATAATGGTGATCTATTCTGGCCCGAACCATTCCTTCTGCCAATGCTCCGACAGTTTCAAGGTGCGAAGGATTTGGAATGAGGCAAACTTTCACCCTTTCGCCGTCATCAGTGGTAATTATATTCTCGAAACCAAGATGATATTTTACATCACCTAAAGCAATACCATCTTCATATTCAGTCGCATAAAATTCTTTGAATATATTTTTATACGGCTTTTCTAAAATATTAGCCAGAACATTCAATCTGCCCCTATGAGCCATCCCAAAAACAAATTCTTCGATGCCTAGTTTCGCACCATGCATGATAATAGCATCCAAAGCTGGGACTAAGGCCTCAGTACCTTCCAATGAAAAGCGTTTTGCTCCGACAAATTTATGATGGACGAAGCTTTCAAAACCGACTGCTATGTTTAGATGATAAAAAATGTGCTTCTGTTGTACTGGAGTAAAGAATTCGCTGTTTTTGGATCTTTCCATCCTTATTTTAAGCCAGTCCATAAGCTCAGGCTGTCGCATGTACATAAATTCAGCTCCTACCGACTCGCAATAAGTAGCTTCAAGATACGAAATGATCTCTTTCAAAGTGGCATTGCCAATTCCAATTTCCTTGCCGGCATGAAAAACAGTATTCAAATCAGCATCTTCCAAGCCGAAGTTGGTGTAATCAAGAGTAGGGGAATAGGTTCGCCTTTTTCGAACCGGATTGGTTCTGGTAAATAGATGTCCCCTTTGTCGATACCCATTAATCAGATTGAGAATTCTGAACTCCTTCTGAATTCTGTTCTCATCCGCTACTGAAACTACCGAATCCTGGTAGGATTTTCTGGCTAACTCAAATCCTTCAAAGAAATTTCGCCAAGACTGTATAACCTTCTCGGGATCATCCAGATAATTTTTGTACAACTCTTCAACTGCGCTGATCTCCTGATTACCTACAAGGGAAAATTTATCCATAAGTTATTATTATTGCTCCATATTACGTTCATAATGGAAATAAGTTTACAACCAAATGTACGAAATGATCGGCTAAATCTCGGAAAAAATAAGCAATTTTAACAAATAAATTCTACCTCACTAGTAGAGGTGATGTCTGATATACCTATGGATCACTCCAACGAACATTTTTTAAAGCAAATAGCAAATTCGCTGTATCAAACTCATGGACAGCAAATTACCAATTTAACAATGGTCTTCCCAAACCGTCGTGCGGGAATATTTTTTACTGAATATTTGAATAGAATAATTTCCGAACCCACTTTTGCACCGGAAATTGTTACAATTCAAGAACTTTTTTCCAATATATCACCGTTCCAACTCGAAGATCAACTTCAACTTATCTTTCGTTTGTACAAAATTTATAGAGAATTAAGTGGTTCTAAAGATACTTTTGATGAGTTTTACTTGTGGGGAGAGATGCTGCTTCATGATTTTGATCAAGTCGATAAATATTTGGTTGATGCTGAACTATTGTTCACAAATATAACCGACTTAAAAGAAATTGACGAGCATTTTTACGACTGGAATGATGATCGTAAAGAGGAAATCAGGCATTTTTGGAAAAGCCTGACGAGTGGAGATCAGAAACAAGACCAGAAAGAATTTGCCCGATTATGGCAAGTACTTTACCCCATCTATCAGCGATTTAAGGAGGAGCTAAATGCTGGTAATATTGCCTACGAAGGAATGCTCTTTCGAGAATCGGTTGAAAAAAATGTTCATCTATCATCGCCTTACCTTTCCGAAAGGAAATTCGTTGTGGCTGGTTTTAATGCACTTAACGCTTGTGAAAAGAAACTATTCCAGCTATTAAAAGAAACCGGGAATATCCGTTTTTACTGGGATTTTGACGAATACTATTTAAATGATTTCAGTCAGGAGGCAGGACTCTTCATGCGTGAAAATTTAAAATTATTTCCACAGGAAGATTATCCATATCGCACAGATTGGCTTAGTCAGCCTAAAAATTTTAAAATTATTCATACTCCGTCACAAATGGGGCAAGCACAAGTTGCTTCCAAGGAGATTTCCAGTTTATCAAGGAATATTTCTGATTTTGATGATACTGCCATAGTACTTTGTGATGAAGAACTTTTGTTACCAGTTCTTTCAGCGCTTCCGGAAGAGATTGATAAGGTTAATGTAACAATGGGACTCCCGTTCAAACAGACACCGCTATTGAGTCTGATCAGTCTATTGATTGTTTTACAAAAGAAGTCAAGGATTGAAGATAATAAAGTGTCATTTCACTATAAATGTGTTACTGATATTCTCAACAATCAATTAATTCAAGCTATACATCCTATTGAATGTAAATCAATTGTAGATACTATTATTCGTAAAAATTTATTCACAATTTCTGAAGAGGAACTATGCTCAACAGAGCTTTTTTCAAAGATTTTCGTTTATCGAGACACGGTATTTGATCTACCGGATTATTTTCTTTCCATCATTTTCGATTTATTTCTATTTTGGGAGAAAAGCACGTCCGGTGGTTCGGCAGTCAATTACCAGGAATACTTGTACCAAATGTATCTCTGCGTCAATAAATTGAACAATACGCTTTTCATTGAGGGATCAGAAATAATGGGATCCAAAGACTTTCTTTCCAAAGATACTTTTTATAAGCTTTTACTTCAATATCTCAGTGCTTTGTCCGTAACATTTGAAGGTGAGCCTCTTTCCGGAATGCAGGTAATGGGAATTTTAGAAACTCGTACCTTAGATTTTAAAAATATAATACTATTATCTGTTAATGAGGGTATTATGCCAAGGGCGAATGTGTCCGGATCATTTATTCCGTACCACCTTCGCAGGGCTGTTGGATTGCCAACATTGGAGGAACAAAATGCAATGTATGCCTATTATTTCTATCGGATTTTGCAGCGTGCAGAAAAGGTAACCTTTGTGTATAATTCCGGAAACAATGGAGTGCGAACGGGCGAAAAGAGCCGGTTTTTGTATCAATTATTACTGGAATCACCATTTCAAATGGAAGAAGCAGGTATTGAAAGCACGATAGACCCTGCACCCTTTTACCCAATAACCATTGAAAAAAAGGGTAAAGTTTTAGACATTCTAAATGATTTTATTGAAAATGGGCGAAAATTGTCGCCTACCGCACTCGATCAATACCTTCAATGTCCTTTAAGCTATTATTTCAAATATATTGCGCGTTTTTCAGAGGAGGAGGAAGTTTCAGAGGAAGTAGATGCAAGAATGTTCGGAACATTATTTCATACTGTTATGGAAACTTTGTACCAACCATTTCTGAATAAGACTGTTGATGAAAGTTCGTTAAAATCCCTTATTCAGGATCAACAAAAGATAGAATATTTGATTAAAGAAGCCTTTTGCAAATTGTTATTTAAAATGAATAGTCCAATTAATGACCTTATGTTGTCTGGCAGGAATATCCTTGTATTTGAGGTTATTATGAAAATGGTAATTCAAACAATTGCAATTGATTTGAAAAAAGTTCCATTTCTCTTGAAAGGATTAGAACAAAAAGTCGATGCGACCTTAACAATTTTTAATCATACAAAGGCTGTTCGCATTGGCGGTACAATTGATAGAATTGACTATATATCAGGATATACAGAGATTATTGATTACAAAACAGGCCGAACAGAGCTTGATTTTAAATCGGTCGCGGATTTGTTCGACAGAATGGCAAAAAATAGAAATAAGGCAGCCTTTCAAACAATGGTTTACGGTTGTATTTGGGATCAATTGTACCCCAAATCAGGTTCAATTTTTCCAGGTATTTATTCTCTAAGAAATATCTTTAAAGCCGATGATTATCGCTTGATAATAAAAGAGAATGGCAGCAGAGACGCCGATTATCTGGATTTAAAACATGAATTTGAGCCAATGTTAACGGTATTATTAGAAGAAATTTTTGACCCTGAACAGCCATTTATTCAAACGACTGTTGAAGAGCATTGCCAGTATTGCAACTTTACTTCGATATGCGGAAAACAGTTGGCTCAATCATGATCAAGCAGATCGGGCCTGATATTTCGAGTTCTTTCAATAGCCTGTTCCATTTTCCACTCATCAATTAATTGATCATTCCCTGATAGGAGAATATCCGGAACTCTCCAACCATTGTATTCCGCAGGCCTTGTATATACTGGGGGCGTAAGTAAACCATCCTGGAAGGAATCTGTTAAGGCGGAGGTTTCATCTGATAAGACACCAGGCAACAAGCGAACGATGGCATCAGAAATAATTGCCGCAGCAAGTTCACCACCGGTAAGAACGTAATCTCCTATTGAGTATTCCTTCGTTATTAGGTAGTCACGAACGCGCTGATCAATACCTTTGTAATGTCCGCACAAAATCAATAAATTACCTTTCATAGAGAGTTGATTAGCATCTTGCTGCGTAAATTTAACAGCATCCGGCGTAAGGAAAATGATTTCGTCGTACGTACGTTCCGATTTTAACTGAGTTATTGCTTTGTCAATTGGCTCAATCATCATGACCATTCCTGCACCCTTGCTAAATGCATAATCATCCACTCTTTTATGTTTATCAGTAGCCCAATCCCTAATATTGTGAATGCAAATCTCTGCAAGTCCCTTATCTTTTGCCCTTTTTAAAATAGAATGGTTAAATGGACTTTCTAATAATTCAGGAACCACTGTGAGAATATCAATACGCATAAAACAGATTTTTGGCAAAGGTAAAAAAACTCTGACACTCTCAGATTCCTTCTATTTAAGCACTATTTACAAAAAATTGTAAAAATATGTTTTAGAAACGGTTGACGTTAACGGGTAAATATCTATTTTCGTGCAGAATATATAATGTACATCCATCCTGGCTTAATCGCCGTAATGAAAATGCTGATGAAATCTAATGAATTGAAGAGTCCTGCTTCTAAACCGAAAAAAGAAAAGCTACCAGTTGTTGAAAAGCAGAATGATGAGTCTGGAGAAACTTCAGAGCCTATTGTGAACGATGAAGTTATTTTGGAAGAAGAGCTTGTAATTGAACAACCACAAACGGAAGCTGTCATAACCATTGAACCTGAAGAACCTGTTGTTGCAGAGATTTCTACTGGAAATGAATCAGTTACTGAAGAGGCGAGTCCCATAGCAGAGGAAATTGTTCAAGAGGAGGTTGCAGAACCTGTAGCTGAATCTGTTGTTGCCGATTTAACTCCCGAAGCTGAGTTAGTTATTCCAGAAATCTCTCATGAAAATGAATCTGAATTAACGGAATCAATCCTGCAACACAGTCCCGAACATGTTGAAGAAGAAGATGATCCATTTCATGATGATGAACCAATTGCAGAAGGTCAGCCAATCCACGACTATTCTTCGTACAATAAAATCAACCTGATAAACACCCTCCGGAAGATTATCAGCGAAGGCGAAGTTGAAGTAATTAAACCGCATGCAGATGCCATTAAGGCAAGTTTCTATAAAATCCGAAATCACGAAATAGGCGAGCAAAAGACAGCTTTTATTGCTGAAGGAAATGATGAGGAACTTTTCTTAGCCGATTCAGATCCTTTCGAACAAGAACTAAAAGATCTTTTCCGGGAATATAAGAATCTTCGATACGAGTCAAATAAAAAATTGGAGGCCGTTAAAGAAGAGAATTATCTTAAAAAGACCGAGATAATTGAAGAAATAAAAACACTTGTAAACAGTGAAAATTCATTGAACAATACTTTCCAGTTATTCAATGATTTACAGATAAAATTTAAGGCAAGTGGCCAGGTACCGCAATCCAAAGTCAAAGATCTTTGGGAAAATTACCACTACCAAGTTGAACGTTTTTACGACTTCGTCAAAATTGACCGTGAACTGCGTGATCTCGATTTAAAACGCAACATGGATCAAAAAATGCTTTTGTGCCTTAAAGCTGAAGAGCTTTCTACCAAATTAGATGAGCCATTAGCAACTTTTAAGGAATTGCAAAAATTGCATGAATCTTGGAGAGAAATTGGACCTGTCCCAAGAGATCATAAGCAAGAGTTGTGGGATCGTTTTAAATCTGCAACTTCTGTTATTAATAAAAGATACCAGCAACATTTTGAAATTGAGCGCTCTGTACAAAAAGAACAGCTACAGAAGAAAATAGAGCTTTGCGAAAAAGCAGAATCACTTTCAACCTTTATTTCAGATAATCCTCGCGAATGGAATGACGTAACAGAACAAGTTATCGTGCTTCAGGAAGAGTGGAAAAAAACCGGTTTTGGACCAAGGAAAGAGAATTCTAAAATTTGGGATCGATTTAGAGCGGCTAACGATAATTTCTTTCAAAACAAACGCAATTTCTGGAATAAGAGCAAAGAACATTTGCTCCATAACCTTGCACTAAAGGTTGAGATCTGTGAACAAGCTGAAAGGCTTAAAGATAGTGAGGAGTGGAAGGCAACAACCGATAGGTTAATCACGCTTCAGAAAAAATGGAAAGATGTAGGACCTGTACCGAGAAAACAATCTGAACTGATTTGGAAGCGTTTCAGAACGGCTTGTGATGAGTTCTTCAATAAAAAGCAGACCCATTTTTCAGGTGTTACCGGTGATCAGGATGAAAATATGAAGGCGAAAAAAATCCTTATTACTGATATTGAAGAATTTAAGCCATCAGGAGATGTGCAAAATGATCTTTCTGCCCTGAAAAAATTTCAGGATCGTTGGGCTGAAATTGGTCACGTGCCATTTAGAAAAAAGGAAGAACTGCAGAATAAGTATCATGATGCCATTGAGATTCAGTTCAATAAAATCAAAATGGACGATCAGGATCTAAACCTGATAAAATTCAAATCAAAAATTGAGCACCTGGCTTCTATTCCGAGAGGGTGGTCAAAAATAAATACGGAACGCGACCGGTATGCCGTAAGATTAAGGCAGCTGGAGAGCGATATCAATACCCTTGCAAACAATGTTGGTTTTTTCGGAACTTCGAAAGGAGCACAGTCTTTGATTATGGGCGTTAATGATCAAATAGAAAAATTAAAATCACAAATTGATCAGCTTAAATTGAAGATGAAAATCATCGATGAGCAAGAAGAGATCAATTGATGAGAACATTTTAAATAAGGAAAGTTTTGTCTACCACCAAGTATATTTTTGTTACGGGAGGAGTTGCTTCTTCATTGGGAAAGGGAATCATTGCTTCATCTCTTGCTAAGTTACTTCAGGCCAGAGGATACAAAGTCACCATTCAAAAGCTTGATCCTTACATCAACGTTGATCCGGGCACGTTAAACCCTTATGAACATGGTGAATGTTTCGTGACAGAGGATGGTGCTGAAACAGACCTCGATCTAGGGCACTATGAGCGATTTCTAAATTCACCAACCTCGCAGGCGAACAATGTTACAACAGGAAGGATTTATCAGTCTGTTATTAACAAAGAGCGGAGAGGAGATTATTTAGGCAAAACAGTTCAGATAATTCCGCATATCACGGACGAGATTAAACGCTATATCAAATATTTGGGTTCAAAGAAAAAATTTGATGTGGTCATTTCAGAAATTGGTGGTACTGTTGGCGATATCGAATCATTACCCTATATAGAGGCTGTTCGTCAATTGAAATGGGAGCTGGGAACAGATGCCCTGATTATACACTTAACTCTGGTTCCATATTTATCGGCCTCCGGTGAATTAAAGACAAAACCTACCCAGCATTCGGTAAAACAATTGTTGGAAAATGGCGTTCAGCCTGATGTGCTGGTATTAAGGACGGAACATCAGCTCACACCTGATCTAAAAGGTAAAGTAGCCCTCTTTTGCAATGTCAGTAAGGAAGCGGTTATTGAATCAATCGACGTATCAACAATTTATGAAGTTCCGATCCGGATGAAAGAGGAAAAACTGGACGAAATCGTCTTGAAAAAACTCGGTCTTCCTTTGGGCGATGAGCCTGATCTGAAAAACTGGAACGAATTTCTCTATCGGTACAAAAATCCAAATAAAGAGGTTAAGATTGCCCTTGTTGGAAAGTATGTCGAATTGAGAGATGCTTATAAATCTATATCAGAGGCACTTATCCACGCTGGAGCAACAAACGAATGCAGAGTAGTAGTCGAGTGGATCCATTCCGAGAAAATCAACGAGGAAAATATTGAGCGAAAACTTAAAGGTTGTCAGGGAATCCTGATAGCTCCCGGTTTTGGTCATAGAGGTATTGAAGGTAAAGTATTCGCCGCCAAATATGCGCGCGAATTAAAAATACCATTCTTTGGCATTTGTCTCGGCATGCAAATTGCTGTCATTGAATTTGCTAGAAATGTTCTTCACTTGGAGTGTGCAGATTCTACCGAGATGAATCAGCTTACCAAGTTTCCGGTAATTGATTTAATGGATGAACAAAAAGGAATTGTTGATAAAGGTGGAACAATGCGACTTGGATCATACGATTGTCACCTCAAAAGAGATTCCAATGCATACATCGCTTATGGAAAATCAAAAATTGCCGAGAGGCACCGTCATCGTTACGAGTTTAATAATGGTTTTTTGCCACAGTTTGAAAAAGCAGGCATGAAAGCAACCGGCTTCAATCCGGATACTAATCTTGTAGAAATTATTGAAATTCCGGAACATCCATGGTTTGTCGGAGTTCAATTTCATCCGGAATACAGGAGTACGGTACTTCAACCGCACCCACTTTTTGTTGCTTTTATCAAAGCAGTAATAAAAAATTCTCAAAACATTTCAATTTAATTATGGATAAGAATACCATTGCAGGACTGGTTCTAATATTTGTTATTTTGTTTACGGCCAGTTATTTCAATAAACCTTCCGAAAAAGAGATCGAAAATCTAAGGATCAAGGCCGATTCCATTAACATGGCAGAGGCAGCTAAGGCAAGAGAGGTTACAAAACAAGCCGAAATTTCTACTATTCAGCCTATTATATCAAAATCAGATTCATCAACGGTTCAAAATGATCTAACAAATCTTTACGGTGTTTTTGCATCAGCCGCCAAAGGTGAAGAGAAATTTATTACACTGGAAAATAACCTGATGAAAGTTATCATTTCCAATAAAGGTGGTAAAATATTTTCCGTCGAATTGAAAGATTATAAAAGATACAATGGCAAACCATTGATACTATTTGAAGGGGAGGAGAACCATTTTGGATTGAATTTCTTTTCACAGAACAAAAGTATTCAGACTGATCATTTTTTCTTTCAGCCATCTATCAAAGAAGATCTGTTAACAGTTAGTGGTGCAAAAGTACCGAAAGGCAAGGAAGGACGTGAGAAATTTAACACAGATATCCCCGGTGATTCAAAATCGGTTTCGATGTTGCTCGATGCAGGTAACGGTGTTTCAATCGAATATGTTTATACATTAAAGCACAATTCATTCCTGTTAGATTTTAATATTAAGACTGCTGGTCTGAAGAAAGTTGCAGGAGCAAATTCTGAATATGTCAATTTTCTGTGGAGTATCAACATGCCTCGTCAAGAGAAAATGTCCAAATTTGGTGAAAACAATCAGTCAACCGTTTTCTACAAATTTGATAAAGATGTAGTCGACAAACTTGACCTCACCAAATCAGCTTCCAAATCTCTATCAACCAAAGTAAAATGGATCGGCTTTAAACAACAGTTTTTCTCGTCGGTTTTGATTGCTGATCAGGCTTTCCTTAATGCGCAAATTTCACACACTAAAAAAGATCTTGATTCTTCCTATGTTGCTGATATGAAGGCTGATATGACTATTCCGTTGGATGTCAAAGGAAGTGAAAATTTTTCGTCAAAATTCTTTTTCGGTCCCAATCAATACAATACCTTAAATCAATTTGATCTGGGTATGGAAGAACAACTTGCATTAGGCTGGACTGTTATTGGATGGGTTAATAAATGGATCGTTATTCCCGCCTTCGACTTCTTACGTCGGTATATTGGTAATTTTGGATTGATCATTTTATTACTTACCATATATATCAAGCTTATAACCTTGATCTTCACCTATAAATCCTATATTTCTCAGGCTAAAATGAGGCTACTAAAGCCTGAAATCGAAGAGATTCAAAAGAAATATGGTGATGATAAAAAATTAGAATCACAACAAGCAGTAATGGCCTTTTACAAGAAAGCTGGAGTAAATCCAATGGGTGGCTGTTTGCCCATGCTTCTACAAATGCCTATTCTGATTGCTATGTTTTATTTCTTCCCGATATCTATTGAACTTCGTCAGCAAAGCTTTTTATGGGCTACCGACTTATCCTCGTTTGACTCGATCGCAACTTTACCATTTACGATTCCATTCTATGGCAATCATGTAAGTTTATTCTGTTTGCTTATGACGGTTACCAACATTTTTTACGTAAAGTATAATAACGAGATGACAGGTGCCGGAACTCAGCAGATGCCAGGCATGAAAACAATGATGTATTTGATGCCGGTAATGTTCTTATTCATCTTCAACAGCTACGCCTCCGGATTGAGTTTATATTACTTCCTTTCTCTGGTGCTCACTTTCGTTCAAATGTACATCTTCAAAATAACAATCGACGAAGATAAAATCCATGCTCAATTGAAAGCCAAACAAAAAATCCCGGTAACTAAATCCAAATTCCAAACTCGTTTGGAGGAGATGACAAAGCAAAAAGCAATAGCAGATAAAAAGAAAAGATAAGATTTGAATAGAATAGACCTAAAAAAAGCGCTTAAATGGCGCTTTTTTTAGGTCTATTCTTCAGGTTGCATCTTTCTGGATAAGGCAACCATCTTAATTGCGGTATAGGCTGCTTCATCTCCTTTGTTGCCAAGTCGACCGCCTGCACGATCAAGCGCTTGTTGCTGATTATCAGTTGTTAATACTCCAAAAATGAATGGAATACCATATTCAAGATTCAATTTTGTAGCACCATAAGTCACACCCTGACAAATAAAGTCGAAGTGACGGGTTTCACCTTGGACAACGCAACCAAGCAAAATTACAGCATCCACATCTGTATTTTCGGCCATCAGCTGTCCGCCAAGAGTAAGTTCAAAGGTGCCGGGAACCTCTTCAACATGAATATCCTCGTACAATGCACCATATTTAATCAAGGTTTCCATCGCCCCATTTTTTAA
>JBBQJE010000044.1:0-17295 GCA_038325635.1 Bacteroidales bacterium
CGAACCTTGTTGACCGCCTCTGTGGTGTTCATCACAGTGATCCTGTCGATCGTCATGACCTCCGAGCAATACGGAATATACGACAAAATGATTGCTAACATCATCGAGATAACGGGGGATATGCAGATTCAAAACAAAGCATATTGGGAAAATAAGAGCATCAATGATGCTGTTTCTACAGACTCTATGCTAATCGGAAAAATAAAAAAATTCAATAATACCACCGGTGTAACGGCTCACTTAGAGTCATTTGCATTGGCTTCCCATCGTGAATTAACCAAAGGCGTCATGGTGATCGGAGTCGTCCCATCTGAGGAGGATAAGTTTTCCAAACTTCGAAAGAAGCTGTGCAATTCAACCCTCGAAACCACCTATTTGACGGATAACGACGATGGAGTATTGGTGGGCGAAAAGCTAGCCAATTTTTTAAAAATCGGAGTAAACGATACGCTGGTATTGATTTCGCAGGGCTACCATGGTATATCGGCAGCCGGACTCTTCCCCGTTCGCGGATTTATCAAACTTCCCTCTGTCGAATTAGAAAGCAGCATCATTTATATGAGTTTATCCGCGGCGCAAAAATTTTATGGAGCATCTGACTTGGGTACCTCAATCCTGCTAAAGATAGATAATAAAGAAAATTATGAATTGACAAAAGAACAGATTGCCGGTATTCTTCCTGCCGATTATGTGGTAAAAGATTGGGAAGAACTTCAACCGGAAATCGTTCAAATGATCGATAGCGATATCTCATCGGGTTATTTTATGAAAGGAATATTTTACATGATAGTTGCCTTTATTATTTTCAGCACCCTTGTGATGATGATGTACGAAAGGAGAAAGGAATTTGGCATCATGCACGCGATGGGATTGCAAAAATCGAAACTATCGATCATTGTTTTTTTGGAGGTAGTATTAATTTCTTTGCTCGGTACATTTTTTGGTGTTGTATTCGGATATGGCATAACTTATTTTCTGAACCAAAATCCGATACCACTGCAAGGAGAGATGGCCAAAACGATGGAAGAATATGGTTTTGAACCGATTATCTTCTTTTCAAAGAGTGCCGACATTTTTTATTGGCAACCCGTTGTTGTATTCTGCATCACACTATTCCTCTATATATTTCCATGGATTACCATCCGAAAATTAAAAATCATCAAGGCCATGAGAGGCTGATATAATCCTGATAAAGTATGCTAATATTCAATATAGCCTGGAAAAATATCTGGAGAAACAGATTCAGAAGCATCATTATCATGAGCGCAATAGCGCTGGGAATCTTTGCAGGACTCTTCTTGGTGGCATTCTCGAAAGGAATGACAATTCAACGTATATCTACTGCTCTAAATACAGAAATATCTCATATACAAATACATAAACCTAATTTTATCATTCAGGAAGATATTAAAATGCTGATATCTCCGATTGAAAAAGTTGAATTAATATTGAAAAATGACAGTAGAATCGCAAACTTCTCATCCAGAATACTCCTAAATTCTATTGCCTCCTCTGCCGAGACTGGAACGAACGTAAAAATTAACGGGATTAACGTCGCGGAGGAAAGTAAGGTTACTGACCTGCATTCCAAGATAATTGAAGGTAATTATTTTGGAAAAGAAACCAGAAATCCGATTGTTATCAGCAAAAAGCTGGCCGAAAAACTGAGACTGAAACTCAATTCGAAGTTGGTACTTCAAATTCAGGATCTTCATGGTAATATAGCACCGGCCGCATTTAGGATTGTTGGCATTTATAAAACATCCAATACGGCTTTCGACGAATTCAATGTTTTTGTGCAAAAGTCAGATTTATATACCCTTACAGGGATTGATTCAACCGCTGCCCACGAAATATTTATCGTGTTGAAAGATTATTTATTGGCGAAACAAGTCGCCGGATCCCTCCTGCAAAAATTTCCGACTCTTGAAGTTAAGAGCTGGCAAGAACGAAGTATGATGTTAAGCTACCTCAACGACGCCATGGATCAATATTTATATATCATCATGGTAATTATCTTGATAGCCCTTCTTTTCGGTATCGTGAATACCATGATGATGTCAATTCTTGAACGAATTAAGGAATTGGGAATGCTGATGGCTATCGGGATGAAAAAGGGAATGATATTCAAGATGATCGTCCTTGAAACGGTAATGCTTTCACTCACAGGAGCCATACTTGGAATTGTTTTGGGGATGATTACCATTCGTTATTTTAGCCATGTTGGAATAAATCTGTCAATATGGAGCAAAGGACTGGAAAAAATTGGGTTCGATCCAATTGTATACCCTTCTATTGACAAATTTTTTATCGCTGTGGTTGTGGTTCTGGTCGTGACGACAGGTGTAGTTGCTTCCATCTTCCCCGCCTTGAAAGCACTCCGACTGAAACCAGTGGAAGCGCTACGGGCAGAGAAATGAGGAGGCGAAAAGTGATTGATGGACTGTTGTGCGGGAGGACTATTGGACTGTTGGACGAGAATACTGGTGGACTGGAAGAAACGATTGAAGACATGGAAATGTGGAAATTAAATAGAGGTTCGACTGAAATTTAAACTACTGTAATCTGGAAGTTTAAATCAGTGAAATCTGTGTAATCTTTGGTTAGAAAGGAGTTAATGCATATTTTGAAAAAGTACTATGAAACGAACATGTTGCGACACAACACCCAATGGTATGATACTAATTTCCGGCAACATGGAGTTCCATACTATCTTTAAAAAGCAAATAATTATTGTATGAAAATAATTGAGGTTAGAGAGATTGTTAAAATCTACGATGAGAAGAGTCCGAATCCGGTAACAGCCGTAAACGGAATAACACTCGACTTTGAAGAGGGCGAATTTACCGCCGTGGTTGGTCCTTCGGGATCGGGAAAGACGACCTTGCTGAACATGATCGGCGGACTAGATCAACCAAGCTCCGGGTCGATTCTCATTCAGGGTATCGATATCTGGGAATTAAGTCCTTCCGAACTAACTGACTTCCGGCTTCATAACATTGGATTCGTCTTCCAATCGTACAACCTGATTCCTGTTTTGACTGCCCGTGAAAATGTGGAATTCATTCTTGAACTTCAGGGTGCAAAAAGAAGCGACCGTGAAAAAAGAAGTCTTGAATTACTCGAAGCCGTCGGAATCGGAGAAAAGAAAAACAATCGACCATCCAAACTTTCGGGTGGACAGCAGCAAAGAGTGGCCGTTGCCAGAGCATTGGCCTCAAGGCCAAAATTTATTCTGGCCGACGAACCCACGGCAAACCTAGACTCAAAATCCGCCGAGAATTTGTTAGAGATTATGGAGCAGTTGAACCTGGAAGAGAAGATCACCTTCATTTTCTCCACCCACGATCCGAGGGTGATGAATAAAGCCAGAAGAGTGGTCTTACTCGAAGATGGGAAAATCACAAAGGACGAACGAAAATGAACTTTGGTCGGATACACTTGATCTTTATTCTGTTGAGCCTTACATTGACTGCAGTTGGTCAGCAGGATTCAGAAGCAATAGATACTGTTGAAACTAAGCCTGCAAAAACAGAGCTGAATGGTTATATATCCGACCTGTTTTCACCCCAATACAACAATTTAGAAGATAAGTGGAAGGCGATCAATTATTTGCACCAACGTTTAAATTTCACCTGGACACCATCCAAGCGCCTTACTCTTTCTGTTCAGCTAAGAAGCCAATTCATCTACAATCAGGCTGGCATCGATACCTCATTTGTAAATTTTCGGGACGGAATTGTCTTGCAAAAGGGTAGATCCTATTTCAATTCGACACTCGACCGACTGAATCTGAAATACACCCGGGAAAAGTTTGAAATAACGATTGGACGACAACGAATCAACTGGGGGCAGTCATTTGTCTGGAATCCGAATGATCTGTTCAACTCCTATTCTTTCTTTGATTTTGATTACATCGAACGTCCAGGATCCGATGCCATCCGACTACAGTATTACAATTCATTTACTTCCAGCACCGAACTTGCGGCTAAAATCGACCGAAACAACAAAATTACATTTGCCGGATTATATCGCTTCAATAAATTCAACAGCGATTTCCAAGTCCTGGGAGGTATTCTTAGCAGTGAAGATGCAGTAATTGGGGCAGGTTGGACCGGTAATATCAAGTCATTGAGCATTTTCGGAGAGGCAACCTATTTCAGAACGATAAAAAATTTTGCCGATACAACAGGACTTGCCTTGATCGATCTTGGGTGCAACAAGCTCTTCAGCAACAATATTAGTTTACAATTGGAAGGATTGTATGTTAGCAAAGAAATGAATATCAACAGTCTGCAAACACTTTTTCGGAATACTCTGGATGTACGTAAAATTGCCTTTGCGAAAATTAATTTATTTGGGAGTATCTCTTACCCGATCACACCCTTGCTAAATGGATCTCTAGCCCTGATGTGGTTTCCGAAAACGGCAGGTATCAGCGGATTTTATACAGGCCCCTCGTTTGATTTCTCGTTAGGTGATAATCTTAGTCTTTCGGTAATAGCGCAATATTTCAAGGGAAATTTCCCGGGAGCTATTTCTATGCAGTCGCAGAAACAAACTTTATTGCTGTCGTTTGTCCGCATAAAGTGGCATTTTTAAAAAGAAAACCGCATAGAGCGCAAAGAAAAACTGCGGAGAACACCTTTTATATTTAGACGTTCTCCGCAAATAATTTCTATTTTATCCCCGCTAAAGCCATTTTCAGCGCTTCCATCGTGGTGTAATATTTGGTAATCATTCCGGGTACTTCCCAATCCGGCAGCTTGCCAGCCTTGAGATATTCCAGGAATTGTTCTGTCACTTGACTAAAATGCGCCTCATGTCCCACTTTGTACTTATCAGGAATCACCACTTTCCACGTTAGAGCATCGACCTTTTCGAGTGTTAAACCATCGTGATTTGTGTTATTCACAATTGCATTTTCCAAAGCTGTTGTGAATGCAGGAAGTGCAGCATCTTTGTTGGCATGAACGTATAATGTTGGTGCATATTTCTCAGCCTCACCCTGCTTGATCTCCAGGGTGGCATTCGATCCGCGCATAATGGCATAATGTGAATCGCCTGCGCCCGGAGCCGGTTTGTACAGCCATACGGCACTCACCTTTGCAACGATACCTTTTAATTTATATGTCATCTCGCCATTGGCATAGTCATTTAATTTACCGTCTATGATATCCTTTGCAAAATAGTCAGGAAAAGTCTCCATCTTGGTTACATCCTTAAATTCATCGAGCGAAATAATTGTAGGCCAACGCTTTGCCTGCAACATCTGCACATCCGTTTTTTGCAGAATTTCTTCTGGGAAGTAGCTCCACTGAACTAGGTCGACCAGATGAGTGGCCACATCTACGATCCCTTCACCTTGCTGATTCACATCAAAAAACCAAGCCGGACGAACGAGCGGTGACCCCGAAACACTCTTGTAAAAGCAATGAACGCTGATCATTTCCACAGCTGGTTGTTCAACGGTACCTGGCAGCATCGTACCAAAGATGGCCGGATTATGCAAAAGTTCCTTCTGAACCATGGTGGTAATCTCGTGTCGTTCGGTCATAATATCGTACAAAATTACACCCTTTTCGGCGGCCACTTTAAAAGATTCTTCCAGCATTGGGAAGTTCTCAGGGGTAATCACCATAGGCTTATCGGCCAATACATTCAAGCCGGCATCGACTGCCTTTTTGATGTATTCAGTTTTGATACGGTTGTTTCCGGCGAGCACCAGAACGTTGCCGGATTTCTCCTCCAGCATTTTTTGAAGGTAGTCTGAGCCCTTGTAAACGATCTCTTTCCAGCTAGTAGGATCCTGATTACGTGTATTGTAGCCATCAATTTTCTTGAGGTGTTCGGCTACATCATTACCTTCCGGTGAATAAACATAAACATCAGGATTTACCTGATCGTACATTTTTTTCTGCACTAGCGCTGCATGAAAATGCCCCGGATCAAGCGTGATTAATTTCACCTCCCCTTTTGCTCCGGTGAACGGTTTTGATCCAATTTGTTGCGTGCTTTTCGTTCCGCCGCCGCACGAGGAAAGCATGGTTATCAGTACAAATCCCATTTGAAGTGTTTTGGTTGTCATGTTTAGATATATTAAATTTACTCTATTAATTTTATTTGTCTAAAGTACATATTTCTCTGAATTTCCCGTATTTCCTGTATTTATCTTATTTTTTTTGTTTCATTTAATTCATTTCCTATGTGCGGACGCTTCATCCTTACTCAAACCGCAACCTCTTTAAAGAACCGGTTTCGGTTAAATTTGCCGGAAAGTCTTGATATGAAGCCTTCCTGGAATATCTCTCCCGGACAAAAAACCGCTGTGATTACGAACGAACGACCTACCGAACTTCAATTGTACCGATTCGGACTGACACCTTCCTGGGCACAGAAGCCAATACTGCTCATCAATGCCCGTTCAGAAGGCGATAACAATCCAACCAACGATCCTGATTTTACAGGCGAGATGGCAATATTCAACAAACCGGCCTTTCGTAAACCAATCCGTTCCCAACGCTGTCTTGTCCTGGCCGATGCCTATATCGAAGGCACCACCGTGGAAAAGCTCGACAAACCTTTTGTCATCTTCCTTCGAAATAAAGTCAGACCATTCGCTTTCGCCGGCATTTGGGATGTATGGAAAAACCCTGAATCGGAGGAAGTTATCCACTCATTTGCAATCCTGACTACCTTCCCGAACCAATTGGCTTCCAGCCTACCGCACCACCGTATGCCTGTAATTCTGCACCGCGAAGACGAAGTACGCTGGCTTTCAAACAGCCTATCGACCGAAGAACTTTCCTCCCTGATGCAGCCATATCCGGCCGAGCTGATGAACGGTTACCCCATTGCACCGGCCATCAAAAATCCGCGGGCAAACGATGCCGCTCTAATTCAGGCCATTGGTCCTCGGATTCTCGAATGAGATGAATCATGCTAAAAAAGCATGTCCTTTTTGGAATGATTCATCTCATGCAAAAGCAGCCACCGTTTCCGCTCAATTCCGCCGGCATATCCTACTAGTTTTCCGTCGTGACCGATGATCCGGTGACAAGGCACGATGATTGGAATAGGGTTTTTGCCATTTGCCGTGCCTACCGCCCGGGTATTTAAGGCAGATCCAAGCTCAATCGCGATATCGTGGTAGCTTTTGGTCGTACCAAACGGAACAAGAGACAATAACTGCCATACCTTCTTCTGAAAACCCGATCCGTCGGGGTCGATATCCAGATCAAAAGAAAAACGGTTTCCAGCAAAATATTCCTGAAGCTGAGCTGCAGTATTTAAAAGTATCTCAGGAAGTGTTTCAGACTCTTCAACTTGCTCCTCATTGAATGTCAGTGATTTCAAATGCGTATCGTTCGAAATAATCGCTATCCGCCCAACCGGACTCTCCATACTCATAAAATAGCTTCTCATGATTTAATTTTCAGGATGTTGTTTAGCCGGTTACAAAGCTCTTTTAACCCTTCCGGGGAATCGCCTCCAGGCTGTTCTATCGTTGCCCAACTTTGGAATCCAATCTCATCCAATGTCTTCACGATAGCAGGCCAATTGTTGTCTCCTTCCTGCAACGCCACTCCGAATCCCGCCCATTTGCCTTGCTTATCTGCAATTTTACGGCTGTATTCTTTGATGTGAATGCGGGCAATTCGTTTTCCTAGTATTCTGATCCACTGTTCCGGCCACCCTATCGCCAGCACATTACCGCAATCAAAATAGGCGCGTACAAAAGGTGAATTGAACTGATCAATGTAACGAGCCGCCTCCATTGGTGAAAGCAAAAAATTGTTCCATACGTTTTCAATCGCGATGGCAACTCCAAGTTTTTTGGCAAGCGGAAGAACCTTATTGATTTCAACAATCGACCGCTCCCAACACGCATCATAACTTACCGATTCGCTTACCCTTCCCGGGACAAGCAGGATAGTATCCGCGCCATAAATTTTAGCATCCTCCAAGGTCACGCTCAAAGCCTCCACACCCTGATCTCTAACTTTTGGATCTGGATCCGACAAAGAGTACTTACCATGAAGGGATCCGCAAACGGAAGGAATGATCATACCGGTCAGCTCTTTAGCTTTCAGCACCTCATCGCGGTTGAGGTGACTGTATACCTCCACCCCGTCAAATCCGGCCGTTTTAGCAGCCTGAAATTTTTCGAGAATAGTCGTTCCGATTCCGATATTTCCCCACATAATCCCCTTTTTGATGGATCTGACAGCAGACCCCTTTCCCGTTTGTGCCGCACTCCAAAGTGGCGACGAGGATACCGCCACTGAAGACAAGATCATATTTCGGGTAAATTCTCTGCGTTTCATATTGTTATGTGTCTAAGGTAGAGACGCATAATTATGCGTCTCCACGGTACGTTTATATTTATAGAGACGAGAGACGCATAATTATGCGTCTTTACAGTCCTCCCCTAACTCGGCACCGCCGCTATCCCAATCACCGGTACCTCCTCCGGAATTCCCGGAACAGGACCGAAGGAATAGATTTTTGGCCCTAAAGACAATCCGGAATTCATCATCTCCTCCCAGGTAACATCTTTGCCGGTATAGGCAGAGATTCGGCCCATCATGGTAATCAGAGTCGAGTTAACTTGCGCCTCTGCGTCGCTGTATTGCTTTCCGGTGCGGATAGCTGTCACCAGATTGACATGCTCCTGCACATAAGGATCTCCAACCTTCCAAGACTGATCAGCGTCATCGACTTTCGGATAGGGGTATTTCCACATGATCGTACCGTCCGGATGGAAAAGTGTTCCATTGGCATCTGCATAGCCTTTGGTACCTACAATCACCTCACGCTTCAGGTTACTGCATCCGCTTACCTGCCGAGCAGCACAATGAGCCTGCATACCGTTATCATAAATATATTCTACGCTGAAAAAGTCATACTGATCGCCGGTAATGCGTCGTTGCCGCCCACCCCATGCCATGCACTTAACCGGATTTTTGCCGATATGCCAATTCATTACATCTACCTCATGGATAAACTGTTCTACAATATGATCGCCCGAAAGCCAGGTGAAATTCTCCCAGTTTCGAAGCATATATTCCATGTCTGTCCATTCCGGTCGGCGCTTCTTTACCCAAAGTGCACCGCCATTGCGAACTACATGCGCGCTTACGATATCGCCAATTTCACCTGCTGCTACCCTACGGTGGGTCTCAACGTAATCTTTTTGAACCCTGCGGATAGTACCGCTAACGATCGATAGTCCGAGCTGTTCAGCCTTTTTGGCAGAAACCAGAATAGACCGTGCTCCCACCGGATCGACTGCGCAAGGTTTCTCCATAAAAATGTGCTTCCCTGCGTTGACAGCGGCTTCAACATGTGCCGGACGGAAATGTGGCGGAGTGCAAAGCAGCACAACATCGATTCCCGCATCCAAAACCTTCTGAAAGGCATCAAAACCGACAAAACACTTTTCGTCGGGCACTTCAATATTGCGTTGTTTCTTTAGCTGAGCCCTCGAATCAGCCAATTTGTCGGCGAAGACATCGCCCATTGCGACGAGCTGAAGATTTGGTCCGGCATCCAGAAAATTCATGGCTGCACCGGTTCCCCTACCACCGCAACCAACTAACCCGGCCCGAAGTACCTTACCGTCCGGAGCCTTATCCAACATAGCCGAAGTCATCGAATCGGATTTGCCAGAATTACTCCCGGATCCGGAACAGGATAACAGCAAATTTGCCGCCCCAAGTGTGGCTACTGTACCGATGGCCGTGTTGGCGATAAAATCTCTTCTGTTGATATCATTTTTGTTAATAGTCATAACTATCTAATTATTAGTTGAAAAGAAAACTTTCAATTAAAGAAAACAAAAATAAAGACATCCTATTTGGATTTGTCAGGTTTTGGTTCTATTGAATTATTGCACTAATAATTGAACAAAATCTTGATGGATCCGATAATCCAAAATCCAAAATCCAAAATCCAAAATTTTTCTACTTGATTTCCAAAACCTTCAAGTTCTTGTAGTGAACCTCATTTCCATGCTCCTGCAATAGAATATGCCCGGTTGCTGATTCGCCGAATCCCTTGTATTCTTTGAATTTACTGGTAGCGACCAACGCTCTCCACTCAGGTGTTCCGCGTGTGTACTCAACTATTTTGATGCCATTCAAATAATGGATAACCTTTTCACCTCTAACTTCAATGCGGGCACGGTTCCATTGACCGATGGCATTGCTTCGTTTTACTGCCTGCGCCGGATCAAATTTTTGTGAATTTGCTGGAATCAGATCATAGAGTGAGGCAAGTGTACGGTTGCCGTTGATGCCCAATTTGGCATCCGGATGCAACTCGTCGTCCAAAACCTGAAACTCGCAGCCCACATTGGAATATCCCTTCTTTCCATCCTTATTGGGCTGGATAAAATATTTAATTCCACTGTTAGCCCCTGGTGTGAGTTTAAAATCAACTTCCAGAATAAAATTCTTGAACTCTTTTACATTTACGAGGTCACCGGGGGCTTTGCTGTCCGGAAGATCAACAATTAACTCATTATCCTTTACAGACCATCCTTTTTGAGGCATCAGGCCGTCTCTATTGTTAACCCAGCCATTCAATGTTTTGCCATCCCACAGAAGTTGCCAGCCGGCTTTCTGCTCTGCAGGAGTTAGGGTGTTGGTAAGAAAGCTTACTTCGGGTGCATCTGTTTTCTTCATCTCCGCTTTCAAATCGGTCGTTTTAATGCGGATATTCCTCCAGCAAACCGTCTTTCCTTCATCTTCCTTCCGTTGACCGATGCTATGAACCTGAAGGGCAATAATTCCGGATGGAGTCATATCATCAACTAAATTAGCGCAAGGAACGCCATTCAACCAGGTGCGAATTGTCGTGCCAACGCACTCCACCCTGTAACTGTTCCACTCGCCATTTTTGTAGGCATTTTTCCCGGGAATGTTGCACTCCATAGGATAGAGCCATCCGCGACGGGCCTCATCGTAAATTCCAGCCGACCAGCGGCGTTCAGAATCATCACACTCAATCTGATATCCGTGCACGCGCCCTTCTTGGATGGTAGGATCGCTGATACTCCTGATTTGCACTCCTGAATTCAGCCCTTTGTCCATCTTCATATCATACTCCAGAATGAAATCACCATAGCTGGAATTCGCTGCCAGGAAAGAATTAGGACTACCAACAATACTAGTTCCAATTATCACTCCATCAGCCACTTTGTAAGCAGCTTTGCCGTTCACGACCTTCCATCCATCCAGATTTTTACCGTTAAAAAGATTTACCCAACCGGATTTAGCCGCAAAAATTCCCGTTGCCAGGAAGATCATTAAAAATAAGGCACTGATTTTTTTCATTTGAATGTTATTGATTAATTTATTTTTCACTTTTCTCTTTTCATTTTTCACTTTTCACTTTTCATTTTTCACTTTTCTCTTTTCACTTCTCACTTTTCATTTTGCTCCCCGCTAAATTAAACAACATTTTTCATTCCGTTACCGCAAACGGGAAGATTTTAGAATTGATTTTCTTCCTAAATCAAACTACTTTTGTAAAAACAACTATAAGTTATGAATGATAGCAAATTTGTTCTTTTGCTCTTTACCCTCCTCTTTACCCTGAGCCATGCCTTCGCACAGAAAACAAACCTCGCCACCGTCGATCCTACCATCGGCAACGTAGGTATCCTACTACAGCCTACCCGTCCTACTGTTCAGCTTCCTAATCAGATGGTGCGAATGTATCCTGTCCGGACAGATTACCTCGACGATCAGATTGGCTTCTTTCCGCTAACGATTGCTTCCCACCGAAACGGTGAGCTCTTTGGAGTAATGCCTTATCTGGGCAAACCAAAAGCCGAGATCTGGAACAAGCATCTTACCTATGATCACGATTTAGAAATTACCACTCCTTATTACTATTCCACTTATTTTGTGGACGAAAATATTAAAGCTGAATTTACACCAGGTGCAAAGAGCGGATTTTTCAGGTTTAGTTTTCCCGCGAAGGGAGAGAAATTTTTGGCTTTACGCGTTATTAACCAAGGAAACTGGCAGATGGAGGCAGGGGCGATCCCGATTGATCGTCTGGGAACGTCCTTCTCTGGCACCGAAGAATTCCAGGGCATGAAAGCCTTCGTGTATGCAGAAGTAAATCAAGCCGGCCAGACTGGAATAGTTGACCTCAATCAGGGTAAACCGGGTGCCTGGATCAAATTCGTTGCCGAAAGTGCTTCCGTTATCGAACTAAAATATGCCATTTCCTTCATCAGTACCGAACAGGCCAAAGCCAATCTATCCGCCGAAATCCCCGGATGGGATTTTGAACTGGTTAAAAGGAATGCAGAGACCAAATGGTCCAAAGTAATGAACCAGATTCAGGTCAAAGGCGGCACCGATGGACAACGTCGCACCTTCTACACATCCCTTTACCGGCAATACGAACGAATGATTAACATCAACGAAAGCGGTAATTATTACAGTGCGTACGACCATAAAGTACACCCAACTACCCGCGATTTTTATGTCGACGACTGGATGTGGGATACCTACCTCGCCATGCACCCTTTGCGCTCCATTCTTCACCCGACGATGGAAGGTGATATGCTGCAATCGTACGTCAATATGTACGAACAGAGCGGCTGGATGCCTCAATTTCCGTTGCTTTACAAAGATAATCCTGCGATGAACGGCTTTCACTCCACGGTGGCGTTGCTGGATGGCTATCGGAAGGGTATCCGCAATTTTGATGCGGCCAAAGCCTACGAAGGGATGCTGAAAAATGCCACTTCAGCCACCATGCTGCCTTGGCGCAACGGACCGAAATGCATCCTCGATACCTTCTATCGCGAAAAAGGGTATTACCCGTCACTATGGCCGGGTCAGACCGAGACTGTGAAGATGGTGCACGATTTCGAGAAACGGCAAAGTGTGGCCATTACGCTAGGGCACAGTTACGACGACTGGGCCTTGTCTGAAATGGCCGGTGAAATGAAGAAGCCAACAGAGGCTGCCTATTACCGCAAACAATCGCTCAATTACCGCAATCTCTATCGCGCAGATAAAAAGTTAATGTGGCCAAAAGACTCTGCCGGTAACTGGATCGATATTGACCCGAAATTTGACGGCGGACCTGGAGGCCGTGATTTCTACGACGAAAACAATGGCTACACCTACGCCTGGCAGGCGCAACATGATTTGCATGGCCTCATCGGGCTTTTTGGCGGCCGCGAAAGCTTTACCGCTTCACTCGACCAGCTTTTCCGCGAACCACTGGGTCGAAGCAAATCTGCCTTCTTTGCTAAGTTTCCGGATGGCACCGGCATGGTTGGACAATATTCGATAGGCAACGAACCGAGTTTTTTCATCCCTTATTTATACAACTATTCAGGTGAGCCCTGGAAAACCCAAAAACGAATCCGCTTTCTGCTGGATGTTTGGTTCAAAGATACTATCTTCGGTATCCCCGGCGATGAAGATGGCGGTGGAATGACTGCCTTCGTAGTTTTCTCATCGATGGGCTTTTACCCGGTCACTCCAGGATTACCGATCTACAACATCGGCTCACCCCTCTTTGAAGAGGTCAAAATAACCCTCGAAAACGGAAAAATTTTTACCATCAAGGCAACCGGATGTTCCGTTAAAAACAAATATATCCAGCGTGCTAAACTAAACGGTCAAACGCTTAATAAACCTTGGTTCACCCATGAAGAGTTAGTGAATGGTGCCGTTCTGGAACTTCAAATGGGCGAATTGCCTAATAAAAGGTGGGGTGCCGGAGTGGGTGATGCACCTCCTTCTGGCATGGGGAATATTGACTTCCAGTCCAGCAGTCTTACTCATTTTTGAAAATAAACCTCCATCCACAGCCAATGCCACCTAAAGAACTCCCCCTGCAACTCGTCTGGCACGCCATCTACGTCCATTCCCGTGCCGAAAAAAAAGTTCATAATGAACTGACGATGAAAGGGATAGAATCCTTTCTTCCATTACAACGGAAACTCCGTCAGTGGAGCGACCGCAAAAAATGGGTAGAGATCCCTCTCATCTCTGGATACGTCTTCGTGCACATCACTCCATGGAATTACGATGCCGTACTGCAGACCGATAATGTGATGCAATATGTTCGTTTCGAAGGGAAAGCCGCCCTCATCCGGGATCAGGATATTGAAATATTGAAACGCATGCTGGGACAAGGTGACCTCGAAATCGAATTAACCAGAGAAGAGCTCGAACCAGGTATGCAGGTTGAAATAATTGCTGGTTCGATGATGGGCGTAAAAGGGGAACTCATTTCTTTCCGCGGAAAAAACAAAGTTGCCTTGCGCATTCCACCGTTAGGCATTACCGTTCTGGTAGAATCACCTGAAAAAAATTTGGTGGAGGCGAAGGAATAAAATACTATTTCGCAGAAAGTGCAATTCCAAAATCGAAAATCGAAAATCGAAAATTTCTTCCTACTTTCGCAATAGAAACCAAAACATTTCAACAAAATGAAGGGCATAATCCTCGCAGGTGGCTCCGGGTCGCGACTACACCCAATCACCCTAGGTACTTCGAAGCAATTGCTTCCGATCTACGACAAACCCATGATTTATTATCCTATGTCTGTGCTAATGTTGGCCGGCATCCGAGAAATACTTATTATCACCACTCCCGAAGAACAATCCGCGTTTATACGCTTGTTGGGTGATGGTTCTCAATGGGGGGTAGAACTACATTATGTGGTGCAACCATCCCCCGACGGGCTCGCTCAGGCATTTATTCTTGGTGAAGAATTTATCGGTAAAGATGATGTGTGTCTCGTGCTTGGCGACAATATTTTCTACGGACACGGCTTCGTCGAGCTGCTTAGCAAGGCCGTCAAACAGGTTACCGAGCATCGCAAAGCCGCGGTTTTCGGCTATTGGGTGAGCGATCCGGAAAGATACGGCGTCTGCACATTCGATGCCCGTGAGAACGTAACCACCATCGAAGAGAAACCGCTGAAGCCAAAGTCCAACTATGCCGTTATAGGTCTTTATTTTTACCCTAATTCGGTCGTCGATGTGGCTAAAAATATCAAGCCATCGCCACGCGGTGAGCTCGAAATCACTACCGTAAATCAGGAATACCTCGACCGCAAAGAGCTCAAAGTGGAGCTGATGGGGCGCGGTTATGCATGGCTCGACACCGGCACCCACGAATCCTTGCTCGAAGCCGGTTCCTTCATCGCTACCATCGAGAAACGAACCGGCCTCAAAGTCGCCTGCCTCGAAGAGATCGCATTTAACAACAAATGGATCGACGAGGCGCAACTCCTCAATCAAGGTAATCTACTAAAAAAGAATCAGTATGGGCAATATCTGCTCAGTCTGGTGCAAAGTTGAGAGTGGAGAATTTTAAAAATGAACCCGCAATTGACACAACAGATCAAATAGCTTTCTATTATGAACTATTGTGTCTATAGTGGCGAAATCGAAAATCGAAAATCGAAAATTTCTCAAATGAACTTCATATCTACAGAATTCTCTGGCTTATTTTTGATCCAGCCCAAAGTCTTCGGCGACAGCCGCGGCTATTTCTTCGAATCTTTCCAGCTTGCAGAATTCGAAGAAACTATCGGGAAGGTCGAATTTGTGCAGGATAACGAATCAAAATCCGGGTACGGCGTTCTCCGCGGACTCCATTTTCAAAAACCACCTCATACACAAGCCAAGCTGGTTCGGTGCATTACCGGAACGATCCTTGATGTGGTGGTAGACCTTCGTGTCGACTCTCCAACTTTCAAAAAATCATATTCTGTGGAGCTTTCCGATAGCAACAAGCTGCAGCTTTTTATTCCTCGTGGCTTTGCCCACGGGTTTGTTGTTCTAAGCGAAGAAGCCATTTTTTCCTACAAAGTGGATAACCTTTATGCCCCAACGCATGATGCAGGCATCCGTTTCGATGATCCTGAATTCCTTATCGACTGGAAATTACCACAAGAAGATCTGAAACTTTCGGGTAAAGATCAGGTACTTCCCTTCGTCGGAGAGCTTGAATTGCATCGTTTTAACTAAAAATTACAGCTGAAAATTTGCTCTGCTCTGACAATTTTCAGTATTATCGTGAACCAAAGTTAAAAAGCTTTGCGAATCGGTGACTCTATAAATCATTGTGTCGTTGGTAGCACATCGAAGCATTGTGTCGCAAAAAGATGTCATTAATTCCTACAAACTTTTTAACTGCTATCTTTATACCAAATTTTCAATTTCCATCTTGGACATTTTCCTGTGACTGAGAGGGCGAAGCACACCCGAAAATCGAAATATTATCATTCGAATTGGCCTGAGCGCCCCTCGTATCGACTTCCAAAATCGAAAACTCCCCTATAATGAATCATTTTACCGCTAAACTTGAAATGGTCGATCTGCATTCACAGCATGCGAAACTGCAACCTCAACTAATGGAGGCAATTCGGCATGTCATTGAATCCTCTGCTTTTATCAAGGGAAAAGAGGTGGCTGATTTCGAGAATATGCTGGCATCCTACCTGCAGATTGAACATGTGATCGGATGCGCCAACGGTACCGACGCACTGCAAATTGCCCTGATGGCGCTCGGACTACAGCCGAACGACGAGGTGATCGTCCCTGCTTTTACATATATTGCTACCGCAGAGGTGATTGCACTACTTGGCTTCGTTCCTGTAATGGTGGATGTGGAGGAAGACACCTTCAATATTTCTCTTAAAGGAATTGCCAAAGCCATTACACCCCGAACCAGAGCGATCATCCCGGTTCATCTTTTCGGCCAGTGTTCCGACATGGAACCACTAATGAAGCTGGCCGAAGCGCACCATCTAAGGGTAATCGAAGACAATGCCCAATCGCTCGGAGCATCCTATACTTTCTCGGATGGAACCACCAAAAAAGCAGGTACCATCGGTCATATCGGCTGCACTTCATTCTTCCCAACCAAAAACCTCGGATGCATGGGCGACGGCGGTGCTCTGATGACGAACAATCCGGCGCTAGCCGAAAGAATCCGTATGATCGCAAACCACGGTCAGCAGAAGAAATATTACCACAAAGTCGTCGGCTGCAACTCTCGCCTCGACACCATCCAGGCGGCAATCCTGAATGTCAAACTGCCGCATCTCGAAGACTACCTCGGTGCCCGCCAAGCCGTAGGAGCGTATTACCAAAAAGCCCTGCAGGATTTTAAGTATGGAACGCTGCCAGCTGCCCTGCCATCTGCTGCTCCCACCTACAACCAGTTCACGCTGAAAATAAAAGACGGATTAAGAGACGAGCTCAAGGTTTATCTGGCCTCCAAAGGCATTCCAACCATG
>JBBQJE010000045.1:0-17219 GCA_038325635.1 Bacteroidales bacterium
ATGTAGGTGCTATCGCAATGGGAACGGCTATTCAATATATACAAAACACTGGATTAGATAATATTGCAACCTACGAACATGAATTACTTACCTATGCCACCGGAAAATTGAAGGCATTAGGAGAGGTACAGATATTTGGTGAATCACCAACAAAGACCGGAGTAATCTGCTTTCAACTCGAACAAATTCATCCCTTCGACTTGGGAACTTTACTCGATCAGCTGGGAATTGCTGTACGAACAGGAAGATTATGCGCTGATCCTGTGATGGATCATTATGGTGTCACAGCAATGACCCGTGCTTCATTCTCCTTTTATAACACGATGGAAGAGGTTGATCAATTTATTGAAGCACTTAGTCGAATTAGATCAATGTTTTAATCCTTATTATTGCAAAAAAAATCAACATGACCATCGAAGAAGTACAACAAGCTATCATAGCTGATTTTTCCGTTTATGACGACTGGATGGATAAATATACCTATCTGATCGAACTGGGGAATGAAATGGAACCTATAGATCCAGCCTATAAAATTGATCAGAATCTTATTCGCGGATGCCAGTCACGGGTATGGCTTCAACAAAAATTGGAAGGTGATTTAATTATTTTCGAAGCAGAAAGTGACGCTCTGATTGTCAAAGGATTGGTAGCTTTATTGCTCAAAGTATTTTCAGGACGAACACCACAGGAAATTTTAGACTCAGAACCCTATTTCATAGACGAAATTGGATTGAAACAACATCTCTCTCCAACTCGTTCAAATGGATTGATGGCTATGGTAAAGCAAATAAAACTTTATGCCTTGGCATACAAACAAATTTTATCTCAAAAAAAATAATATGGATCCAAGAATAGATCTTATCATTGAAAATCTCAAAGAGGTTTTTGATCCCGAAATTCCGGTGAATATTTATGACCTTGGCTTAGTCTACAACGTTGATGTTACAGATAATACAGCTATTGTCCTTATGACACTCACCGCACCGGGTTGTCCGGCAGCCGATATGATTGTTGCCGACGTGGAGTACATGACCAAGAAAATTGAAGGTATTGAAGAATGTAAAGTGGAAATAACCTTTGATCCAGCTTGGGATAAATCAATGATGTCTGAAGAAGCAAGACTGGAATTAGGATTTATGTAACTTAGATACTGATTCCATCATAAAATGTTGATTTTAAACCTGAAACTGGTTTTCTGAAAAGATGACAACGACCGCAATTTCCAAAATCTTCAGTCAATTGATTAAGACCAAAGCTGGTGAATTGGGATTTGGCGCTTGTGGTATAACCAGACCGCAAAGGTTGGAAAATGATAGTGCTCATCTGCTCAAATGGCTGGAGGAAGGGAATCATGGATCAATGGCATATATGGCCAACCACTTTGAGAAAAGAGTGAATCCTGCTGAACTGGTTGAAGGAGCAAAATCAGTTATCAGTGTTCTCCTGAATTATTACACTGAACAAGAACAGGAAGACCCGCAAGCACCTATTATCTCAAAATACGCGTTAGGAAAAGACTATCATTTTGTATTGAAAGACCGGCTCTTTAAATTGCTTGAATACGTTCAAAAAGAACTGGCACCATGCGAAGGCCGCGCATTTGTTGATTCAGCGCCATTACTTGAGAAAGCAATAGCCAGGGAAGCCGGACTTGGCTGGATCGGAAAACATACCCTTCTGATCCATCCCCGGATGGGGAGTTATGTATTTATTGGAGAACTAATTATCGATCTGGAGTTAACTTATGATGAACCGTTTGGAAATAATCTCTGTGGTTCATGCAGCAGATGTATGGATAGCTGTCCGACTGGAGCGATCATTTCACCTTTACGCCTCGATGCACGTCGATGCATCTCCTATTTAACCATTGAAACAAAAAAAGCTATTCCAGAACCACAAACAAAAACGCTCTCGAATCGGCTGGTTGGGTGCGATATTTGTCAACAAGTTTGCCCTTGGAACAGTAGGGCTATTCAAAATGATGCAGAAGAATTTCTTCCTAAACCGGAACTCTTGGCGATGACTCGTCAGGACTGGATGATGCTTGATAAGTCTCTATACAACAAGCTTTTTAAAGGCTCTGCTGCAAAAAGAGCCGGGTATACAAGAATTAAAAAAACCCTTGAACTTCTTTCAAATATGAAATGACACGAACTTCATATTTTGAGGATTTGAATAAATTCTCGGAGTCCAATTTCCTGAAATCGAAAATTTTCAGATTATGACTGAGCAAACGTGGACCTCTTTTGATGGGATTAATCTATATGCTGTTATTTGGCAACCTACAAAACCCAAGGCTGTTCTTGCTTTTGTGCACGGTCATGGAACGCATTGCAGAAGATACGACGACTGGTTTAGTACTTATGTGGATGCAGGATTTGCGGTAATATCTTTCGACTTACGGGGGCATGGCCGCTCTGAAGGAAAACAAGGAACCATTCATCGGTACAACGAATATTTGGATGATACTGCACTTCTTATGCAAAAGGCAAGAGACAATTTTCTAAATCTTCCAATAATTCTTTATGGACATAGCATGGGTGCAACAATTGTACTATCTTATCTTGGAATCACACAAAATCTTCCGGACATGGCAATTCTTGCCTCTCCGTGGCTTGAATTAGTTCAACCCCCCGGTAAATTCAAGAGCTTAGCAATCTGGTTAGCAGACTCGTTTATTCCTCAGGTAACAATTCCAACCGGGCTAAAAGCCAAAGATTTTGCTCCACCTGCGACAAACGATGCTCCAAAGCAAAATGACCCAATGATTCACAAAAGAATGTCGGCTCGATGCTTCAGAGAAGTTCAAAAAGCAACAAAAAAAATTGGGCCAGGCACTCTTCCAAAAACTATTCCAATGCTTTTCATGCATGGCGATATCGATAAAATTTCTGATCATATTGCCACCGAAACACTTGCCAAAAGTCTTTCAGGAAAAATTGAATATCGCGGATGGAAAGAAGGGCCGCACCAATTACACACCTGGAATCAAAATTATCAGGTAACAGATTTTACATTGAAATGGATAAATAAGATATTATGATAAATTTTCGAACGGAAGTTGCCCTTCCCAAGGTAGTTAAAAAACTCTCCTATCGCCAATCGGTCATGATGATTGGATCATGTTTCACAGAAAACATAGGGAATTATTTGCGTGATCATTACTTCCCAATTCAGACGAATCCATGTGGTATTTTATACAATCCGGCCTCAATCGCCAAATGCCTCGGCTTTCTATTAGATAATAAGCAATTTGACGAGTCAGAGTTATTCTTTGAAGACGGTTTATGGAAAAATTTCTATTTTCATAGCCGATTTTCTGCTCCTGAAAAAATGGGTGCTCTGACAAAGATTAACGATTCAATAACACTTGCAACCAATAAGTTAAGATTAGATTCTCATCTATTTATTACTTTTGGCACGTCATGGGTATACCGGGAAAAACAGAATAACCATATCGTCGGGAACTGTCATAAACTCCCCTCAGGTACGTTTTTTCGCGAAAAAATGACAGTTGATGAAATGACTTGCCAGTGGCTCGACCTGCTTAATAAAATCTTTGCGATCAATCCACAGTTAACTGTCATCTTTACAATAAGCCCGATACGGCACTTGAAGGATGGCAGCTATGAAAATCAGGTAAGTAAATCAGGGCTTTTCCTACTTGTGGATAACTTGAAAACTCATTTTGATTCGGCTAGGATCATCTATTTTCCTTCCTATGAACTTGTAATGGATGAACTACGCGACTACCGCTTCTATGCCTCTGATATGTTGCATCTAAGCGAAACAGCAACGTCATTCATACAGGAAAAATTTAATGATACTTTTTTGGATAGCGAAAGTTTAGAAATTAATTCGAAGATAGATAGAATAATTAAATCATTAGCGCACAAACCATTTCAAGCCGAAAGCACTTCGTATAAAAATTTTATTTCGAAGTTGAATACCGACGTATTAAAAATTGCGGAAGACTTTCCTTCTGTTAATTTTGGAGAATTAATAAATGAAATCATTCAAAAAAAGAAGGTATGAATTTTTTATACCAAAAGCTTTGCTTATTTTTAAGAAGTCTAAAGAGCATTTAATATTACCTTACCGAACTTTGAATTTTTAACAGTTCATTAATTATGGGATATCTGAATTTTGATAAGGAAAAATTGGTCAATTTATCGTATTCTCTGGAGCGAGAAATTTTGAGGACTAACCGTGCCGGTGCTTATTCCTCAACAACACTTGCAGGTTGTAATACGAGAAAATACCATGGTTTGCTGGTTGTTCGATTGGATGAACTTGATGGAGGCAAACATGTTTTGCTTTCGTCACTAGATGAAACCATTATCCAACACGAAGCTCAGTTCAATCTGGGTATTCACAAATTTCCGGGAGATTTTTATGAACCCAAAGGACACAAATACATCCGAAATTTTGAATTCGACACAATCCAAAAACATACCTATCGTGTTGGTGGCGTTGTTCTTACAAGAACCAGGTTATTGGTTGAACAAGAGAATCAACTACTGGTAAAATATACACTGGAAGAAGCAAACAGTCCAACAAAACTACGGTTCAAACCATTCATGGCCTTCAGAAATGTCCATGCTCTCAGTAAAGCCAATCTTTATGCCAACTCCAAGTACACTCCGGTTGCTAATGGCATAAAAATGAATCTTTATGAAGGTTATCCCAATTTTTTTATGCAATTATCAAAAGAGTGCGATTTTGTTCCCGTGCCCGATTGGTACAAAAATGTAGAATACGTTAAGGAACAAGAACGAGGTTATGAATTTCAGGAGGATTTATTTGTTCCCGGATACTTTGAAGTGTCTATCAAGAAAGGTGAATCCATCTTTTTTAGTGCCTCAACTACTGAACAAATGCCATCTTCATTCTTAAAAACATACGAAAGCGAGAAAAAATTACGGATTCCCAAAGATTCTATTATTAATTGCCTCCTTAGCTCCGGAAAGCAGTTTTTGTGGGAGCGCAAGGACGGAATTGACCTTATCGCAGGTTATCCATGGTATGAATCTATCTCTAGACAGACACTTACCGCCCTGCCAGGAATTTTCCTGAGCTATGGTGATGTACCTAATTTTGAAGCAGTACTTCAAACAAATTTAAAACGTCTAAAAAACGGTTTATTGCCGAAGTATGCCGGTCAAATAAGTTTATATGACACTGTTGATGCACCTCTACTGGTATTCAGTACCTTGCAGGAGTTGGTTAAAATAAAATCTGCCAGGGAAATCTGGAAATCATACGGATCATACTTAAAAGAGATTTTAAATGCTTACCGAGATGGTACTGATTTCAACATTCACATGCTCGAAAATGGCTTGATCTATGCAAAAAAGGAGGGTGTAGCGCTAACCTGGATGGATGAATATTCCAATGGAGCCCCAATTACTCAACGAGGCGGTTTAGCCGTTGAGATCAATGCGTATTGGTACAACGCTGTTTGTTTTGCTCTTGAGCTAGCAGAAGCCTCTGCAGACAAAGCCTTCCTAAAATCATGGAAGGATTTGCCTGCTTTAATTGCCGAATCTTTTCTGTCAAATTTCTGGTGTGAGGAATGTAGTCAATTGGCTGATTATGTCGATGGAGATTTCCAAGATTGGTCTGTTAGGCCTAATATGCTTTTGGCAGCTGCACAAGATTATTCACCGTTATCACGCACACAGAAAAAAAGTATAATTAGCACCGTTAGAAATAAACTTCTAACTCCGGTCGGTATTCGTTCTTTATCACCTGAAAATGCCTTATACAAAGGATTTTCTGGCGAACGGGCAGATGATTTCTCTGAAGCAGCACATCAGGGAACAGCTTATCCTTTCTTGATTTATCCTTTTGTTAAGACTTACCTAGAAGTTCACAAAGCAGGTGGCCTCACATTCGCAAAAAATTGTTTGGAAGGATTTAAAAATGAGATGTCTGAGAATTGCATTGGTACAATCTCAGAATCATACGAAGGAAATCCGCCACACACGGCTAAGGGTTCCATATCACAAGCATGGAATGTTGCAGCAATAATCATGGCCAATGCCTTGGTAGAAAAATTTATTGAAGACAGAATAAATAGCTAACTAAACCAATGATATGAAGGTATTGATGTTTGGATGGGAGTTTCCTCCTCATATAAGCGGTGGATTAGGCACAGCGAGTTTCGGTTTAACCAAAGGGTTGGCACAATTCGAGGACATTGAAGTTTTGTTTGTTGTCCCAAAAGCATACGGGGATGAAGATGATACTGCTGTTAAAAAAATAATTGGGGCTAATGAGATCACTATCAAGAGGAAACATCTGCATATCACAAATATAGATCAGCAAATTGATCTTACGGAAGTTCAATCAAATCTTATTCCTTATGCCGACCCTGAAGAATTTTGGCAGTTAACTCAACAGCGACTTTCTTCCTCTACCCGTTTTGTCCAAACTGATGAACAAGGTAAGATTCCTTTCTCAGGAAAATATGGAGCCAATCTGCTCGAAGAGATTGCAAACTATGCTATTGTTGCCGAATATATAGGACGTGAATATGAATTTGATGTAATTCATGCTCACGATTGGTTGGCATATCCTGCAGGAATCGCTGCAAAGCGTGTGAGTGGAAAGCCATTGGTTATTCATGTACATGCCACCGACTTCGACCGTAGTGGAGGAAGTGTCAATCCAAAAGTTTATGCCATGGAAAGAGAAGGGATGGAAGTTGCTGATCAAATTATCACGGTTAGCAACCTAACCAAAAAGATCGTCATTGAAAAATATGGAGTAAATCCAGACAAGGTTACTACAGTCTACAATGCCGTTGAACCCCTTGATAACAAAGATACTGACCTTTTCAAAAGAGGAATAAGTGACAAAATCGTTACCTTTTTGGGACGCATTACATTACAGAAAGGTCCGGAATATTTTATTGAGGCTGCCTATCAGGTTTTGAAGAGAACAGACAACGTACGATTTGTGATGGCCGGTAGCGGCGATATGATGGAAAAAATGATCAGGAGAACCGCCCGATTGGGAATTTCAGACCGATTTCATTTTACCGGATTCCTTCGAGGAGATGATGTTTTTGACATGTTTAGGATGAGTGACGTTTATGTAATGCCCTCAGTATCTGAACCATTTGGAATTTCTCCTCTTGAGGCAATGATGACTGATGTTCCAGTAATTATCTCAAAACAATCTGGTGTCGCTGAAATATTAACCCATGCTATAAAAGTTGATTTTTGGGATATTAACGCAATGGCCGATGCAATCTATGGAATAATAAAATACCCTGCCCTCTCGGCTATGTTCAGAAAATTCGGCAGGGTTGAAGTTGATAACCTACAGTGGAAACATTCGGCCG
This sequence comes from Bacteroidales bacterium, assembly GCA_038325635.1. Classification (GTDB taxonomy): domain Bacteria; phylum Bacteroidota; class Bacteroidia; order Bacteroidales; family Prolixibacteraceae; genus CAINVV01. The sequence goes on from JBBQJE010000045.1 coordinate 7,352, forward strand.
CGCATGTCCGTGAAATATACAAAAAAGCAATAGATAAATCACATCGATAATAGTTCATACCATGAAGACAATCTGCTTAAACTTTCAGATTCACCAGCCCTTCCGCTATCGTAAGTATCGATTTTTTGATATTGGAAATGATTCTTATTATTATGATGATTATGCCAATGAGACGATTCTGCGAAAAATAGCTGATAATTGTTACTTGCCTGCTAATGAGGTTCTTTTAAGACAAATTAAGAAATCAAAAGGCAAATTTAAAGTCTCATTTTCTATCTCCGGAGTTGCTCTTGATCAATTCAAACTATATGCACCTGAAGTAATTGATTCATTCAAATTGTTGGCTTCAACAGGAGCCGTTGAGTTTTTGTCAGGCACTTACTCGAATTCTTTGATATCACTGGTTGATGAACAACTTTTCGCTAAACAGGTAAAAGCCCATGACGATCTGATAGAGGAATATTTTGGCCAAAGACCAAAAGTTTTCAGAAACACAGAAATGATCTATTCTGATGAACTGGGGGATCTAATCTATCGGATGGGTTTCGAAACTGTTTTAACCGAAGGCGCAAAACATATTTTAGGATGGAAGAGTCCTAACTACCTCTACTGTAATGCACTCAATCCTAGACAGAAAGTACTAATGCGCAACCACCGATTAAGCGACGACCTGTCATTTCGATTTTCCAATACTTCCTGGAATGAGTATCCACTCACGGCAGACAAAATGACTCAATGGTTAGTTGACCTTCCAAAAAAAGAAGAAATTGTAAATATCTTCCTGAATTATGAAACGTTTGGTGAGATTCAGAAGAAAAAATCAGGCATTTTTGATTTTCTCGATAGTTTACCGGAAATGATCCTCAAAACCAAAGAGCTAACCTTCTCTACTCCAAGTGAAGCAGTAAAAGATCTACAACCTGTATCTGCCGTGCACGTTCTGCACCCCATATCCTGGGCTGATGAAGAACGTGATCTTTCCGCATGGCTAGGAAATGAACTTCAGAAAGAAGCCTTTAATCACTTGTACTCCTTAAAAGAACGGGTAAAACTGTGTACCGATCCAAAGATTTCGAAAGATTGGATCTACCTTCAATCCAATGATCATCTTTATTATATGTCGACCAAATTTTTCTCTGACGGAGAAGTTCACAAATTTTTTAATCCTTATGGGAATCCTTATGAGGCATTTATTAATTACATGAATGTATTGAGTGATTTTACATTGCGATTAAATAAATGTGTCCCAATGAATGAGAACGAAGCAGAAATGACCAGGTTAAAGTTGGTGATTGATGCCAAAACTAAAAAATTGGAAGAAGCAGAAATTGAGCTAAAAAAATTAAGAAAACCATTGCATGTTGCTACAAAACCGAAGAGAAAACCAGTAGCAACTGTCGAGGCAAAATCCAAAACTACTAAAAAGACTGCCTCAAAATAATAGTCGTAATGTAAAGAAAATGTTATAAATACAATTTTATTGTTATTATGCACCAGCTTTTATATAAATATGAATGTTGAAATTGGTATCATTGCACCCTTATTAACACCACATATTTAAGAGCGCTTTTGTGCACATTTAATTGATAGAATGGAAGAAACATATTTTAAAAACCTTAGACAACCCGAGAATAGTACCCCAATCTGGAAAAAATTAGTTGTTGAGTCTTCTTTGCCAACTGAACTTGCCCCCTTACGAACTATTTCACGCAACTTGTGGTGGGTTTGGAGTAATGATGCAAGATCGCTTTTTAATGAAATTGATCCTTTGATTTGGGAAAAATGTGAGCACAATCCGATTATTCTAATGGAAGAGACGAGTCATGACCGGTTTCAGGAATTGAAATCTAATGATTCTTTTATTCTTAGAATGAAATCGGTTGAAAATCAATTCAATAAATATTTAAAAGAGCGAAAAAAATTGCGCGGACCAAAGATTGCATACTTCAGTATGGAATTTGGTCTTCATACAAGTTTGAAAATATATTCCGGCGGCTTAGGTGTTCTGGCAGGTGATTACCTAAAAGAAGCAAGCGATTCAAAAGTAGACATGACAGCTGTCGGCATTTTGTACCGATTTGGTTATTTCAAGCAGGTAATTTCTGCAAACGGTGAGCAATTAGCCAATTATGAACCCGAACATTTCTCTAAATTGCCAATTCAACCTGCTCTTGACGATAAGAATGAGTGGATCATCGTTGAGGTTCAAATGCCAAATAGAGTTGTATTTGTAAGAGTTTGGTTTGTAAATGTAGGTAATGCTAAACTTTACCTACTGGATACAGATTATGACGGCAACCAGGAGCAAGACAGATATATAACACATCATTTATATGGAGGGGACAATGAAAATCGTCTGAAACAAGAAATGGTGCTTGGCTTGGGTGGAATTCGTGCATTAGAAAAATTAGGTATCGAATCCGACATGTATCACTGTAATGAGGGTCATGCTGCCTTTATTGGATTAGAACGAATTTTTCTGATTAAAAACCAATTCAATTTAACATATTCTGAAGCCAAGGAGATTGTTCGCGCTTCAACTCTTTTCACAACTCATACCCCGGTTCCTGCCGGTCACGACTCCTTTCCTGATGAACTTTTCAATGCTTACATGAATCCAATTGCCCTTCAACTGGGAATCACAATGGATGAATTAATGCTGCTTGGCAAAGCAGGAAGCAACGAAGGCCGTTTTAATATGAGTTTTTTGGCAGCAAATCTTTCTCAAGAAATTAATGGAGTAAGTAAGCTGCACGGAGATGTAAGTAAACAATTGCTAAGTGAACTCTACCGCGGATTCTTACCGGAAGAACTTGAGAACATTGGGTATGTAACCAATGGCGTTCACTACCCAACGTGGGCTGCACCTGACTGGAAAGTAGTTCACGATCAGATTCTATCCGCAGAAGAAATGGCTGAAGATGTTCATGAATATGAAGAAGGCGGAGAAAAACGCGCCTGGCGAAATATTTATAAAGTTCAGGATAAATTAATTTGGGACACCAAATCAAAACTTCGTGAGCAATTAATTGAATTTATCAAAAGGCGTTTCACAGATATTCATATTCAACGAAATGAGAATCCAAAATATATTTCTGAAGTCATCTCAAAGTTGAATCCAAAAGCCTTGACTATCGGTTTTGCAAGACGATTTGCTACTTACAAAAGGGCACATCTTATATTCCGTGACCTCGACCGCTTGGCAAAAATTGTTAATAATCCTGATCGTCCGGTTCAATTTCTTTTTGCAGGAAAAGCACATCCTGCAGATAAAGCTGGTCAGGATCTAATCAAATATATCATCGATATCTCAAAAAGACCAGAATTTATTGGTAGAATCCTTTTTGTACAAAACTATGATATGAACATCGCCAAGATGCTCGTTCAGGGGTGTGATGTATGGATGAACACACCTACCCGCCCGTTGGAAGCATCGGGTACCTCAGGAGAAAAAGGTGTAATGAACGGAACTCTTCACTTCTCTGTTCTCGACGGTTGGTGGGTAGAAGGTTATAAACAAGATGCCGGTTGGGCATTACCTCTTGAAAACTCATTTGATATCCCTGAATTACAAGACGAACTTGATTCGGAAGCTATTTATGGAATATTGGAAAATGAAGTAGTTCCTGCCTATTTTTATCGTAACGATAAGGGTATTCCGGTACTTTGGGTCGACTTTATAAAAAATACGTTTGCAGAAGTAGTTCCTCAGTTTACCACAAAGAGAATGATGAAGGATTACTTTACCCGCTACTATATTCCACAATCTCAAAGAACTGCACTTCTAAAATCTGATAATTTTAAGAAAGCCAAGGAAATAGCTGCCTGGAAAACGCGAATTTTAGATGTTTGGAATACTATTGAAGTTAAAAATATTCAGGTTTCAGATGGAATTACGAATACCTACGAGATGGGAAAGGCTTATCCTTCCAGAGTTACTCTCGATTTAAAAGGACTTTCTTCCAGTGAAATTGGTGTTGAACTAATTGTAGCAACAGGAAAGGATCAACCGCGTTTTGTCGAAAAACATGATTTCTCCATTGAAAAACCAGATGATGGTATGGCGCACTACATGCTTGAGTTGACACTAAAAAAACCTGGAATCTACAATTACGGACTAAGGATTTATGCTAAAAACAAAGCACTTCCTAATCGCCAGGATTTTAGGCTATTAAAGTGGCTTTAGAAAAATAGTTTACAATTTATTGAGCAGTAGTCGGTTAAGAAGATCATCTTTGTATTTGTGCGATACCTTCAACAGCTCCCCTGTTTGTAATTCGACAATTCCACCATTTGCCTTGATGTAACGGACAACATTTGCCATATTTACTAAATGACTTCTGTGAATTCTAAGAAATCCCAATGGTGAAAGTAAATTTTCAAACTCCAGGAGCGTTCGACTCACAATTTTCTCCTCCTCGTCTTTTAAAATGATCCGAGTGTAGTTGCGCATTCCTTCGCAGCGAACTATCTTTTCGACCGAAAGAATAGCAAAACCGTTCAATTCGGGTAGGGCTATAGTCTTTGACCCATTCTCACCATTAGAAAAGAGATTCTCTTTCAAAGCATTGACTGCAACTTTACTTTCAACCCTTTTAATTTTAGGAATCCTGGCAACAGCTTTTGTCAGTTCCTGGACATTTATCGGTTTGACAATATAGTCAAATGCCGAATATTTAAAGGCTTTAACCGCATATTCAGTATACGCAGTGATAAATATAATTTTGAAATTTATGACTTTTATCTTATCCAAAAGATCAAAGCCGGAACCATCCGGCATACTAATATCTAAAAATACGACATCAGGATTTTCTCGTTCTATAATTTGTATTCCATCCTCAATATTTCCAGCTTCTCCTAATAATTCGATGTTTCCGATTGTCTTCTTTAATATCTCTCTCAGAACCAATCTTGAGGAATAATCATCGTCAATAATTACAGCTTTTACCATGGTATAATAAAATTTGATCAGAATATATTAATTAGCAAATTAAGGTGCTAATTCCAGTCCGATCACGAATATATAATTGTATAACAAAGAAACACGGAAAAGGATTTAGTGAATTGAATAATTAAAAAAAATGCAATTCACTATAAATTTAAGATATTTGTAGAAAAAATCGATGGCATCAATTCTTTGCATAGAGACTTCAACCGAAGTGTGTTCAGTGGCACTTGCTATCGATGGGATCGTTATAGCAGAAAGAGAGGATAAAAACGGGAAAAACCATGCACAACTTCTTACGAGTTTTGTGGATGAGGTGATGAAATCAAAAAATATCCAGTTTGGCAGTCTTGATGCAATATCCGTTTCAGGAGGTCCCGGCTCTTATACCGGTCTTAGAATTGGGGTTTCTACTGCCAAAGGTTTGTGTTATGCAACCGGATTACCACTCATTTCGATACCATCTTTAGACGCAATGGCGTATCATGTTATTAATAATCCTTATAATCTGGGTATCGAAAAGAAAGATTCCTTATTATATTGTCCGATGATTGATGCCAGAAGAATGGAAGTATATGCTGCTATTTATGACTCTCACCTACGTAAAGTTAGAGACATTCAAGCCGATATCATCGACCATCTGTCATTTTTATCACTCTTCGAGAATCATAAAATTCTCTTTTTTGGAAATGGCGCCGACAAATGCAAAATGACTCTGCAACATCCAAATGCGCTATTTTTGGATAATATTAGTGCCTCAGCAAGTTATATGGCCAGACTATCACAAGATGCCTTCCGCAATGGCAAATTTGTAGATGTTGCCTATTACGAGCCATTTTATCTTAAGGATTTTGTTGCCAGCATCCCTCTGAAAAATATTTTCCATTCCAAAAAAGACTCCAACCCTCTTTAAGAATGAAAAAAATCCTGATCATCACATACTATTGGCCTCCAAGCGGAGGAGCAGGCGTACAGAGATGGCTGAAATTTTCAAAATACCTCCCTGAGTTTGGATTCGAACCCATTATTCTTACCGTTGATGAAAAAGTGGCATCCTATGCACAAGTTGACGATTCATTACTCGAAGAAGTTGATCCTAATCTTTTGGTATTCAAAACTAAAACTTTCGAGCCTTATAATCTCTATCGGAAACTTTCGAATAAAAAGGAAATACCATATGGCGGATTTTCCAACCAGAAAAAAATTACTTTGTTCGAAAAATTGTCCCGATTTATCCGTGGGAACCTCTTTATTCCAGATCCCAGAAAAGGATGGAACAAGTTTGCGGTAAGAAAGGCTCTTGAATTAATCAGTTCTGAGAAGATTGAGGTTGTGATAACTTCCGGTCCCCCTCATTCATCCCATTTGATAGGTAAAAAAATTAAAGAAAAAACCGGTATTCGATGGATTGCTGATTTTAGAGATCCTTGGACAGATATATATTATTATAAAGATTTATATCACCTACACCTAATTAGCAGGTTAGACCAGTATCTGGAGAAACAGGTACTTACTAATGCAGATAAAATTATCACGGTAAGTGAAGAATTAGGGAAACTTTTTTCGAACAAAATTTCCGGCATATCAAAAAAAATTTCCGTAATACCCAATGGATATGATGAGTTCGACTTTAATAAATCAGTCGCAATTCAAAATCAATTATTCACCATTGCGTACATTGGCACTATCTCAATGATCTACAGGATTGAACAGTTTATTGAAGCTGTTTCCCAACTTCCTGATAAGGTAAAAGAGAATCTTAAGATTCGATTCGTTGGTAATGTACCTGAAGATATTATTACCCTTTTCAACCGGAAAAACCTTGCTTCAATAATCGAGGTTATGGGATATATCCCCCACGAAAAAGCCATCAGTCAGATGATGGGAGCCTCCATGTTGCTATTGGCAATCCCCGATTCTCCCGATAATAAGGGAATTGTAACTGGCAAATTCTTTGAATATCTTGCAGCAAAGCGACCTATTCTGGCAATCGGGCCCTTAGGTGGAGATGTTGAAAAAATGATGACTAAATGTAAGGCCGGAAAACTCTTTTCATACCATGAGTCAGAAAAAATGCGTTTGTTCATCCTGGAAATTTTTGAACAAGAAATGGAAGGGAAAATATGGCATGGAACCATAGGTATCGAAAAATATTCCAGAAGAAACCTGACAAAAGAGTTAACAAAGAATCTCTGATTGCAATTAGAACAACCATGAGCGAAAATTCATTTAACAAGAAGAAAATTTTATTCGTTTATACCAGTTTTTCCACATTTGTCGGGAATGACTATGATGTATTAGCCTCAACTCATCTAGTCGAAAAATACAATTTTAAGCCTGTAAAAGGAATTTTCAACAATTCTATCGAAATTCTTAAGCAGTTTATTTTCCTGCTGCTCTTTGGGTGGAAATTCGACCTTATTTATTGCTGGTTTGCTGATTATCATTCATTTATGCCAGTTCTTTTTGCCAAAATATTTAGGAAGAAGGCAATTATCGTAATTGGGGGATATGATGTTTGCCGAATCCCCAACTTAAATTATGGTGCTTTTTGTTCCCCTTTTCGCGGATGGTTTTGTGCCAACTCAATGCGATTGGCAACAATTATCCTACCTGTTTCAGGCTATGTAGCAAGAAGGGCTAAAGTAATCGCTCCTCATACGAGACAGAAAATGATTTACAACTGTGTTACGCTCGAAAATAAAGCTATCACCTCAGTCTTAAAAACGGATACAATACTCACTGTCGGAATGATCGATAACGAACGCACTTTTTACTTGAAAGGAATCGATACATTCATTGAAACAGCCCGATTACTTCCGGGATTCCGGTTTGAAATTGTCGGGATTAACAAGAATAAACTTGCACACAAGCTAGGGAACCTGCCTGTTAATCTAACTCTTCATGAAAGAGTTAAACAAGAAGAGCTGATCGCTTTTTATCAGAATGCCAAAATATACTGTCAGTTGTCGCACTCAGAATCCTTCGGTGTTGCTATTGCCGAAGCGATGAATTTCGGGGCGTTCCCCATTGTGACGAATGAAGGAGGGATGCCCGAAGTAGTTGGAGCTGTAGGAGCAGTAGTAGAAAGAGACCCTCAAACAATCGCGAATCTTATAAAAGACAGGATTTTGAAAGATGGATATCCGGATGAGAATTCGATACGAATGCAGGTGAAAAAGACGTTTACCGCAAGAATTCGGACTGAGTTGCTAACAAAATTGATTAATACGCTAACCATAATTGAACAATCTAATTAGAAATCTACTGCTAATTGACAATCCACATAAAATCTATCTTTGCAAATCAGTCCTTTAAACTTCAGATACCATGATCAATAATATAGCATGCAAAATTTGCGGGAACGTTCAAAATAACCGAATATATATTGCAACAGAACGCCTTTTGAACATGAGGGATCAATTTCAATACCTTGAATGCTCTAAATGCTACTGCCTTCAAATCATTGAAACGCCGGCAAATCTTTCCAAATATTATCCTACTGATTATTATTCTTTCCAGAATCCGAAATTCAGTAGAGGTTTAAACCCTATCGTGTTTTTTTTGAAGAAAAGTCTGATGCGTCATTTTCTGGGTAAATTAGATCCAGTTGGGGCCTTGATCTCCCTGTTTTTACCCCATCCATTCCCATGGATGAAACCAGGAATAGTCGATTTCAATTCTTCAATTCTGGATATTGGCACTGGTTCAGGACGGAAAATACTTTCATTACAGCGCAGCGGATTCACTAATCTTACCGGCATTGATCCTTTTCTGGAAAAGGATCTTCAAAATACGGAAAACCTGAAAATCCTTAAAAGAGATCTTTTTGAGATGTCAGGTAAATTCGATTTCATTATGATGCACCACGCCTTCGAGCACATGGATCATCCTGAAAAAGTCTTTAGGAAAATAAATGAACTGCTAAAACCAAACGGGAAACTTCTTGTGAGGATTCCTGTAGCGAACTCACACGCTTGGCGTAAATATAGAACACACTGGTTTGCCTTGGATGCACCGAGACATTTATTCCTACACACTCCTTATAGTATTCATTTGCTGGCACAACAATCCGGGTTGAAAATTGAACTGATTGAATATGATTCATCTTTTGTTCAATTTGCTTCAAGTGAAAAATATTTACGTGATATCCCCTATTCAAACGATTTTTCGATGTTTTCCAAAAAACAAATGAGTAATTTCTCCAAAGAAGCCCAAAGACTTAACAATATTGGTGATGGGGATTGTGCTTGCTTCTATCTTTCGCTTCAATAGGCTCAGAAACCATTGACAAATCAAAAATACTAGCGTTCAGTATAAGCTCTTTTGCCTAAAATTCTTGCCAAACCTTCTACATTAAGGTGACATAAGCTAAAGACCCAACCAACAGCAGCTCTGATTTTCCAAACGGGCTCAACTGTCCCGTACCCGAAAATTGCCTGAACATAATCTCTTCTAGCCGACGCATATTCCCTCCTGATCAGTTTATACCGACCCGATCGCGCAAATGCGATGACCATGCGGCAGGAATAGTAATGATCTAGGGCTTTAGGATCTACTTTCAAAAACTGGCGGCCTTCATGGCTACCGAGAAATAATTTAGCAAGTTTATAGAATCCCTCCGTCATCACGGCAGGATATGTCTTTGTTATTTGACTGGCGTAATTACGCCAATCGCCAAGAGTCTCAGGAATGAAAATGAACTTGCCAACAAAAGCCAGCTCGTAAAGTGTCGGCAAATCGACCAAAGGCAAGTTAAACACTTGCTTAAACCCTCCAATTATGTCCAAGGCCTCTTTTTTAATGAGGATGGTCAAAGCAGGAATACAATTCCGGTAAAGAAAAATATTCATGATACTTCCTAAAGGATCATTATTGTAAAATTCAGCGTCAGATGCTTCAAGATCAGGAGCGGTATAATAA
>JBBQJE010000046.1:0-17050 GCA_038325635.1 Bacteroidales bacterium
GGATGCGTAGCAAACTCTCATTTTGATGCCGTTCTCATACGTACACATAAAGTCGTATTCGACTGGTACATTGTAGATTCCTTCTCTAGGATAAAGACCTTCGCCAACAATTTCGACGGGACCGGTATGCTCTAATCCGGCACCCCAGTTCGCGATATCGATGTGGTGACCGGCCCAGTCGGTTAACTGTCCACCTGAATATTCGAGTATCCAGCGCCAGTTCCAGTGACTAACTCCGCGGTAGGCAACTTTAGGCGCAGGGCCTAACCACATTTCCCAATTCAGTTCCTTAGGAACATCCTGAGCAGGAGGTGTTCCGATGCCTTTGCTTCCGTTAGGAAGTCCGGCTTCCACAAAATTAATTTTGCCAATCCGGCCATTGATTGCTAATTCAGCACCTCTGTGGAAATTGGCATTAGACCTCTGCCAACTGCCTGTTTGCCAGATGATGTTATTTTTTTGTACGGCCTTCACGATAGTCTGGCCATCGCGGATGGTGCGGCAGATTGGTTTTTCGCCATACACATGCACTTTCTTCTCTGCTGCAGCCGAATAGATGATGCCGTGCCAATGATCGGGAAGCGCAATGGCGACAGCATCCAGCTTTTCTTTTTCGAGAATTTCGCGGTAGTCGCTATAAACGCGGCAATCGTTGCTTGCATACGCACCGTCGGCCAATTCTTTGGCTTTTTGCAAATTATTGGCATCCACATCGCAAACAGCCACAAACTGTACCTCTTTATTTAGTTTGAGGAAGTCGCGCATGTTGCTTTTGCCTTGCGAACCAGTTCCAATGGCTCCCATCACGATTCGGTTGCTAGGTGCTAGTTTGCCGCCCATCCCCAAAGCAGTGGAAGGGATGATCTGTGGAAGAACCAAGGTTCCCACGGATGCAACAGCTGATTTTTTCAGGAAAGCTCTTCTGTTTGAATTAGTTTTCATATTATTTGATTTAGTGAATAGATATAAATGAGAAATTTTCGATTTTCGATTTTGGATTTTCGAGTTACGGGAGGGTTATTCGTTCAATGAAAGTAGATTTTGAATTTTCAATTAGACGTTTGGAGGAGTGCCGGGAATGGGGACTTCAAATTTCATATCTACCGGACCGAATACCATTTCTTTTGGACCGAGCTGCATATCAGATTTCATCAGGTCATCCCAAGTTACCATTTGTCCGGTGTAGGCTGCTGTTCTTCCCAGGATGGCTGTCATGGTAGAGAGGGCAGTTTGTTCGGCCTGGTTCACATATTCGCCTTTTCGGATGGCATAGACGAGGTGCATGTGTTCCTGAACGTAGGCAGGTATTTTGAGCTGGCTCATCGTATTTCCATTTTCGTCTTTCGGGTACTCGAATTGCCATTTAACCTTGCCGTTAAGGTCCCAGATGGTGTTGACGCAGTTGGTATAACCCTCTGTACCCATCACTAATTCGCCGGTACCGTTGGCACAACTGTCGATCTCGCGGCAATAGCTGTGGGAACTAACGCCATTACCGTAATCAAAATCGATGTTGAAAAAGTCGTACTGATCGCCGGTTACACGCCGGTGGCGACCGCCATTTCCGATGGCCCGGATGGGTGTTTTTCCCATGAACCAGTTTATCACGTCGATGTTGTGAACGTGTGTATCCAGGATATGGTCTCCGCATAGCCAGCAGAAATTGTTCCAGTTACGAATCATGTAGGTCATATCGTCCCATCCTTCTTCTCGGGTTCGGAACCAGACGTGTTCCTGGTTCCAGAATGCTTTCGCCGATGTAAGTTTGCCGATAGCGCCGGCATGCACACGTTTATAAGTCTCGATGTAATCTTCCTGGTGCCGGCGCTGGGTTCCTGTGACGACGCACAGACCAAGTGCCTCTGCCTTTTTCGCGCTAGCAATTACGGAGCGGATACCCACAGCGTCAACGGCTACCGGTTTTTCCATGAAGACGTGTTTCTTGTTTTGGATGGCCTCCAGAAAGTGTTCGGGACGGAAGCGGGGAGGAGTAGCCAGCAAAACGACATCTAGTTCCTCCAAGGCCATCATTTTTTTATATCCGTCGAATCCGGTAAAGCAGTTTTTTTCAGGAACTTCCAAATTGAAAGATTTGAAGCGTTCGCGGAAGGCATCGATTTTATCCTGAAAAACATCACAAACGGCAATGATTTCGAGATCCGGTCCGGCGCTTATGAAGTTGATAGCAGCTCCGGTACCGCGGTTTCCGGCTCCTACTAATCCGGCACGAAGTTTTTTCCCTTTCGGCGCGCCTTTTAAGATTGGAGGCAGCCCTAAGGAAGCGTTATTGGCTTCTTTTTTGCAGGATGCAAGGAGAGAATTAGCCCCTATTACGGTAACTCCGGCGAGTACCCCTGCTCCTAAAAATTTTCTTCTGTCGATATTTTTCTTTTCCATATTTATAATGGTCTTAACTGACTACCAATTTCAACTTTAAAAACTCTTTTAATTCATTAGACGTTGCGTGCAACGTCTCTACTTCGTATTGATCATTGAATCAGGTTCACATACGACTCTGAAGCCCACATCGTTACTATCTGAATACCACCAAACACTTTTCGGCATCTGGGGGTCTGTCATGAGCCAGGCCTTTGTTCTGGTGAAATCACGTGCAGCGCTTCTAACATCTTTTGCATCGCTTTTGAAAGATCCGCCGCGGATTACATGCTCCTGGCCGTTTTCAGGACCGGTGGGATTATTCAGTATATCGCCCGTTGCAGTTTTATAACTGGTTGGTTCATAGTAGTCGGCGCATAGCTCGGCAACATTACCCAGCATATTTTTTAATCCGAAAGGATTTGCTTTAACGGATCCGGGTTCCCGGGTTTTCGACTGACTGTTTTCCTTGTAAATTATGTAGGAGTTAATCACTGTTGTGTCGGCGCCAAAAATCTTCTTTATCAGGCCTGTTGAAGTGAATTTCTTTGGATTTCCGGGGAAAAAGTAAGGATCTTTTGTACCGCCACGGGCTGCGTATTCCCATTCGGCTTCGGTTGGGAGGCGGTATTTTTTCCCGGTCTTTTTGGTCAGCCACAGGCAGTAGGTACTGGCAGATTTCCAGGACATGGTGATGGCGGGACGGGTTCCTTTTCCCCAGCCCTGATCGGGGGCACCCCAAGGAGGCGTCGGGCCGGTGATAGCATCCGTAACTGGCTGATCTACTATAGCTTCCTTGCGGCCTTGGGAAGCGGTGGCCTTGAAAAATTCGAGGTATTCGTCCCAGCTAACTTCGGTTTTGCCAATCCAGAATTTGGAAAGATGGACTTTTCTGACAGGTCCTTCATCGGGTTTACGAAGTTCCTCTTTCTCAGTACTTCCCATGTCAAAAGTCCCTTCTGGGATGGCTACCATGTCGAAGGTAAGGGTCGTTCCGGGTACTTTTTCGGCAAAATTTTCAAACTTCTGGATTTTTGTCGGCTCTGTGAAAAGCTCCTTTGCAACGGTTTCGGTTACTCCAAAATTTGCATTGTGCGCATGAAGATTGTTCTTATCGAAATGGCCCACATTGAGGTGGCAGTTAATACAATTCGGTTTAGGTATCTCCTTGCTATTGATGTATTGGAGATGCGCGTTGCTGCCATTGACAGAGAGGGTGGCCGGGAATAAATTTTCGTGGCATTTTTTGCAGGACTCTTCGTACACAAACTTCTTCGCATTTTCGAGCGATTTCTTTGCTTCCCAGTCGAAGGAAGCACTGTCCTTAAAGAGTTTTCCATAAACATCATTGATGCCATGTTTAATTTTTGCCGGGAAAAAACCATGACCTTTCGGAGGAAGATGACATTCGACACAGTGCGTAACGAACCCTGATTTGTTGTTGTAGTGCTCTGATAGTCGCCAGTTTTGATCCGGTATCGGGTGAATGTGGCACGACATACAATACTTATCAGTGGAAGTATAATCGGAGACTTTGTTGACTGAGAATATGAATACAGCGCAAAACAAAATACCCAATCCAACCAACCAAAATTTGGATTTTTTACCTTTGAACAAATTGCTAAAACTCATTCTATAAATATATTTTTCTTTCAGTTAATACGCTATAAATAAAACACATAACCCATCTAAATTTTTTCTCCTCCAAGAAATCAATCCGTTCTGAAGCGTTCTGATACAAAATCGCATGAGAAGGATAAGCTTTCTAGCCCGCATGATCCACTTAATTATTGTCTGTAAAAGGAGAATTACTCTATAACGACTGCCAAATTTAGAAAATTATTTTATTCAGAGGTAATGACCTAATAAATATTAATTGGCATCCTTCGCGCACCTGAAACCGGTGTTGAAAAGAGAGGTTTCCTGGGTATTTGAAGCCCTGAAAGTATTGGTATAACTACGCTCACCAGCCTGGTCGAAAAAGAAAGAACCACCCCGAATGACTTTTAGATCCGGATTTTCCTGGTAAGGAGTCGTATTTCCGGGATAGAGTTTGTACACATCGGCGCACCAGTTCCAAACATTTCCACCCATATCCGCCAATCCACAGGGAGTCAGTGCGTAATATCCTACCGGAGAAGTGAAAGCAAAACCATCCTCGCCTTGTTTGGCTGTGAGATCACTTCCCTGCCATACATTGGCCATGTATTTTCCATTGACGACCAGGTTGTCGCCCCAGCTAAATCGGGTGTTACTTTTTCCTCCGCATCTAGCAGCAAATTCCCATTCGGCTTCGGAAGGTAGTCTCTTGCCCTCCCAGGCGGCATAAGCAGAAGCGTCGTACCAGCTAACCTGGGTGACAGGGTGGTTATCGTCTGCGCGGGCGGTGTTTTTTCCCATTGGATATTGCCAGGTTGCCCCGGGCAGTAATGTCCAGGCAGAGGTGGTAAAATCAAATACCCCGGAATCACCAAACTTCTCGGCATCTGTTTTGTGGCCCGTGGCCTCGATGAATTTGCGAAAATCGCCAACCGTGACCGGATATTTATCGATGCTGAAAGGCTTAACAGTAACCTGATGGGCAGGTTGCTCCTGGTTTGAGCCGTTAGAAGTTCCCATGGTAAAAGTGCCTCCAGGGAAGGCTACCATTTCCCGTTTCGCGGTTGATGGTATGGTATCCTGTATTTTAACAGAATTAGCTTTTTCAACGCTAGGTTGAGGTTTGGCAGTCGGATTTGTTGAACACGAGATCGTCAGTAAAGATGCCAATATCGTAAAGCTGCGGAGACTCATACTGCTGATTTATTTGTTTTAATTAGACTAAATTTACTTCTTTGCGTCCAGCCTTGTCATGGCTGTTGCCGCCCACAAAACGGCTGCCTGACCGTGAAAGTTGCCGGTACTTTTTGGACGTGTAAGGTAATGTTTTTTGTTGTCTTTTGCATTTGTTCCAACGCAGACATTCATGACTTCACCTTTATTATTTACGTATCCTGCTAAGGCTTTCCACCCTTTCAAGGTATTTTCCCGGTATTCGTCTGAAGGAAGCCAGCCTTTGTCCAGACCGGAGGCCAACGCATAGATAAACATCCCGGTGCAGGAAGATTCCGGATAGCTTTGAGGATCATCCAGCAGCTGGTGCCACATGCCATCTTCGCCCTGAAAGCCAATTAAAGTCTTCATCATTTTGAGGTACGCATCAAAGAGCGGCACATAATATTTGTTATCCGTAGGAAGGACGAGCAACACTTCGGTCATAGCAGCAGCAGCCCATCCGTTACCTCGTCCCCAGAAGAAAGGAGCATCCTTCCGGTGAAAGAAGAGTCCGTTTTCACGCTGCAACCGTTCACAATAAACGACCAGATGCCGGGCTGCCCGGTTGAGGTATACGGTATCCTTCAATGATTTGAATGCCTGAATTTGTAGGGAACCAACCATGTACATATCGTCTACCCAGAATCTGGTGAGACTGGTTAATCCATCTTCCTGCAAGTTGTTATATTCATTATCCGCCAAATTTTTTGCAATTGGGAGGTATTTTTCCTGTCCGGTTTGGCGATAAATCTCGAAGGGCCAGATGCCAAACACATTGTAATCCACGTGACCAATATGCGGTTTCCTTCTCCCTTTAAGGAAAGGAGAATAACCATTGATCATTTGTTCTGTAATGTTCTTGTCGCCGGTGGCATCTGCCAATATCAGGCATCCGTAATAGGTACAAACTTTCTGGTAACGCCATCCGAAGCGACGGCCAACGACGTTTGCTACAATTCTTTTGCCGGTTTCGCCGGGAGAGGGGGTGATTTCGGATGAAGATGCCGGATTCCGAGGGGGATAGCCGGAGGCGAAAGTTGGACAGTGTAGAAAAGTGACAATAATGATAAATATGAATATGATTCTCATAGGACTGATTTTAGTAGATCGCATTGAAAGCTGCATTTTTTATTTTTGTCATAGCCTAAATAGTAGGACTGTCAATTTTATCGTATTCACTGTGCGTACCAATAAAGAGGTTGGTCATTTATTACTCCGAATCATCTTCCCAAAATCCAGATACAAAGATTTCCCATTCAACTCAATGGTGATGGCTTCTGCCTTTTGAACTGCTTTGCAATAGGGTGAGTCGAAGCGATCATATTTTGTATTAACCGAAATACCATCCAATTTGAAATCTTTGGCATAATTAAGCTGGTAATTCTTGCCACCAGATTGGTAGTTTAGCACTAGTTTTAAAGAATCAAAATCACATTTGTTGCTTAAAATCCGTTGGCGGAATTTTTCAAAGGATTGATCATCCTCTTCTGATCCGGCTTCGATAATCCAGAAAGTTTTCTTGCCCGGCTGGATAAGATTATCGGTGGAATTCTGTCTAAATGTCAAATTATTTTTCGTAATCAGGGCGCAATAGGTCTTGCCTTTTTTCCCCATGGCATAATTTCCAGAGACGATGGTCGTATCAAATTGGTCCTTGGGAAACCAAGCGTGCGTATAAGCCAGCAAGGATTTCTCCAACAATCCCTTCTTAGCAGGAAGGTCGTAAATGGCCAGTGACACATTACGCTCTTGTCCGACGTCAGGGAATCGCCCGTACCCGACCCAATAATTTGGCGACTGACTTTTTTTATCCACTTCAAGGGCTGGATGGGTGTGGAAAACACTGAATGCATTGCTGATATTCATTCCGGCAACATGCTGCTGGTCTCCATAAGTTCCGGGATGGTGATTTTGCGCGGAATATAGGGTGTAATCTTTGGTTTTGTAAGTGTAGGTATTGCCTCGTTGGATGGCCACTCCGTCTGAGGGTGATTTGAGAAAACGTGACAGGGCAGGTTCCAGATGAAGCCATCTCAGCAGGCTAATATCCAACACTTTCATGTCGGAAATAAATCCGTTGGTAAACATGTCATTGGTTCTGACAAAGGAAAGCGTATTCCGGATGATTTCCGGATTGGTGAAGGCTTCCATGCCAAGTTGCATCATCATATCTTTGGTACCAGTACCGCCAAATCCTTCCTTTTTCAGTTCCGAAATATCGAGACCGTTACTTTGTTTGATCACCACTTTATTTGAATCCTGACCGATGGCGGAAATGACCGGTGGCAGAGTGTATTTTTTTGATGTCATCATTCCGACCGACAATTGCGATCCCAATTTCTTCCCGCTGCCCCAATAAAAATCAGTAATACCGCCTAAGGTGGTTCGCGGGCCACCTTTGCGACTGTGTTCGTAGGCTCTTCCGCTGGCCGATACAAACATGGTTTTTATATTTTGTGATGCGACATCGTACATCAGTAGGTCCATCACGATTTGCATCTTTTTGACGATTTCCTCTTCGGTAGAAAAATCGATCAGGTTGATCATTCCCCCGATATCTTCTGAGTAATAAACATTGGAATAGAATTCGGTAAAGCCATAATTCCAGCGCATCTCCATCCAGTCGAGGATTCTTTTCCTGGCTTTGTCGGCATGCTGTTTGCCGGTCATTCCACTGTTAGTGAACACGGTATCAGGGTACTTTTGTCCCATGAGATATTCCGCGGAAGCGAAAAGAATTTGATGATTTTCGCTCCAGTAACACATGGAATTACCGCCTGGCTCGTCCCACCAATAGCGAAATCCAAGCACCGATTTTTCAATTTTAGAGCGAGTTTCTGTAGGAATTTGATCGCCGTATTCGTACAAAATCCGAATCAGGTTAACCAGCTTAAAGTCAGAGCAATCGTAATTGTTATCGATAAATTCAAGAGTACCGTCGAGGCCGGACCAGTCTATATTGCGAATTCCGTTTGACAGGTCAAGATAGATCTGATCTTGTTTTGCCCGAAGTTCCTTGTGGGGATTGACCTCATAGAATTTGTAACCTTTAATACGGACCACATCATTTGCCAAGCTTGAACCGATGATTATCAGTACCAGGATGATCAATCGTTTCCAAGTGAATTTTAAGTTAGTAGGGTGTTGGAACATTTGGAGTTTTTGAAAGGAATGCCTCAAATAATTTACATTTGAGGCATTCCTGGTAGGTAATTATGTTAATTAATTTTGCTCTCGAATACTAAAGTTCGCGGATTTTGATGTTACGGAACCACACAGAGTAGCCGTGATCCTGCAAACCGATGAAACCTTCTTTGGCGATTCCTTCTGTCCAGCCAGGAAAGGTCTTGAATTTGCTTTTGGCAACCATTGCATCCCATTCAGGAGTCCATAAAGTGTATTTTACCACTTCTTTACCATTCATGTAATGTGTGCAAACGCCATCTTTTAGCGTCACTCTGCAAGTATTCCACTCACCTGCAGGATGAACGGTTTTAGGATCACAAGGAAGGATATCGTACAATGAACCAGCCAGATGGTTGGCAAGTTTATTGTCGCCGGCATCCACATTGTCCAGAACCTGAATCTCAGGAGCGGCATAGTAAATTGGTTTGCCTGGAACTTCTCTAACGTTGTAGAAAATGCCCGAATTAGCGGCTTTGCTGGCTTTCCAGTCGATTGTCAGGTCAAAATTTTTGTATTTCTTACCGGGAAACAGGATATCTCCATCAGAACCTTGTCCGGGTTTTTTATCCGGAGCGGTAAAAACCATCATCGCATCTTCCTCAATTTTCCAGTTGGTAGGCATGGCTGTTCCGTTGCACTGTCTCCAGCCATCGAAATTTTTACCGTTAAACAATAATGTCCAGCCTTCTTTTTTCTCTTTTTTGGTTAATTCGTTCATTTTTTGAGAGAAAGCAGGAGCTGCAACTAATATGGCAGCAATTAAAGTAATAGTCAAAAAAATAGTTCTCTTCATGATTTTAATTTTATACCCAGTTTGGGAATGATTAATAATTATCCTAGTATTTACTGATTGCAGTTCACGAATTTAATTAATTGACACCGTACCGCAAAACTTTATTTTGTTATTCCCGGTCGCTTATCCGTTCTGAATGGATTTGCCGGTAAATCTTCTGCATTGTAAAGGTTTAAGTCGTCCGGATTGTCGGCCCATCCGTATCTTACCGCAACTGGTTTATCAACAGATTCGCTGGAAACAACAATTGTATTTTCATTAACAACCGAAGCTTTAGCCCATTTGAATGGCCCATTTTCAGCGGCAATGCTAAAACCATTGATATAGCTGTACAAGTTGTTCACTTTAAGTCCTTTGCCGACATGGTCGAACGAGATGTAAATTTTGTTGCCCTCAATTTTCATCTCTTTGTATGTCGGGCCGGTGAACACCAGACTTTGACCATAGGCTATTTTGAGACCGGCCAGCGAAAGACGATACCCAACGGTTTGTTTATCTGTAGGGTGAATGTTGTCGGCCATTCCGACATCAATTATGGTGGCCATACCTGTGTTCTCGAGTTGCAGCGTTTGAGTTTGAGACTCCCGCAATTCGGCCCATTCACTGTCGGAAGGAACTGTTACCGGCTTTTTGTAATTAGCCAATTGAACAAACAGGAAAGGGAAATTTCCCTGATTCCATTTTGTACGCCAGTCTTTGATCATGTTGGAGAAAACCCTTTTGTATTGCTGAGCGCGGGATGCATTTGATTCGCCCTGATACCAGATGACGCCTTTGATTGCATAAGGCACCAAAGGATTGATCATTCCGTTGTAAAGCAATGTGGGATAGTTGTTTGGAGCAACTTTTGTGGTTGCCATGTCAACTGTTTTTAGCTTTTGAAGCAGCTCTGAAAAGTCGGGGTCCGTCGAAATTGTCTCAGCGCTAGTCCAGGTTTCTGCTACTGTGCCACCCCAGGAAGTGTGAATCAGTCCGATTGGAACTTTCAATTTCTCGTAAAGGTTTCGTCCGAAGAAATAGCCAACGGCGGAAAATGTTGGAACAGATTGTGGCGAGCATAAGGACCATGAGCCTTCTTCCAGTTTATCCTGCGGAAGCTGAGAGATCCTTTTCTTCACAGTAAATAATCGGATATTCGGATAGTTGGCGGCAGCGATTTCGGCTTCGGCGTTTTTAGTGGTGGAGACTTTGAATTCCATATTTGATTGACCGGAGCATACCCAAACTTCGCCGATCAGGACGTTGTCAATGGTGATCAGATTTTTCCCTTTGACGGTCAAAACGTACGGACCACCGTAATTCATCTTTGGAAGATTCACGCGCCATTTGCCGGTTTTTGCAGTTCGGGTACTGACCACATTCTTATCCAGGGTTACGGTAACTTTTTCGCCTGGTTTGCCCCAGCCCCAAACGGGAATGGTTATTCCTTGCTGAAGAACCATGTTGCTATTAAAAAACAGAGGTAGCGTAACGTCGGCCATTCCTGCCATTGAAAGCAAGAGCAGGAAGAGTAGCGTGCTAATTTTTAACGAGTTGATTTTCATGATTTAATTATTAATAAGATTTATCTCTTTGAAAGTGAATCCGATCTTGTTGTCGAAGAAATTTTGAGGGAGCAAGGTCAGGTCATAGGTGCCGGGTTTGTCGAATTTTATTTTGCCGGCTCCGGAGTGAATCAGCTTCCAATATTGACTTCGTTGGTTGTATTCACGACTTTCGTCGGTAATCGTTGAAGTCGTTTCCTGACCGGCACATTTGATTTTTATGCTTTGTCCGCCTTGCCAAACGGGAGTACCATGTGATCCGGTTTCTGTGGTAATGACATCGATTTTATAGGTTCCGGCTTTCTCCACTTTAAAGCTCCAGGTAAGGCTGATGGCGGAGTCCATCCAATCGGCACCTCCTCCTCGTGCGGTGAATTTTAGATTGGCCAGTTTGCCATCTTTTTGGGCAATGGCAAGTATTCCAGGTAGTAGAATGGTGTTGTTTGCTTGTTGGCAGATAACTGTTTCGACATCGGCTGCTCCTTCAATTTCTACTACTACGACGGAAACGATCTTATCAGGAGCTATTTTTGGCAGCTGAATTTTTAACCGGTGGTGATCTGTTTTCGGATCCAATAATTCTTTAAATGGCACTGCTTTTTGCTGTGTGTCGGCTAGCAGATAGACTTTTTTGACTTTGGATTTCAATCCTTCGAGGTAGAATCCGTTGGTTGGCCAGTTAAATAGTCCAAGATAAAGTTTGCCCGGTTTTTGGGTGATATTGCCCCATTTGAATTCAATTTTGTATGGACCGGCCTGCGTGCCGTAGATGGCTTCGTTGTTGATTTTCATCCAGTCGCCTACTTTAGCTAGGATATCGACGGATTCTTTTGGGATAAGTCCTTCGGAGGTAGGCCCGACATTCAGGAGGTAGTTTCCGCCTTTGGCAGCAATATCAAAAAGTAGACGGGTGAGTGCTTCGGGAGATTTCCATTCGTGATCGTTCTTCTTGAAGCCCCAGGTATTGTTGAGGGTTGCGGGTACTTCCCAGTCGCCGGGAACCACGGTGGCAGGTATCACGTTATCCCCGGTCGACATGTAATCGGTTTCCACACCACCTCCCAATCGTCCGCTGATGATACACTCGGGCTGCAGACTGCGAACCAGGTCTTTCAGACTTTGGGCTTGTTCTTTGGAGATCGTCATCGGGGTATCGAACCATATCAGTCCGATGGGTCCGTAATTCAAGAGCAGCTCAGTTAATTGGGGTTTGACTTTTGCGTCGAGATACCACTGAAAGTTACGTTCTTTTGGGAAATCCCATTCGTTATCCAGTCCGTTTGGTTCGTTCCAGTCGCGCGATTGAGAATAGTAAAAACACATTTTCAATCCTTGTTTCTGACATTCTTCGGCCAATGCTTTGATCACATCCTTGCTATATGGCGTCGCATCCACGATGTTGTATTTCGATGCATTGGATTTGAACATGGCGAATCCGTCGTGGTGTTTTGAGGTGATGGTAATGTATTTCATGCCGGCATTTTTAGCCGTTGCCACGAAATCGTGCGCATTAAACTTCACCGGATTGAACTGTTTCGCCAATTGCCGGTATTCCAAAACCGGAATTTTGGCATTTTTCATGATCCATTCGCCAATTTGAGGATATTCTTTGCCATTCCATTCGCCGGCGGGAATGCAATAGAGTCCCCAGTGGATAAACATCCCAAAGCGGGCGTCGCGCCACCACTGCATCCGTTGATCCTGGGTGATGGCTTTTTGCGAGAAAGCTGACTGAAGTGATAAGGTCAGTAGCAACAGCATGAAGAGAGTCTTTTTCATAAAGTTTGAATTATAATTCTATACTATTTGATGATGGTCTCTTGTTGAAATTTGAAAATATCCGAAGGCACTCTTGAGGAAGCCATTATTTTTAAAAGGTTGGCAACGATATCAGGATGTTGCGCAGCAATGTTGTTTTCTTCACCAAGATCCTTACTCAAGTCGTATAATTCGGTTGTTATTTTATCCGGTATCAGGACGTTATAACGGATCAGTTTCCAATTTCCTTTTCGCAAGGCTTGTCTGCCATTCTGTTCATGAAATTCCCAATACAAGGTTTCGTGTTTTTTCTGGTCTCCTTTTCCAAGCAGTGTTGGCAGAAAGGAGATGCCATCCATGCTTGCTGGATTTTTAGCCCCAGCTATTTCAGTCAGGGTCGGCATAACATCCCAAAATGCAGAAATGAGATCTGATTTCGAGCCTTGTTTAATTTTTTGGGGCCACCAAGCAATCATCGGTTCTCGGATTCCACCTTCATACAAGTCGCGTTTGTAGCCTTTCAACGGGCCATTACTGTCAAAATAGTCAGGATCTGCACCGCCTTCGAGGTGTGGTCCGTTATCGGAACTAAAAATGACAATTGTATTTTTCTCCAATCCGAGTTCCTTCAATTTGGCAAAAATCTCGCCTACTTTAACGTCAAGCAGGGTCACCATAGCGGCAAAAGCTGCGTGTGATTCAGGTTGGGTTCCATAATTGCCAACTCTGAATCCTTTGTCGCCAGGAACAGCTCCCTTGAATGATTTTTCCGGTAGAAATTTCCCTCGAAATTTGTCCATATATTGCTTAGGCACCATCAATTCGGCATGCGGAATGGTTGTTGGATAGAACATGAAAAATGGTTTATCCCTATTTTTCTCCATAAACTGAAGAGCTCGCTGATGAATTAATTCGGGAGCATATTGTTCAAATTTATCGCCGGTATTGCCTTCCAGAATCACTTTTTTCTGGTTGTCCCAGAGATGGTCGGGGTAATAATTATGTGCCAGGCTCTGACAGTTAAAGCCAAAAAATTCATCGAAGCCTTGTTTATTCGGATCTCCTTCAGATCCCGGGTTGCCAAGTCCCCATTTCCCAAATGCGCCAGTGACATATCCAACTTCCTTCAAAAGTTTTGGAATGGTAATGGTATTTGCGGGTATCGGCCATTGTCCTTCCTCGGCATTGGCGGATTTATTTCCTCTGATTGGCGTGTGGCCTGTATTCAAACCAGTCATCAGAGAAGAACGGGATGGGGCGCAGACGGTGGTTCCGGCATAATGCTGCGTAAAGAGCATGCCTTCTTTGGCCATCCGGTCGATGTTCGGAGTTTGAAAATGTTTCTGTCCGTAGCAGCTTAGATCACCGTAACCAAGGTCATCGGCCAAAATATAGATGATATTTGGTTTTTCGGCAAAAGCGGAGAGACCGGCAATTTGGGCCACTCCTAGAAAAATTGTTTTTATTGTGTTCATATTCAATCTTATATATATTTTACAACGGACTATTTAATAGGACAATAAGATTTTCATTTTAGTATTGAAATATCTTTGAATACCGCGGTGGCGGATTCTTTGGGATTATGGGAGGTAACCGCCAATCCGAGGTACACTTTTTTAGAAAGCTCAAGGGTATACGTGGCATATATTTTCCAGGATTTTCCATCCTCACTGAAGAATCCCGTGAAAACATTCCCGGCACGTTTCAGGCGGATCCAGGTATTGGGATAATTAACTGGGAATTCAGGGGTACCGTCGAATTTAGCCGGATAAATTGCTTTCATCTCGCCTGCTTTAACCTGCCGATATTGAAATTCATACCCTCCGTTATTTTTGTTCCGGGGTTTGTTGTTTGGAAACACCTGAAAAAAGATGTGACGACTATTGTCTGTGAGCTCTTCGCGTGCCATCAATCCGGCTTTGGTGTACGTATGCGGTGCGGAAAGGCTTTCGATACGGGTTATCAGATCAAAATCACCAGATTGTTCGAGGTAGGAGAAATGAAATTCATCTTTCACGCCCCAAACGTCTGCGCCTCCGGCATTAATTTGGATTCCGTTGTTTTGAATCTTGGAAGAACCTATCATCGCCGGGTTTCCAATGTCGATTTGTTTGAATTTTTTCAATGAAACAGCTTTTTGTTTTGCAGAAATCATTCCGGTAGATAAAAGCAGGATTATTGCTAGAGAGAGCAGGTTTTTTAGCATGGTAAACTGAGTTTAATACTTCATAAAATTATTTATTTTTTCCGGTATCTCTTCACAGAAACCTAATGAGTTATTATTAGGCTAATTTTAATGACCTCATGGACCTCATTGACTGGTTTTTCGTAAAAATTGTGAACTTTAAAAATTGTAATTTTCACGATTAACTTGAATTAGAAGTATGTTCCATATTCTCTTTACACTTGCCTATCTTATTCCCAACATATATGCTTATATACGAATAAAATAGCTATTTATCAACAAGGGCTATAAAATTTATTATACACTGATTTATCTATGTATCGCTTTCATTTACCCTTATGCGAATCTCGTTTCGGGAGAAAATTCGGGGGTTTTGATGAATTTTTTTAATGCGATCGCAAGCTATATGCTGCCATTTTACCTTTATCTGTTTTTAACGGTACTTTCTTTCGATATTTTGCTGTTTGTAAGCAAGAAACTTCAATTAGTGTCGGCCGAAAAACGGGAAAGTACCGGATTTAAACTATCCGGCTTGACCCTCATTGTTCTTTTATCTATAGGAATTGTTGTGGCCGGAGCTATCAATTTGAATACCATTCGCACTACTGAATATCAAGTAGATATTCCGCGGAAGTCGGCAAAGATTGATCATTTGAAAATTGCCTTTGTGGCAGACTTTCATCTGAAGCCTCATTTTGATGTTGATTATGTGAGGCGATTTAAGAAGCAGATTGAAAGGATACAGCCCGATTTGATGCTATTTGGAGGAGACATTATTGAGGGAGATAAGTACGATGGCGACATGATCGTTTTCGAAAATATTCTCAAGGAGATTCATCCAAAATATGGTACGTTTGCGGTACTCGGGAATCACGAATATTATGGAGGTCCGAAAAGGGGTAAATTTTTCGAAAAGGCAGGGATGAAGCTTCTGTTGGATTCCAGCCTGGTCATTGACCATTCTTTCAACCTTGTCGGAAGGTTGGACGATCGTTATTCCAGCAGAAAACCGATTGAGGAGCTCCTGAAATCCACCAATGATTCGTTGCCTATACTCCTGTTGGATCATCGTCCGACTGATTTGGAAGCGATCAGTAAAACTGCCGTGGATATATCCTTATCAGGTCATACGCACAACGGTCAGCTATTTCCGCTCAACCTGATTCTGCACAGCATGTATCGGCTAACTTGGGGATATGAGAAGATCGGTGCTACGCACTTTTTTGTTACCAGTGGAATACGGTTATGGGGACCGCCTGTGCGGACGGTCGGGAAGTCGGAGATTGTGGTGATAGATGTGAGGTTTAGGTAGGGGCGCAAAATTTTGCACCCTTGATGAAATGTAGCAACATATAACATTGATGAAATGAAAAAAATCTTTAAATTTTCCCTATGGGGATTCGGGATTCTTATTGGTCTGATCGTGATTGGCAGTGCCGTGTTCCTGATCAATTTTATTTTGGCAACGCAAAAAATGACTCCCGCAGAGACTTCTGCAATAAACGATTCGGTTTTTAGTGTAAAAGACAAATTTGTTAATGCCTATATTTTTAAGGGGAAGCAGAGCTATTTGATGGTTGATGCAGGATTTGGCGAGGGTTCTTTCCGCGAAGAGCTGAAGAAACTTGGGATCGCACCCGAACAAATTACGACGATTCTCCTCACGCACGCTGACGGGGATCATATCGGCGCAATCGGAATTTTCAAAAATCCGAAGATCTATATGCACAAGGATGAGGAGCAAATGATCAATGGCACAACGGCCAAAATGGGGCCCTTCAAAACGAAGTGGAAATACGGGCCCTATATTCTTTTTAACAGCAATGATACGCTGACCATCGACGGACTGAAAATCAGGGTTATCCATACGCCGGGGCACACTCCGGGTTCGGTTTGTTTCGTCGTTAACAATGATTATCTGGTAACTGGTGATAATCTGGTTTTCGTAGACGGAAAAGCAGAACATTTCGTCGAAAAATTTAATATGAATACGCCATTACAGATTGAATCTTTAAAAAATTTACCGGATTTAAAATCGTTTAAATACATTTTGATGGGGCATCATGGGGTAATAAAGAATTAGATCGGTTCATTTTATTCCCGAGATAGATATCGTTTTGAAAAAAGTACGTATATTTGTACTTGAATAAATACTTAATTAAGCACGATATGATTGCTGCGAACTATAGCGAATTTAGGATCGGCCTAAAAAAATACCTTGATGATGTGGAGGATAACAATGAAACCTTGCTAATTAAAAGAGGTACAGGGAAAGGGACAGTTATGATATCCCTCGATGAATATAATTCAATCATGGAGACGGTTCACCTTTTAAGTTCCAAACCAAATGCAGACAGGCTATTTGAATCCATCAAGCAGATGAAAGAAGGAAAG
>JBBQJE010000047.1:0-16980 GCA_038325635.1 Bacteroidales bacterium
AAATCACCAATGCCTTCTCCTTAAATTCAATCTTTTTTTTTGCGCCATCCGGATTCACAAAGAAAATTCTAACATACCCCTCGGGCTTATCCGTTTGTGAACATTGTTGATATTGATCGGCATAAGCGGCTGATATTACCCCATTCATTTCGGTGAATGGTTTACCCTTGATCTCGTTTTCAAACCAAGTATTCAGGTATTCCGATGCCCGGCGAAATAGTGAATTATTAAAATCAACGATATTTTTCTTACTTCGCCAGTTCGTATTAAGCGTTTCTTTGGTAATAATTTGATGACTCAAATCCGATTCCAGCTGATTTGCGAGTAGATTCCAGTCACCATTTCGCCAACGATAGATCGATTGCTTAACATCGCCCACAACTAAAGACGAATTTCCGGATGCCAATGCATTATCAACCAATGGCCTAAAATTCATCCATTGTTGACGAGAGGTATCCTGAAACTCATCCAGCATGAAATGACGGTAGATAAGTCCAACCTTTTCATAGATAAAAGGTGTGTCATTTCCATCGATGATACGCCCGATCATCCGTCCTGAATCACTTAATAATACGGTATTGTTTGCACTTAATACCTCTTTGATTTTCATGGCAATATTGCCCAGAAGACCAAATGGATAGATGTTTTTTAGTATTGCCCGTGCACTGTTTATCCTGAAAGTTTCTTCCTTAAGTGCTTCGATAGAATCTTTAAATAGTTGATTCAATCCACTATGATATAGCCTTTCTATCTGCTCTTTTTTGGCAGCGGAATCGGCTTTAACATACCAATTGTCGATATTATCGAGGGCAGCTAACATCGTTGCGGTGGGAGAATCAAATTTTCCACTAACCAGCTTATTGAAAAGATTGGCAAAAGAATTTCTGCCTCCTTTAAATTGATCGAAGGCCATTCCGAAACTGGAGATCAAATCTAGCCCTTCCTGACCAAGATTACTTAATCGAGTTTCAGCATCGGAAATTACCTTCTTCATCTCTCCCACATACAAACTCAGCTGTTCTTTCCCGGCGAGTGCCTCCAAAAGTTCATCCCCGTGAACTTTAAAAGCCTCTTTTTCAACTTCTTTTCCAAATTTCAGCAGCTCCTTCTTAAAATCCCAGCTTCTGCCCTCTTCAAGATTTTCTTCCAAAAATTGAACCATCCAGTTCTTCAGCAGCTCATTACTATCAATTTCCTGAAAAATGAGATCCACCGCATCCTCCAATGCCTGGCGATTGTCAATCTCGGTACGAAAGGAGGCATTTAATCGAATCTCTCTGGCAAAAGAACGAATAATTTTTTGGAAGAAACTGTCGATGGTCATAACCGAAAAGCGGGAATAGTCATGGAGAATCAATTTCAGAATAGAAGTAGCCTTCTCTCTAATTCTTTGATCCGAACCATATTCTTTCAACAAGGAGAAGTACTTGGATTCACCACCTTTTGAAAGATTGGCCAATTCTCTGAGTATTCTTTCCTTCATTTCTGAAGTAGCCTTATTCGTGAAAGTTACAGCCAGAATATTCCGGTATGACATAGGTTGCTCAAAGAGTAACTTTAGATACTCTCCAACTAGTCGAAAGGTTTTTCCTGAACCCGCAGAAGCCTTATATATGTTTAATCCGGTATTATTTGCCATGGTTTAGACGCTTTCTGATTGTGCTAAAATTAGGCATTATGATCGAATCATTTGATGTCGGAATATCCAACAAATGAATTTTTCATATTTTTTCATCCAAAATTTAGTAAATTAGTGTTATTTAGCTAACTGCTAAGAAATCTTAACCGAATGCAACATTTTACAAACTGATGCGTCATTGGTTTAAATAAGATAGAAAAGGAATGATGTACATTAACATTCATCAGCCGCTGATCGACAAGTGTCTCAAAAATGACAAAGAGGCTCAATACAGGATTTACAAGCTGTATTATAAGTCGATGTATAATACTTCGTTGCGAATTCTTAATCGTACAGATGAAGCGGAAGACGTGATGCAAGAATCATTTCTGACTGCTTTTCACAAGCTCGAAACGTACAAAGGAGAGGTCAGTTTTGGTATCTGGATGAAGCGAATCGTGGTAAATCGGTCATTGGACTATTTGAGAAAACGTAGCGTTGAATTCGAGGAAGTAACATCCGAACATCCTGTTTACGAGGAAGATAACGACAACGAACCCGAATATACTGTAGAGGAAGTAAAAACGGCTATTTCTCAACTTTCTGATGGCTACCGAACTATTATTTCGCTAATACTACTGGAAGGCTATGATCATGAGGAAGTAAGCGAAATTCTTGGCATCAGTAACGTTACGAGCCGGACACAGTTAAGCAGGGCAAAGCAGCATTTAAGAGAATTATTATTGGAAAAAAGAAGGAAACAATATACAATGCAACAATATGGATAAGCTTGATAAACTATTCAATGAGCAAAAAGAAGCTTTTGAAGAAGAACCCTTGGAAGGACATTTCCAAAGGTTTGAAACAAAGCTTGAAAAATATCACTCCAAGGGAACAATTAATTTAAAAACATGGCCATTTTTAAAGATTGCCTCCATAGTGATCATCTTACTTCTCTCCGCCAACTTGGTAATTTATCTTCTTCCTGGCAAGAAAGCGGATAATCAGCTAAGGTTTGCCAGCAAAGAAATGAATGAAACTGCCAATTTTTATACCGTCAGAATCAATAGTGGATTATCCCAACTGAAACGAATGGCAGATCAGGGAATCGGAAGTGAACAAGAGTTAGTGCAGGTGAAAAAAGAGATGGATGAGATGGATCTGCTCTATCAGGATTTGCAGAAAGAGTATAGTAAGAATCCAAACGATGAGCGGGTTGTAAATGCGATGGTCGAGTATTATCAAACAAAACTCGACATTATTAATACCATAAAAACAGAATTAGAAAATATCAAAACACGTAAAAATATGAATCATGAAAACACGGAACTTTAGTTTAGCAATCGCCTTTCTGATGTTGTTTGCTTTCCAAACACAGGCAGAAAGAACCACAAAAAGGATTTACAAGAGCTTTCCTGTTAGTCAGGTGACAAAATTGGAACTTTCCAACAAATACGGAAATATTCAAATAGAAGATAGTCGGAAAGACTCTGTGGTTATCAGTGTGGAGGTATGGGTGGAAGGATCCGGTAGCCGCGCCCAAAGAGTTCTTGATAATATAGAGGTAAATATCAATAAATCAGGAAGTATCGTCTCAGCAATCACAGAAATGCACAATGATTTTAACAATAATTCGAGGGAGTTTAGTATCGACTATAGCGTCTTCGTTCCGGCAGATCGGGACTTAGCAGTTACGCAGAAATATGGTACGGTCAACATGAATAATCTGACTGGCAAAGGGGTCTTTGATGTCAAGTATGGTGAACTAAGGGCAAAAAATCTTTTGTCTCCATCCCTCAACTTGGACATTGCCTATAGTAAAGCAAGTATTGATGCCACCAAAGATCTCACTCTTACGATCAGATATTCCAAGCTAACTTTAGAAAAAGGGGGCAATCTGACCGTTGATTCAAGATACTCCGGATTAAACATCGGGGATTGCAAAGATTTCAGCATCGATTCGAAATACGACGATTATAAAATAAAAACGATTAATAGCCTGATTTGCAATTCAATGTACACTGGTTTTAAGATAGATCAGATAGGATCTTCACTGGTACTTACGAATGGTTACGGAAACTTTAACGTTAATATCATACCTGCTAGTTTTAAAAGCATCAAGGTTAGCAGCCGCTATGCATCTGTCAAACTAGGAATTGTCGCCGGCGCCTCTTATCGTTTGGATGGCAACACCAAATATTGTGATCTGAAACATCCCACAGGCAAGCTTAATAAATCGAAAGAAGACACTAACTATGAAGTACATGGCACTGTAGGAGAATCTGAAACTCCAAAATCCACCGTGAATATTGAAAGTAGTTATGGCAATGTTAGCTTAATACCTTGAAAGTTCATCATCCACAATAGGACAATATTTGAAAAAATCTAAATATAATATAACTTAGCGACCGATGAATCACCAAATCGGATACGAATGTTTAAACGGTCTTTCTTGTTAATATTATTTTTTGCCGGTATATTATTCACTGGATTAAACCCTGTCGAACCTTGCTTTATCAAATTGAAACTTAAGGAGACTAGAGATACAACAATCTATTTAGCAAACTATTACGGCAATAAAATTCTAAAAGTCGACTCCATTAGAATCAATCACGATGGTACAGGAGTTCTCCGTCGCAACGAATCCCAGAAGGAGGGGCTTTATCTCTTTTATCTAAATGAGAAGAACTATTTTGAATTTCTAATTGGAAAAAATCAGCAATTTTCGATCGAAGCTGATTTTGCAAATAGTGCCCAAAATAAATATGTAGGAGCAGACGAGACGGTTGCTTTTCATGAATATCAGCTATTTCTGACGAAACAGAAAGCAACGCAAACCACCATCCAATCACGCCTAACGGCGATAAGTGCAATCGCTGACAAGAAAGACTCTGTAAAAATTTTGCAAAAGAAACTGAATGAGCTTAACGATTCGATGGAAAGCTATTGGAAGGAAGCGGCCGGCAAATATAAGAACACATTTCTTGCTGATTTCTTTCTTTCTATGCTCATTCCTGTACCTAAAGAACTCAATCTGCCGGAAAACACAAAAAATCAAGATTCCATACAATGGGTTTACCGATACAATTTTATGAAGGATCATTACTGGGATAACTTCAATTTTGCCAGATCCGGACTTATCCGCACGCCTCTTTTTCAAGAAAGGCTGGATACCTACTTCAAGAAAATGATTTTACAAATGCCTGATTCATTAATAAATCCGATGATTCAAGTTATAGAGAAGTCGAAGAAAAACGAAGAGATGTACCATTATGTCTTCTTGTATCTATTGAATGAAACGAATCAATCTCAACTAATGGGAATGGATAAAGCCTTTGTTGCTCTTTCTGAAAAGTATGTGCTGCATGATCAAAAGCCCTGGCTCGATACTTCAGCAGTGCGTAAAATCAAGGAACGAGTTGAGGCGGTAAAACCGAACCTTATTGGGAATATCGCTCCAGAGTTAAAATTACAAGATTCTGAGGGAAATTACTATAGCCTGAGACAGGTTAATGCCAAGTATACACTTCTCTATTTCTGGGAACCAGACTGCAGTCATTGCCAAAAAACCACGCCCCAGCTCAATAAAGATCTGTACCAGGCGTTAAAAAACAAAGGGGTTGAAATTTATGCTGTTCTTACGCAAAACAACGAAGAAAAATGGACGAAAGCCATTCAGGAGTATAAAATTCAGGAATGGACGAACGTATGGGATCCTCAATATACCAGTAATTTCAGACGACTTTATGATGTCACCAGCACGCCGATTATATACATTTTGGACAAGAACAAGAAGATTGTAGCCAAGCGGTTGGATGTCGACTCCTCCTTGAAATTTCTAAAAGTGATGTTAGGCGTCAAATAATTGAAATATAGGGAGCAAAGGCTGCAAAAATTATTATTACTTCACTACAGCCTCCGTCTTTACTTCCCAATTGTCCGTTCGAAACATGTTAACCGGCATCCCATCTTTGCTGAACAGATTGGGAATTGACGTATTGCTAAACCCGAAACGCACAGCTACCGGATCTTTGACTGCTTTATTCCACACGATAACAGTATTACCTTCAATCCTGGCACTTGCAAAAAGAAATTTCTGATCCGATCCGGCGATATAAAACTCATTTAAATCCTTATCGGTAGACATAAGGCCGTTCGACAAATTATCAAAAAGGATTCTAATCCGATATTT
The DNA here is from genome assembly GCA_038325635.1 of Bacteroidales bacterium. Lineage (GTDB taxonomy): Bacteria > Bacteroidota > Bacteroidia > Bacteroidales > Prolixibacteraceae > CAINVV01. The sequence continues at coordinate 5,811 of JBBQJE010000047.1, forward strand.
CTCAATGATCATCCCTCTGTACATCGGATATTTATAGAGCAAATTTTTAACTCCGTAAGTATCAGCGAGAGCGAGATTTGCAAGTCGGGTTGCCACCTCAATTTTTTTAACAGGATGAATGTTCGTCACATCGTCAACCAAATCATGCACAACCACCATTCCGGTTTTGGCAATAGAGAGACAAGCTGTCTGTTGTTCACGAATCAGAGCTCCGACATTGTAACTTCCGTAGGCAAATGGTGCAATTTGGACGAAATAAAATGGAAAAACAAAACCCCAAGCATCTCTCCATGAACCAATCATCTTAGTCATCAGTCGGGAATAGGTTTTATAATTTTGGGTATTGCTTTCTCCCTGATACCAAATAGCACCAGCAATTTTGAATTTTGTCAATGGCGAAATCATGGCGAAATAATTGGCTCCCGGCGTTATTGGCCATCCGGCAGAAGGTTGCAATTTCAGTGATGCATCTTTTAATGCCGGATCCTGCTCTATTACCTCTTTAGGTGTCCATACCTCGGCGGGAGTTCCACCCCAGTTACTATTAATCAGTCCAACCGGCACATTCAGATTGTTCTGCAATTTTTTACCAAAAAAATATCCGATAGCACTGAAATGAAGCATCTCCTCGGGAGTGCAAACCTTCCAACTTGACTTAATATCCTCCTGAGGACAATCGGCTGTAGATTTCGGAACGTAAAAGAAACGAATTTTCTGATTATTTGCGTTTGGAGCCTCATCCAAAGATTGTTTCAATTTCTGACTTCCACTCCACTCCATATTACTTTGACCGCTGCAAACCCAAACTTCACCTACCATAACATCTTCCAAAACCGACTTTTCATTGATCGTTATGGTAAACGGACCACCTGCTTCGGGGGTTTTAATTTTAAGGCTCCATTTTGCACCTGAAGTGCCGGTAGTAGTATATCGGATGGTATCCCAGGATGTTTTTACGAAAATTTTTTCGGATGGAGCACACCATCCCCATAGATTGACATCACTTTTCTGCTGAAGCACCATGTGACTGCCCAAAATCGCGGGAAGACGAACTTCGGCATCTAACCGAAAATTTATGATTAGCAAAAACAAAAACACAATCACCGTAAGAAATATTCGTTTCATAATTTCATTCATTAGTTACTACAACGATCGAAAAAAATCAAATAACGCACCATATTCAAAATTCAAAATATGATAGGTTTTGCAAGATACTAATAAAACAAAATTACATGGAAGTAAATCACGAAAAATTACTCTCGTTTTTCCGGTGTATGAGCAAATTATTTGGTGAAATAAATAAATTTTGGGAGAAGAATGGATTCAAAATGAACTGATTGTCTTATCCAAATTCATCTGAGACCCATTCTTACATTTAAACAATTTACTCCCCAGGATAGGTCAAGTCGCTCTTCGATCCTTTGAAGTAAAAGTGATAGAGCGAAATATTTTTGATATTTATTCGATATAAATTAGAAGGTGTAAGAAACGATGTATGTTTTACCATTACTAGACGTTATGGTTACTTTATCAAAAACCCCGGCTGCGCCTCCCGGTATATAGAATGTTGCCTGACCATTGGCATCCGTACTATATGAAGCTGATTTAGAATAACCATCCGTTCCAATAATTGAGAAAGATATACTACAACTTGCAACTTTTGGAATAATGGTACCTGTTACTGTAACACCCTGATAGGGAGCAGGACTAGCCGGGGAAGGACTTCCAGTCACAAATTCAACTGCACTACAACTGCTTGCGACCATTGCTTCATCAACCATACAAACCTGAGTTTTACCTCCAACTTGTGCCTCACCTAACTTTACAGGGGTAATATCAATTTTTTTGTTAAATCCTGCGGCAGGTAGATTAAAATTGGGAATAACAACTGGTGCATATCCTTGAACAGCCAGTGTCACAGTAGCTCCTTGTCCAATCAAATGCACAGGTAACTTGCCTCCAACGGTAGTTTTTCCAGTGATAATGAATTGTTGTGTAGGAGTGGTACTTTTAACACCTGTATACCAGTTCGCAAACCAAGTAACTGTTGTTCCGACTACCGCACCAACCACCGCAACAGTTGCGATTGCAGGCAAAGAAACTGTACCGATAGCTACGCCTGCACCATAAGCTGCACCAGTCCCTAAAATAGCACCTATTCCAACATTGACAATTTTTATCGGTTTAGCTATTGCAAGCTTATTAATTGCAGAATTGTATGTGTTATCATCGATTTCTCCCTTATCATACTTTGCCTGAATAAGATCCCTGTCACCTTTAGTCTCTGCAATAATATCCGCAACACTCTTTACTAATCCTACTCCAACTCCTGTGTCTGTTGTAGGAATAAAATCATAAGGGGTACATGGTATAGGAGTACTTTTAAGATGAAGTGACTTATTCTGATTCTGCGTTTCCTGAATTTTTTTCATTGCAGCAACAAATTTCTCTCCGGCATCAATATATTCAGCCATAATTTGCTTCGTCTGTGCTGGTTTTAAAGTTAAAAAATTGGCATTCTCAAATGCCTGGTCTTTCATTACAAAATTTTCGAGCGCACTATTAAGTTCTGATACCTGACTACTGAAGTCTTGAACAGTTTGCGTGGTAGAATCTGAATCCTTCTTATTAAGTAAATCACAAGAAGAAAAAGTTAAAAGTGTGAAGACTACAATTAACTTTAAAAATTTTACTTTCATGTTTTTCATTTTTAAAGGTTTTTAATAACAAGTCGATATTCAGCCAGTTTATTTCCCTGATGACATTTTATTCAAAAGTAACTATCTGTATCGATGTTTCATATAGCCCATTAGGGTCATTTATGGAAATTACCTTACCGGATTAATTGGTAACCTCATTCATTGAATGGTTAATGCAGGATAGTATGCAATCTGCATTTTCGTCCCACAAATGCATCGCGCCCCCATTGCAATTCGTATAATCAGAACAATTTAGACAATGTCCCACCTTGGTCCACGCTCTATTTCGCATAATTTCAAACCTGGTTTCCCAAATAGTTAGAAGATCGTCGGTGTAGATATTCCCCTGAGCGAAATGTCTGTTAATATTTGGACAAGCAGAAATCGCCCCATCGACCAATACGGAAGCAATATTTATTCCTGCCCGACAGAAGAAAGATGAATCCCTAACTTTCCGCTCATATTTTCCCACAAAGGATTCGCAACTGAATTTGATATCAACTAATTTCTTCTTTCGCGTTTCAACTATAAAATCCATTAAATTAATTAGTTGATTCTTATCAAGTTGCAGTTCATCTTTGTGCGATGCCCGGCCAATTGGCGCAATGGTAAATAATCTCCAGGCTTTCACCTTTTTTTCAACTAAAAAATCCAGTAGAGTCGGCAATTCATCCAAATTTCTGGAGTTTACACAGGTGACGATATCAAAGTTCAGACGATCAGATGAAGTAATAAGTTCAAGTGCCTGAACTGCACGAATAAAACAATTTTGATTTTTTCTTAACCAATTGTGATTTTGACTGAGTCCATCGAGACTTAAGGTAATTGCGCCCATTCCAGCAGCCAACAACCTGCCATGAATCTTTTCGGAGTAGGAATACCCGTTGGTGACGATTCCCCATCTAAAGCCATTCTCGCGAAGTGCAAGTCCGCATTCTGCCAGATCCTTTCGCATCAAGGGTTCTCCTCCGGTAATAACAACGGTAATAGAATCTCTTTTGAATTTTTCTTTCAAGGGCAGAATGGCCTGAAGAAAATCGCTAAAGGGCATATCTGCCACCCTGGATTCTGATGAACAATCAGAGCCACAATGTAAACAATTCAAGTTGCATCGTTTCGTACATTCCCAAAAGAGGTAATTCAGCTCATGAAGCTTCGTCTCATTTATTCTGAATTGCTGAAACATAAATTGTTGAAAATGAGCGGTAATACTACTTCTCATTTAAAACAATATTTAGATAAATCGACTCGTTAACTATTTGAATGGTAGTATCTTTTACTAAATAATTTCCATTCAGAGCAGCATCCACATCAGAAAAACTAAGCTTGTAAGAGTTCGCACGTGAAGTGTAAATTTTAAATTTCCCTGCACTATTTGTATATTCATATTGTGGTTGATCTGCGATGGAGACTTTTATCCCAACAATTGGGCTATCTGTCTTTTTTGCTTTAACCAGTCCCTCAATATAAACATCTTGCCCAAAATCCCTGGGAGTACCGTAACAAGCTTGAAAAATAAACATAGCAGAAGATAGACTCAAAGTACCAAACAGTACCCTGAAGAATTTTCTTTTCTTTTCGGTAAAGTAGGTTTTCATGTTGTAAAAATTTGCTTTTTAAAGGTAGTATGGAACTCCATGTTGCTGGAAATTAGTATCATTCCCTTGGGTGTTGTGTCGCAACATGTTCGTTTCATTGCAATGAAATTAATGATACAACTCAAATCATATTCTCTTTTAAAGCTTTAGCCACCACTTGTGCTTTGGAATGCACTTGAAGCTTTTCATAAATATTTTTTATGTGATTGCGAACGGTCTGCGTACTGATAAACAACTCTATAGCGATCCGCTCATTGGTTATTCCACTTACAATATACGAAAGTATTTCATTTTCACGTTTGGTTAATACGGAAGGGATTTGTTTCTCCTTGTGTAATGGTTGGAAATAGGAAAGGACCTGTTTTGCAACCATTGGAGTTAATGCAGCGCCTCCTTCAAAAACCTGCTGAATGGCATCTAGAATTTTCTGCGGATTTGTCTTTTTCAAAATGTATCCATCAGCGCCGTTTTTTATTGAAGTCATGATATTATGCTCATCTTCCAGAATCGTCAACATAATAATTTTGGCATTCTCCCATTTAAATTTAAAGATTGGAATAGCTTCCAATCCGGACATCCGAGGCAAATTTATGTCGAGTAACAAAACATCCGGGGCGGCATCTTTCGCTATTGCTTCCTCTACAGATCCACAAGACCATATTACTTTATAATCTGTGAATGAAGATACAAGAAAGGCTAAACTCTGTCTGAATTCTTCGTGGTCTTCAACGATACCTACCAAAACAGCCATGGGAGAATTTTTTAACGAAATAACAATAAAAATATGTGATTGTCCATAGCCCTTTGGGGTCATATTTTAAATAAAAGGCTTACAACAGTACCTTTCCCTTCATTGGAGTTGATGGACAGATTAATCTTCGAATCCAAGGCTCTTTGTCTGATATTAATCAATCCGTTACCATGAGACACCTGCCGCTGAAGTTTTTTTTCGTCAAATCCGACACCATCATCCATAAGAGAAATAGAACATAAATGGCCGTTTACATCGGCAATTAACGTTACACTTTTAGCCTTTGAATGTTTGATGATATTGTGGGTCGTCTCCTTAAGAATCAGGAAAATATCATTTTTTAATTCATCCGGCAAAACGATTGCACGGTCTGGAGCATTAATCTCTGACTGATATTGCATCCCATTATCAATCAGAATTTCGAATAAAAGATTATTTACTTTAGCGAGAAGCCCTTGGAGTGAATCATTCTTTGGTGAGGTCATCCAGATAATGTCGGTGATGGACTGGAGTGCTGATTGTGTTAACTCGGCAATCTTCCGCGAAAGCTTATTAAATTCGGTTTGGGAAGGATTTTCTATTCTTTTTAAGGTATCAGAATATATAGAAATACTTCCTAAGGTAGAAGCCAGATCGTCGTGCAAATCGCGTGAGATTTTTTCCCTCAGTTGCATTCTTTGTTTTGTCAGATTTTGGGAAATCTGCATTCTCCCGGTAACCAAATGAATGATTAACAAAAGTATAGATGTTATAAGAATTGGCAACAAGTACATTACCAAGGATGAAGCGTAAATAAAAAATAAATCAAAAATAATAAAGCCAATGAAAATTAGAGAAACGGAGATCTTGCGAATCCGGTTGATTCTATCCTCTCCTTGCAGGTTCATTTTGAAATAAAAAAGAAATAAAAGAATTACTACTGTAATTTTTAAAAACTCTTTTAAAATTTCCGGATCTTTAATAGCCCTAATGACCGATTTTTTTGATAATGTATTCCATGCCTTCAAACCAACCTCTTCAGAAACCAACAGGGTACCTGGCTTTATATCTTCAATTTTGATTTCGCTGTTAGGATACGGGAATTTTATAATTGCATAATACTGAACACCAATAATTAAAGGAAATATTGCTTCTTTGGCTGAAACAGAAGCATAACCACCTCCTCCACTAATTTCATGAAAACCAACCAGCGTCTCTGTATTCTCTCCATTTTTCTGGTATAAATAAATTTTTGCTCCTATCGCATCACGATTGGAAAGCGTCCCTTTCAATTTTATTTTCAGGTTATTGATATAACTGTTTTGGTTCATAAAAACCTTACTGCTTCCTCCGAGAAAACTTGCGGCATAAATGTCAATATTTCCATCATTATCCAAATCACCAACCGCAGCCCCTGTAGAGTATCCGCTCATCTCAGCTCCAAAATCGGCTGTTACATTCAAAAAATGATTACCGGAAATATTTTTGTACAGGATATTTTCTCCAACATTACTAAGATAAAGATCCTGAAAGCCATCTTGGTCAAAATCAGCGAAAACTCCTCCATTGGACAAATACACTTTTTTTTCTAAATAAACATCTGAAACATCCCTGAAAATCCCCTTTCCATTGTTTAGATATAATTTATTTTCACCATTGCGATTAGCAATAAAAAGATCCGGAAACCCGTCATTATTGATATCCGCAAATGATATCCCGTTACTTTTCATCGGTGATGAATTAATTAAATCAGTTTGAGAAGTAATATCTCGAAAAGATATTTTTCCGTCCCGTGATTGGTTAAGGTATATTCTATTCTGGCCATACCAAAAGGTTATTCCCAGATCCGGCAATCCATCATTGTTGATATCACTGAAAGAAGCACAAGAACCTCCGAAGGTTGTTTCAAGGCCCGCCATTGAAGTAATGTCCGAAAAATGACCGGTTCCATCGTTTTTAAATAATCTATTTGACCCGTTTTCACTGGTAACGTAGAGATCGACAAATCCGTCCAAGTCAACATCAGCGAAGGATGCAGCATTACATCGCGCATAATTTTCGCAAGCCCGATGAGGCTGCATGGAAACATCCCTGAATAGGCCATTCCCATTGTTTAATAACAGTTTATTTGTGGAATTAAGTGAACAGATATAAACATCTTCATCACCATCGTTATCGACATCAGCTACGCTAACCCCTAGTTTTAAAACAGAAGAATTCAAATCGCTTTTGGGATCCAGGGTTCCTTCCGCCTTACGAATAAAACCTTCTTCCTTAAAGAAATTTCCTTTTACCAGTTCTCCATTATTTTTTATTGTATTTATAAACAGATGATTAACATCCGAAATACAGACAGAAAAGATATCAATTTTTGAATCGCCATTGAGATCCGCCATGGCTACACCATATTCATTATCCAGATCAATACTATAACTTGCCAGTTTGAATGATGAAAATCCCGGATTACTTTTTTGATGTGGAAGGAATACATTTTTCCCGCTATATAAAAGCACACCGCCGGTGCCTGCAATCCAAACTTCGTTATCGCCTACTACTGAAATATCTAATAATTGAAATTTTTCCTGCAGTGAAAAGTCAAACAGTTTTCCGCCACTGTATTTCAATATTTTGGATTGCGAACCAATTAGCCAAATATCAAATTTCTTCGTAACAAACATTTTATCGGCTTTTCGAAACTCATTATTTACCATGATGGTTTTAAAAATCTCATCATTAAAACCAATCAGCTCATCGTCACATAATGCATAGCCGAGTTTTTCACCAATGATCTGAAAATCTTTAACATTTCTTCCTTTTAAAATTCGTCGGTATTTTGTCGATTCATTTACAAATAGCTCGTTCTGATCTGTGAGAACCCAAAAAAGAGAGGAACTATGTGCAACAATTTTTTTGATACCATATCTTGAAGGAGCCAATTCAACCTTTACAAATTTCCCGTTCTGATAATAGGCAACCTCAGAAGAGCTGGCGAAGAAAGGTATCCCATCTGTAGAAATAGACAAGGTATAAATACATACGCCAAAGGGTCCAACAAAATTTTCCGCTATTTTGTCATGGTAATGGTATACGATAGAAGTACTGTTTTCGAGATTAGATGTGTACCAGAGATCATTTATTGAATTGGCGGAAAACCCGGAAATAGGCCGAATGGAGGGGAAATTTGATTTGGCCCAATCCAATCCGTCCTTTAATGAATATAGCCTATCTGCCATAAAGAATCCCTCATGCTCATTTACCATGGAGATTTGAGTGATATCTGATTTAGTTCCCGTATTAACACGGATAAATGGTTGAGAAATAGCTGGAAGTTGTGTTAAAAAATACAAGAAAAAGAGAATAGTCTTCTTCTGCATTTCTTTAAATACGATATAGAAATGAATTTTTCTCATACAATTAACAACACTACTAGTCGGCTTACTGCAAATGTCGTTAATTTCCGCTTAAGGTGTTTCTATTTCTACTACCATAAAATAACAAAGGCGCAACATTTCTGCTACGCCTTTGTTGTTTGTATTCTAAAAAATCAATTTAAAAGATCAAGTTTGACCAAATCCTGAATATCCAACATTCCTATCGGTTTCCCGTTTTCGGTGACAATGATGTTATCAACCTGATTGGTATTGAATATATCGGTAGCTTTTTGAAGCATTGCTTCGGCGTCGATAGAGATCGCATTGGCCGTCATGCATTCCTGAACAGTTGCTTTTAGAATATGATCTCCCATTTTGCGCATCTGACGGCGCAGGTCACCATCTGTAAAAATTCCGGCTAATTTTCCCTCTTTCGTTACCACAGATACTGCTCCCATACCTGAATCGGTCATTTTCAGCAATGCATCCAAAACTTTAGTATCGAGATCAACCACTGGATTGACTTCGGAAATCACACTTTTAACCTGAATGGTCATCAACCTTGTATGCTGGAAGAACTGATCAGTACCCAGTTTTGTGAGATGATTCTCACCCAATTTTTTCATAATATTCCATGGAATGGTAATATTATGTGCTCCCAGTTGCAAGGCATCCTTAATATGTTCGGGATATCTAACTGAGGAGAACATCACTTTGCAATCGTAGTTATATTGTTTGATCACGTCAATGATCTGCTTTACCAGACCCAAAGCATCATGACCCTGATCCTGCATGCGTCCCACAAGCACGCAAACATAATTTGCACCTGCAGTCAATGCCAGATATGCCTGTTGAATATTATAAACCAAGTGAACATTTACCATAAATCCCTCTTCATGAAGCATTTTGCAGGCTTTAATACCTTCAAGATTAACCGGAATTTTGAATACTGTTTTTTTCTTGTCGAGACCCAAGGCTAAAAGTCGGCGAGCTTCACCAACAATTTCCTTCGATGTCTCACCCAAGGCTTCAATCATCAGCACGGGAACCATCTTCGACAGTTTTAAAATGGCACCATCGATATCGGTGATACCGTTCTTATGCATGAATGTCGGTGTTGTAGTAACACCATCAATGATCCCCAATTTTAGGGCTTCTTCAATTTCGACCATGTTAGCCGAGTCAAGAAAAAATTCCATATAAGTATAAATTAAAATTTTGGTCTGTTTTTTACTTCCACCTGGTGTATTTCAATCAGTGGCTTAAGGAATTCGGCCACATCAACAATACACATCTGACTTGCTGCATCACATAATGCTCGGGATGGGTCAGGATGCACCTCCAGGAACAACCCATCGATACCAGCAGCTACTCCGGCTCTTGCCAGCGTTGGAATGAACTCTCTTGAACCTCCGGCCGGATCAGAACTGGGAATGCCATATTTACGGATAGAATGTGTCACGTCAAAGATAACAGGATATCCGGTAGAACGAAGGTGGTAAAAACTTCGGGGATCAACAATCAGGTCGTTGTATCCAAAGGCATAACCTCTCTCCGTTACCATGATATTTGTATTCCCGGCTTGTTCAACTTTCTTAACCGGTTTGATCATATTCTCAGGAGCCAAAAACTGTGCATGCTTCAGATTTATTACTTTCCCTGTTTTAGCAGCTTCAACCACCAAGGTGGTTTGCATGACTAAGTAAGCTGGAATTTGAATGATGTCTACAACTTCAGCGGCTGCTGCAATCTGGTCGGGATAATGGATATCTGTGATCACCGGCACATTGAACTGCTGTTTAATCTTTTGAAGCATAGCAAGCCCCTTTTCGATTCCGGGTCCGGTATAGAAATCGGCTGAGCTGCGGTTATCTTTTTGAAAAGAAGATTTGAAGATCAAAGGAAGATCCAATTTCTGACATAAGCCAACTAAAAATTCGGCCGTATCCATCATAGTTTTTTCATCTTCAACAACACAAGGTCCCGCAATCAAAAAAAGTTTATCTGCTCCGCACTCAATATTTCCTACCTTAATAATTTTCTTCATTTTCAGCATTTTACATTTTCATCAGCAGTCCGCGAAGTTTGTCGCGTGTAATAATATTCTGCCAATCAGGACCACAAACATGAGCCCACATAAAGATCAGTGTTAGAGAGACATCGATCATTTTCTCTATCTCTTCCTCAGTACGGTTAGCATTGAACCCTTTGGGAAGGACGATGTTGTTATTTTTCATCATCAGCCTGAATTCTTTCACCCCTTCCGGATAAAATTCTTCGAGCTGATTGAATACTATACAGTTACCTTCACCATGGTGAACATTGGTAACACTTGCCAATCCGTACGAAATTGCATGACAGGCACCTACTTCAGAATAAGTCAGTGAGAGGCCGCCGAGATAAGAGGCAATCATCAGCTTTTCATCATTTTCGGGTGTGCGGCTGTCTTCACTCAGGAAGATTTCCCTGCAAAGACGCAGTGATTCATTGCCCAACGAGTCGCCCATCACTGTCTTGCGATGCCCATTAAGTGCCTCAATATTATGAATATAGCAGTCCATAGCCGAATAGAACCTTTGTGGTTCGGGTACGGTCACAATTAAATTTGGGTCAAGTACTAGTTGGTCTGCGGGGGTGAAATTTCCCTTGATTCCCAATTTTTTTATCGGACCCGTCAATACGGTGGTCATGGAAACTTCAGCGCCACAACCGGAAATAGTTGGAATAACTGTACAATGTATTCCTCTATTTTTTATGAAGTCAAGTCCTTGA
>JBBQJE010000048.1:0-16841 GCA_038325635.1 Bacteroidales bacterium
GGTCTGGTGGCTGTCGGTCGACCGGCCGGCCCTCGTGCTCGGCAGCGCCCAGCCCGACGGCGTGGTGGACCGGCCGGCGGACGCCGCCGCCCACGTGGACGTGGCCGAAGATCTTGACTGGATGAGTACAAAAATTACCAATCTTCGAATTTTCGACGATGAAAAGGGTGTCATGAATCGATCGGTTAAGGAGATAGCCGGAGAAATTCTCTTGGTAAGTCAATTCACCTTGCATGCCGCAACCAGAAAGGGCAACCGGCCTTCCTATATTCGTGCAGCCCCACCCGAAATAGCGATTCCTCTATATAATCTGTTCATCCAAAAGGTAACAGATCAATTAGGGAAAGAAATTAGAACTGGCATTTTTGGAGCAATGATGAAAGTCGGCCTAATCAATGACGGACCTGTTACCATTCTTATTGATTCAAAAAATAAAGATTAGCCTGGGGGCTGAATCCGGTAGTGTTGCCCCTAAAGGGTTGCCCGAAAAAGGGCCGATGGTGCATGAGGCGGTAGGGGCGACCCTTTGTGATCGTCCGTAATCTGGTAAATCCCGCAGGGATGCCCTATTTGTAGAAACCATTGTCGATTACATAAAATATTAGCCCCGGAGGGGCGTCCTGTTTGTAAAAAATATAAATATCTATGAGCGAATTATCAATCAACATCGATCGAATTTTCCAGCCGGATGAAGTAAAAAATGCTTTGACTGTAATAAAGGCAAAATTGCCCGGAACTCTCAACAAGGAAGCGATGAAATTAGCCCTTTCCTTCATCGATTTAACCACACTCGGGTCAGAGGATACCCAGGAAAAGGGTCGTTTATTCGCCGAAAGAGTATCCCTATTTTCGCTTCATTTCCCTGAGCTTCCGAATGTGGCTGCCATCTGTATCTATCCAACACTTGTTGAGGTAGTCAGACAACACTTGAAGGATCCCAAAGTGGCACTGGCAGCTGTATCTGCCGGATTTCCATCTTCCATGACTTATATCGAAGTGAAAGAACTTGAAACCACCATGGCCGTTTCCAAAGGTGCAAATGAAATAGACATCGTTATTTCTATTGGCACTTTTTTGGAAGGTAATTTTACAGTGGTCGCTAAGGAGATTTCCCGTTTAAAAATCAGCTGCGGCAATGCTCACCTGAAAGTAATTCTCGAAACAGGCGCATTGAAAACGCCTGAGAATATTTGGAAAGCCTCCATCCTTGCGATGCAAGCCGGTGCGGATTTTATCAAAACCTCAACTGGTAAAATGGATCCTGCTGCTACCCCGGAAGCAGCTTGGGTAATGTGTAGTGCCATCAAGGAATATTACCTTACAACGGGTAAAAAAATTGGCTTCAAAGCAGCAGGTGGAATTGTTGAAAGCGCTGATGCTCTTTATTATATGGCCATTGTCAGGGAGATTCTGGGGGAGGAATGGCTGAATTCACAACTTTTCAGAATAGGGGCTAGTCGTCTGGCCAATAACTTGTTAACCAGCATAACTGGAGAGAAAATTTCGTATTTTTAAGTGGTGATGGTCGCCCATGCAGGATGAAATTAATTACAAATTACAAATTACAGGTTAAACATAATTTGTAATTTGTAATTAATTTTCTCTTGTGGTGATGTATCCGACAAAAGCTGTAAGGGCTTGCTTGTATTCTGAATCCGGGTAAATTGCTAATTGCGCGAGCGCTTTTTGATGATAATCCTGCATCACTTTTTCGGCGTAGTCAAATCCTCCTTTTGAAGAAATATATTTGGTCACATTGTTCAGGTCGGCAGTGGTTTTGCTTTTCTTGCGAACGATGTTCAGAATGGTTCTTTTTTCATCTGCAATACCCTGATTCAGTGCAAATATTAATGGAAGGGTGATCTTCTTCTCGTTTAGATCATTACCGGTAGGTTTCCCTAAAAGATTTGATTTTTGGAAATCGAATAAATCATCTTTTATCTGAAAAGCAATCCCGGCATACTCCCCAAACAGACGCATCCGCTCAATAATTTCAGGATCTTCTGTGACAGAACAAGTTCCTACGGCAGCACTGGTCGCCATCAGTGAAGCCGTTTTCTTGCGGATAATTTCAAAGTAAACTTCTTCCGTAATATCCAGTTTCCTGGCTTTTTGGATTTGAAGTATCTCTCCTTCACTCATATCTCGTACCGCGGCTGAGATGAAATTTAAAATATCGTAATCTTTGTGCTCGATCGACCAAAGCAATCCTTTCGCTAAAATAAAATCACCAACTAATACGGCGATTTTGTTTTTCCAGATGGCATTCACAGAGAAAAATCCACGCCGTTGATACGACTCGTCCACTACATCGTCGTGTACCAACGTAGCTGTGTGTAGCAATTCTACCGTAAGTGCCGCATGATATGTACGCTCATTAAAAGTGCCATTCAGCTTTGCAGACAAAAAAACGAGGATAGGCCTCATCTGTTTTCCCTTTCGCCGAAGAATGTAATTCATGACTGTGTCCAAAAAAGGGATGGAACTCTTGGTCGATTTTTTGAAATAGGGTTCGAAATTACTTAACTCCGCTTCAACCGGTGTAATAAAATCATTTTTTGATGCCATGCTGTATAGCTGTTTCAATTGTCAAATGTACGATTTTTCAGCATCAATTAGGCATAATTGCCATTGCAGCAAAGGATATGAGTAGTGCGCATACGTTAATTTAGTAAGTCCGATAAAAATCAAAATGTTATAATTTCAATAATTGTTTGTACCTGTTCTAAATTAAACATTTTAACGATTTGTTCTATTGATTAATAATCGTTATCTATATATTTGTATTAGTATATTACAAATTTTTCATTCCGTTAAACGATATGAATCCTACTGAACAAACATTAGAAAAATTGACTATCGCTGCAGAAATGCTAAAGGCAATAGCTCATCCAATGCGAATTACGATTGTCAGTTTTTTGGAAGGCGACCAAAGGCTTACTGTCACTGAAATTTATGAACGACTAGGAATTGAGCAGTCGGCCACCTCACACCATCTTGGAATCTTAAAATCGAAGGGTGTTTTGGCTTCTACCCGTGATGGAAAAAATACCTATTACTTCCTAAAACACGCCGGACTAAGTGGTATCCTCAAATGTATTGAGGGTTGCCAGTGCGAAAACTAGGAATTGAAGTAGTTGTAAGAGGAGAGCCCGCAAAACTGATTTGCGGGCTCTCCTCTTTTTAGTAGCTTTGTTTTCAATAAATTTTGTTTGATGAAAAAGCTATTTTTGATTGATGCCTACGCGCTTATATACCGTTCCTATTTTGCCTTTATCAATAATCCAAGGGTAAACTCCAAAGGAATGAATACCTCAGCAGTATTCGGATTCGTTAATACACTCGAACAGCTACTGAAATTGGAACAACCAACCCACCTTGCAGTCGCGTTCGATCTGCATGGCCCAACTTTTCGCCACGAAATCTTTGATGCCTATAAAGCTACCCGTGAGGCTATGCCTGAAGCAATCAGAATTGCCATCCCATACATTCGTAGGATGATCGATGCCTATCGGATTCCTACCCTTGAATGTGTTGGTTATGAGGCGGATGATGTAATTGGAACGATGGCCAAGACTGCCGAAAAGGAGGATTTCCAAATATTTATGGTCACGCCGGATAAAGACTATGCCCAACTTGTATCTCCCAATATTTTTATGTACAAACCTAAAAGAATGGGTAATGAAATGGAGATCTGGGGAGTAGATCAGGTTTGTGAAAATTTTCAGATAAGTCGACCTGAACAGGTAATAGACCTACTTGGCTTAATGGGCGACTCGTCCGATAATATTCCCGGTTGCCCGGGTATTGGTCCAAAAGGTGCCACTTTGCTCATCGCTCAATTTGGTGGGATCGAGGGGGTATACGCTAACATCGACCAATTGAAGGGAAAACAGAAAGAGAGTCTGATCAACTTTGAAGATCAGGTAAGGTTGTCCAGAAAATTGGCCGAAATTATTCTGGATGTACCCTTAACCCATTCGCCGGACGAATTAGTGCGACAAGAGCCGGATCACGAGGTGCTGAATGAAATATTCTCAGAGCTCGAATTTCGCAACATGCTTTCTAAACTACCTAAACAGGAAGTAATAGTTCCAAAACCGGTTAGCCAACAAGGTTCACTCTTCGATTTCGAGGTTCAAGCGGTCTCAGCCCCTCCTTCCAATCTGGAACAAATTCACTCTTATAATCATCTATATCATCTGGTTGAAGGAGAAGCGGCCAGAGCTGACCTGATCAAAGAACTATTCAATCAGAAGGAGTTTTGCTTCGATACGGAGACTACCGGACTGAATCCACTTATGGATCAACTGGTTGGTATTTCAATCAGCTACAAGAAAGGGGAGGCGTACTATATTCCTATTCCAGCCGACCAAAAAATTGCCAGGCAGATCGTCGCAGAATTTAAACCCCTCTTCGATAGTGAAACGATTACAAAAGTAGGTCAGAACATTAAATTTGATGCATTGGTGCTTTCCGGATACGGAATAAAACTGCACGGTCCGATTTTTGACACCATGGTGGCTCATTATCTTATTCAACCTGAACTTAGACATAACCTCGATTTTTTAAGCGAGATCTACCTAGGCTACAAAAAAATTGCCACCTCCGAATTGATTGGTAGGGGCAAATTCCAAACAACGATGCGTTCGGTCGATCTCCAAACCCTCAAAGAATATGCCTGCGAGGATGCAGATTTTACTCTGCAGCTAAAACCTTTGCTCGCAAAAGAGTTGGAAGAAGGCAATATTACAAAACTGTTTGAAGAGGTGGAGATGCCACTTTTAAAAGTGTTGATCGAAATGGAACTTGCCGGTATGAAGATTGATGTGAAGGCACTTGATCAATATGCCGTTATCCTTCGAGAGCAGATTATCCTTCTGGAAAGCGAGATTATTGAGATGGCAGGCGAATCATTTAACATTTCATCGCCAAAGCAACTGGGACATATCCTTTTTGACAAACTGCTCCTCGATCCTAAGGCAAAAAAAACCAAAACGAAACAATATTCCACTAACGAGGAGGTGCTGGTTACCTTGCAGGATCGTCATCCCATCATTGCGAAAGTATTGGAACACCGTGGATTGAAAAAACTGCTTTCTACTTACGTGGAGTCATTGCCCAAGCTTATTAATCCAAAGACGGGTAAGATTCATACTTCCTACAATCAGACAGTTGCCGTTACCGGAAGACTGAGCTCCAACAATCCAAACCTGCAAAATATCCCTATCCGCGATGAAAACGGCCGCGAAATTAGAAAAGCCTTCGTGCCAAGCGATGAAAATCATTTGTTCCTGTCTGCCGACTATTCCCAGATCGAACTTCGTATCATGGCAGCCCTGTCTGGCGATAAGGTGATGATTGAAGCTTTTGCACAGGGAGAGGATATTCATGCAGCAACTGCTGCCAAGATCTACAATATCCCGCTCAATGAGGTTACATCCGATATGCGAAGGAAAGCGAAAACGGCAAATTTTGGCATTATCTATGGAATTTCACCTTTCGGACTGGCTCAGCGCTTAAATATCCCCAGGAATGAGGCCAAACAATTGATAGACGACTATTTCATCAATTTCCCGCAGGTAAAATTATACATGGATGAGCAGATACTGCTTGCCAGGAAGCGAGGCTATGTCGAAACGATTATGGGCCGACGCCGTTATCTCAAAGACATCACTTCAGAAAATGCTGCCGTTCGGGGGTTTGCAGAGCGTAATGCTATTAATGCACCGATTCAGGGCTCTGCTGCCGACATCATAAAAGTTGCAATGGTTCGGATACAACGAAGATTTGATGCAGAAAACATTGCCTCAAAGATGAACCTGCAGGTGCATGACGAATTAAATTTCGACCTGCTTAAATCGGAAACCGACGTTGTCAAAAAGATTGTGAAAGAAGAAATGGAACACGCTGTTGAGCTCGTTGTTCCGCTCGAAGTGGAAATGGAGGCTGCAGAGAACTGGTTACTTGCCCATTAGGAAGACCGGAGGACTATTGGACTATAAGACTGTTGGATTGGTGTTATTTGTCAATTCACCTTTGATTTTAGCAATGACCTTACCCACCGCTGGATAAATTTTGGCGTACGGAAGTTCTTCTTTACCAATGTAAACCAAGGATAAGGCAATGCGTTTAGCAGACTGATTCAATGCATTGTATAGTTCTGATTTTTGCAACCTGTATGATTCGCGCAACAATCTTTTGATTCGATTGCGGTCGACCGCGTGCTTAAATAATCGCTTGGGAGCAGAAAAAGCTACCTGTGCAGGAGACTCGAAGGGCAAGGTTTCGTATATTTTCCAAACAATTTTAAGCGGATAGCACAAAAAACTATTCCCCGAGAGAAATAAATCCCCCATGATTTTTTGACTGCATAACTTTTCTTCTTTTCGAAAAGTATGAGAAACTTGGTTGGTCAAATTCCTACTTGTTGGTTTTGTTGAATTCCAATATGTATTTGTCCAGTGCTGATGTCATTGATGGAGTCTCCGGAACTGGTGCTTCTATGTCCACATTTAGACCGGCATCTTTAACGGCCTTTGCTGTTGCAGAACCGAATGCGGCAATTTTTGTCTCATTTTGTTTGAACTCAGGGAAATTGAAAAACAATGATTTGATGTCGGATGGGCTAAAGAATACCAATACGTCGTAGTTGACATCTTTTAAATCTGAGAGGTCGCTACATACAGTACGGTACATAACTGCCGGCTTAAAATTGAGTCCGGCGGCATTCATTTTCTCAGGGACTTCATCTTTGTGAATGTCAGACAGTGGGAACAGGAAGCTCTCTTCTTTATGCTTCGTTAAAACCTCCAACAATTCGGCAAACTTTCCGGGAGCATAGAATATTTTACGTTTCCTGTAAACTATATATTTCTGTAAATAATGAGCTGTGGCTTCAGAAATACAAAAATATTTCATCGTATCCGGGATGACTACTCTCATTTCCTGAGACATACGAAAAAAATGGTCTATGGCTGTGCGACTGTTAAAAATGACAGCCGAAAAATCCAAAATATTGATCCGCTCTTTCCTAAAATCTTTCGCAGAAACGGCCTCAACGTGAATAAAAGGTCGAAAATCTATCTTCAAACTGTTCTTTGCAGCCAACTCATTGTAAGGCGAATTTTGAAAATTCGGCTCAGGCTGAGTAACTAATATTTTCTTGATTTTCAATTCTTTATATTTTATTTGTTTGTAATTTTTTCCAATTTTATTGACCAGCTGCCAATTTAGCAACAAGAAGAATTGGAAGAATTTCAAGGGTGCAAAGGTACAAAATCAAATAGAATATTGAAATACCTGCTCGTGTGCCAAAATAAAGACTTCGGACAAGCGACATCAGGTAGAAAACTGCAATCAATGCAGGTACTATAAAAAGTGAAAATACGCCAAAAGCGGGTACCAAAGAATGGATTGTGGATACCGGTAATAAAAGTAATCCAAGCACGTTGTTGTAAAGCATCATGTTAAATACAAGTTCTCCGGTAGTTTCTCGCTGTGAAAAAATCGATCCCAAAATTTTATATAGTAGTATCTTAACCATGAAATAAGCGTTGACAACTACCAACACAATTAGGTACAATTCGATACCTGAAAAACCCATTAGTGATACGCCATTGTCCTTTGCAATCAGATATATTGGGAAAGGAAGAAATAGAAAAAAGATTAAATTCAACCGAAACAAACCAAAATTGTTATTATATCCTTGCTCACGATACAAGCGCGAGGACATTGAGAAATTAAAGACACTCTGGAAAACCTGCACCATGTATTTCGAAAACCCAAAACGCAAAGAGGCAAATATCGTCCAGCCAATGATTATCACGAAAAAAGTCCAATCCTGCCCCGCTGCTTTCACTGGTTTGCCCACAAACCCATAAGGTTTACCGGGCTGCTCTACCAAGGTGATTTTTTTGGGGATTGTATCAATCGGGAGAGATGACAGACTCCAAAAATTAAGGGTGTCTCCATCTGCCTGGTACATCCCGGGATTACCGGTGAAAATATTGGCGTTAGGATTTGGCTCATCCGTACTGCTCTGCATCTCTGTAAAAGTGAGAACAGGCGTCTTGTTGGATAGCTTGCTTTTCTTCTCCGCAGCTATCTCCGCCTTGGTTTTAGGAATTGGTTTCTCTGTCTTCGGTCGTCCGGAGATTATTCCAGCCCGAGGATTAACAACGGCTCTTTCTGTACCGGATTTTTCCAGATGCGTACCAGATTGTGCACCAACAATTGCATTTCCCGTCTTAGGATTCGTGGTAACATCTGTCTTTTTCCCTGAAATTTGTTGGTGATATCTTTCTGCCGCTTGAATTATTTTATCCTCCTCACTCAGTTCCTTAACAACCCGAGGTGCCTGTTTGATGGGTTGGAGTACTTTCCCTGTATTTTTGTGTGAAAGTGACTTAGTACCTTTTTGAGGAGCTTGCCCAATTTTGGTCTTTGGAACAGACAAAAGAGAAGAGGTGGAAAACAGCATTGCACGATTAGATATTGAAGCCGCAAAGATAACAAAAAGAGATTGAAACAGTAAAATGTTCATCTATTCAATATCTTTGCAAAATGGAAAGTAAAGAACTACCGGATATCTATTTTGCCCCTTTGCAGGAATCAACTGATTTTGTTTACCGAAGGGCACATGCCATCCATTTTGGAGGTATTGACAAATATTTTTCACCCTACCTTTTGGTTCAGAAGGACGGTGCCTTGAAAAAATCACATCAGCGCGACACCTTGCCTGACAACTGTGTTGGGTATCCTTTGGTTCCGCAAATAATGGCAGGTAACATCGCTGAATTTCTTTTCTTATCCAATTATTTGTCTGAATTAGGGTACGAAGAGATTAACTGGAACCTGGGATGTCCATACCCGATGGTGACCAACAAGGGCATGGGATCCGGCTTATTGCCGAATCCGGAGAAAATCAGGGAGATTCTTGATGCAGCGCTGCATCAACTCAAATGCAATGTCTCTGTTAAGTTAAGAGCAGGCTTGGCATCCAAAGAGGAAATTTTTCAGGTTTTGCCCGTATTAAATGATTACCCGATCTCAGAAGTGATATTCCATCCAAGGATTGCGAAACAGCTTTACAATGGCTCACCGGATTGGGATCTTTTTGAGCAGGTATCAGGGTTGGTCAAGCACCCATTAATATACAATGGAGACATCACAAATCAGGAGAACTTCAAAAGCGCTCAAAATAAATTTGCCTCTGTTTCAACCTGGATGATCGGCAGAGGGATGCTTACTAATCCGTTTCTGGCCTTAGAAATTAAAGGAGTCCAACTTCCCGGTAAGGCAGAAAGGATCGCTTTATTGGAGCGTTTTCACGAGGAGATTTTTGGCAGCTACGCGACCATGCTCAGTGGCCAAAGTCATTTAATTACCCGAATGATTAAATTCTGGGAATATTTTTGTTTTCTGTTTCCTAATCCACACAAGGCATTTAAACGGGTGAAGAAATCTGTGAATCAATCGAAATACGAGATTGCCGTGGCAGAGAATTTCCTGCAACTTCGTAATGAGGAGTAATACTTGTCTTGCGGGTCTCCATTAGTCACTTTTTTCTTTTCTCCGGTCAGTCGTTGTCCATAATTTCCGACTGCTGTCTAACCGAATCTTCGTGAATTAACTGGAACAATGATTTAATGAAGGTATCATCCAGACTAAGTTTCTCTGCGAGCCTGGAACGGTCTTCCATGATTTCAGCCCAACGATTGATTTGCAAGGCAGTAACTTTATTCTCCTTTTTATATTGACCAATCTGTTTGACTATACTCATTCTTTGCGAAATAATCTCCATAATTTCGTGGTCAATGCCATCTATTCTACCTCGCAGAAGCTCCAGTTTATTGTCAAATTGCGGGTCGTTTGAGTTGGAGTATCTGATAACCAGTTTGTCTAATATTTTAGCAAGCTCAGCAGGTGTAACTTGTTGATCTTTATCACTTAATGCACAAGAAGGATCGATGTGAGATTCTATCATCAAACCATCTAACCCAAGGTCAAATGCTTTTTGAGATATTTCAAAAAGATACTCTCTTTTGCCGGAAATGTGGCTCGGATCGCAGATAATTGGGAGATTGGGCAGGATACGTTTAAGCTCAATCACTGTTTTCCAGTTTGGATAGTTGCGATATTTGGTTTCACTAAACGGTGTAAATCCTCTGTGAATGGCCACCAGATTTTTCAAACCTGCCTGGCTCAAGCGTTCCAGTGCTCCAACCCATAGTTGCACATCCGGATTCACCGGATTCTTTACCATGATGATCTGGTCGGTTCCTTTCAGCACATCCGCAATTTCCTGCACGACAAAAGGGGATGCCGTAGATCGCGCGCCAATCCACATCACATCCACGCCGGCTTTTAGACACTCTTCAACGTGTTGAGCATTAGCTACTTCTGTACCGGTCAGTAATCCGGTTTCTTGTTTTACTAACTTCAACCATTCCAATCCTATTGAACCAACACCTTCGAACATTCCCGGACGGGTACGTGGTTTCCATATTCCACCCCGATAAACGAAAACGCGTTTATCTTTAGCCAGTTCGCGGGCTGTTGAGAGAGCTTGCTCTTCCGATTCCAGACTACAGGGACCACTGATCAACAGTGGGTTGTCAATTTTTGGCAACCAGTGGCTGATGGGCATTACTTTTAAATTTGTGACCATTTTACTATTTATTTTTTGTGTATAATTTTACAATTGTCTCTTCATTTTTGGTCATGGAGGTATTTTCTCCACTTAATACAGTACGTATTTTATTTGCTTCGAGTATCAGATTAAATAACTGTTTTTCATCATTATTTTTCAAAGCTTCTCTAAATTCCTTCAGGTGATGGATATAGGTTGTCACAGCTTCGACCACATAATCGCGGTTTTGACGAAAAATAGGTGCCCACATCTCCGGTGAGCTTTTTGCTAATCGGACGGTTGATTGAAATCCGCCGGATGCCAAATCGAAAATGATGTTACGTTCTTCTTTGGCCAGAACCGCATTTGCCAATGCAAAAGCTGCCGCATGGGGCAAATGCGAAACAAAGGCGGTAGTGTGATCCTGCTCGTCGCTACTCATGTAAGCAGTTGACATGCCCAGGGATTGGTACATCTTTTCAACTAATGCCAGATGCTGAGGGCGTGATTGCTCGTGGTTACAGATAATCGTCAGTTTTCCGGAGAAAAGTCCGGCAATCGCGGCGTTTGGACCGCTGTTCTCCGTTCCTGCCATTGGGTGGGTTGCCACAAAGTTACCTCGAAGCGGATGATTCGCAATCGAAGCAATGATCTGTCGCTTGGCAGAACCTACATCTGTTACCGTTGTGGAAGGAGAAATCAGGTCGAGCACTGCAGGCAACATGGTGATGATTTGGTCTACAGGAAGTGCCAATAGGATCAGATCAGCCTCTTTGATACCGCTTTCAAAATCGGCAACCCGGTCGACTATCCCCAATTTTTTAGCTTCTTCAGCATGCTCCGGACGATTATCGACCCCGATAATCTCGGTAGCAAATCGACTCTTCCGAAGGTCGATAGCCATCGATCCTCCGATTAAACCCAATCCTATGACAGTTAGTTTCATATCTTTAATTCGACAATTTGTTAATTTGTTAATTCGGCAATTCGGCAATAAGGAAATGCCAAAATTAATTCTTCTTTTTTCTATCTAATATCTTATGTCTCATGTCTTCTATCTTTTTCTCCCTATGGTTTGTACCAATGAAAAAGGTCTCCTTCCGGAGACCTTTTCGTATGTTATCGTTTAATTTAAAACAATGCCTTACTCGCCGATCTCCTTTTGTAAGATTGGATAATAAAACCAAAAATAGGAAGCATTGTTCAAAATCATTGAAATCTCTTTTATTCTGCTGCAAAAATATCAAATTAAACAACAAATAGAAATAATATTTTCAATTTGTAATTTATTTCTCCATTTTGGCGATTACTTGCTTAAGTATCAAATGTTGTTTTGGCCATTTGCCCGATCTCCCTTTCCGTTTCTGGCTTGGCCTTACTTCTCGTTACCAGATAAACGCCGCTGAAGATCAATAAGGCTGAGAGGACTTTGAAGATGGAAAAATGATCCATCCCGACCGAAATAGCTACAAAGGCGGCAATCAAAGGCTGAAAATTATTGTACATACTGATGGTTGTTGGCCGAATCCGCTGTTGTGCCATAGGAATCAGCAGATAAGCAATAAAAGTAGCCAGGACCAGGGTATAAATCATTTGAAGTACGGAAATAGTACTTGGATGAGTAAATATTTGCGAGGAGATTAATTTGTTAAAATAGAGGGGTGTCACAAAAATAGAGGCGTATAAAAACATCCATTTCATGATGGTAATGGGAGAGTAGCGCTGTGTAAGGGGTCTGGTAAATACCAGATAAAAGGCATAAATCATTGCGCTTGCAAAGATCATCAGATTCCCAATCATATTGCTAGAATGTGCAGTTGACGCATGATGTCCGGTGAAAACCAGCAGGATCGCACCCGATGCCCCGACAAAAATTCCGGATACCTTTAAAAGGGATATTGGTTCTTTCAAGATGATAGCGGCAAAAATCATGGCGAAAAGCGGTCCGCTTGTGATGATGATGGAAGCGTCGATGGGGGAGGTCATGCTTAATCCAATAACGAATAATCCCTGATTCAGAGATACGCCGCAGAAAGATCCTAAAAGGAATAAACGATGTTCTTTCAGGGGTACTTTTTCACTTGGAATAAAAATGGAAACGATCCAAAAGGCTACTGTGGCAAAAAGTATCCTGGCCAAGGTGAGTCCTTCAGGGGTGAATGAAGCCGCTAACAAAGATTTGGTCAGCGGAATGTTGATCCCAAATATCAGGGTCACCGCAAACATGATGAGATGTCCGGTTTTTTTATTCTTTGGCATACAAATCGTTTGAAGTGAGCAATTTTGTTGCTGATACATCGGCATGCCAGTAAAGTTCCCCGTTATTTGGATGGATGTATGTGGCAGGCAGTAGCTTGGCCTTTTCATTATTTGACCAAATTTCCAAAAGGCGCTCAGCTTTGTTCTCTCCGGTTACCAGAAAACAGATTTTTGCTGCATGGTTTATTTGCTTGCCGGTAAGTGTCACTCTGGCTCTATTCGTAGTCGGATGATGCGCTACTTCACAGATTTTATCCGATTTCAGTAATTCCAACTGATTTGGGAAAATGGATGCCGTATGTCCATCTTCACCAATGCCTAAAAGTATCAAATCGAATACGGGTCGTCCAGAGCGGATTTCCAAGGATTCATTAATTTGGGACGAATAATTTTCTGCTTCCCGCAAAGGCTCATTCTCTCCTTTGATTCGGTGTATATTCCCATTTGGAATGGCAATTTTTGAAAAAAGGAGTTTGTTCGCACTACCATAATTACTCTCCAAGTCATCTGGTGGCACCATCCGTTCATCAACCCACCAGAAATGAATTTTCGGCCACCATATCGAATCTTTATATTTGGAGGCCAAGGTCGAAAACAATATATTTGGCGTGGAACCACCTGAAATAGCTAGATGATATTGGCGTTCGCCTGATTGCGCTATCCAATTCATTAACAAATCGCTAACGCCATCGGCTAACTTTGAAGGATCCTTGTAAATATGTAAATTCTGCTCCATTTTTTATTATTTGTGTTTTCTTTAAGACACATCATGATGCGTCTCTACTTACAATTCGCAATATTCACCGTCGTTGGCCAAATTCTTACAAGGTCTTCGCCAAGTACTTCCCTCTATTAAATTGTCCACCATTTCCGGCCCCCAGGTACCAGCAGGATAACCATAAATTGGGACATCGGGGTTATTCTGCCATGCATCAAGGATTGGCTGAACATTTTCCCATGCTTTTTCTACCGCGTCACTCCGCGAATAGAGCGTCGCATCACCTTGCATACAGTCAAGTAATAACCTGCTATATGCTGAAGGAAGGTAAACATTGGAGAGTTCGTTGTAATGAAAATCCATGTTCATATTTTGTACTCTGAAGCCGGCTCCCGGGACTTTCATCCCTAATTTGAGCAAGACTCCCTCGTCGGGCTGAATACGAAGAATCAATTGGTTATTTACTGGCTCAGTGCCAGACTGGTATTCGAAAAGATGATGAGGTGTGCGCTTAAAATAGATGACCACTTCGGTCACTCGGGTAGGCAATTTTTTGCCTGAACGAATGTAAAACGGTACACCGGCCCATCTGAAATTATCAATGAAGAATTTCAATGCGACAAAGGTTTCTGTCTTGGATTGTGGATCAACCCCGTTTTCATCGCGGTAACCTTTTACCGGTTCAAGTCCGATGTGTGATTGAGTATATTGTCCACGAACGACCTGACTAGCCACATCAGCCTCTTTAATTGGTCGCATGGATTGAAAGACTTTAAGCATCTCATTACGAATAGCATTGGCTTCAATTACAACGGGAGGTTCCATGGCAACAAGACTAACTAATTGCATCAGATGGTTCTGAACCATATCGCGCATAGCTCCCGAGTGATCATAGTATCCTCCGCGATCTTCTACCCCAAGTGTTTCGGCAGAAGTGATTTCGATATGATGGATGAAATTCTGGTTCCAGATAGGTTCGAAAATGCCATTCGAGAAGCGGGTAACCAACATATTTTGAACAGTTTCTTTTCCGAGATAGTGATCAATCCGGTACAACTGATCTTCTTGGTAATGAGTGAGCAGTTTTTTGTTGAGTTCTCTTGCCGAAGATATATCTGTTCCGAAAGGTTTTTCAATAATAAGCCGTTTAAAGCCATCCGCACAATCATTGAGTCCAATCTCAGCTAGAATTTGAGGGATGACCTGATATAATTGTGGTGGAGTAGATAAGTAAAAGATATAATTGGCCGGGATGGATAGTTTCCTGCCAATTTCCTCTAACCTGACTTTCAGTTTGGGATAATCTCCGGCAGTTGAGGTTTCAATAGCCTCGTAAAAAAGAAAATTCAGAAAAAGTGCTTTGTCATTTTCATTAACTGATTCAGTGGGTAAAAATTCATTCATTTTTTCCCTGAATATCTGATCGGATAGCTCTGTTCTGGAAACGCCTAAAACGGCAAATTGCTCAGGAAGAAGCCTCTGTTGGTGTAATTCGTACAATGCCGGAATCAGTTTCCGTTTGGTCAAATCTCCCGATGCACCGAAGATTACTACTATATGTGGTTCTGTTTTTTTCATGATCGTTTTTGACTTTAGTACGTAAAATCACGTCTCACGTTTCCGGCTTACTAAAGAGCTACTTTTGCCTGCTTCAAAATGCCGCCCTATATTTCGCATCATCTTCTTCCATGATGGATAGGTAGGATTCGTATCGCGAGGTAGAGATACCACCCTTGTTAACGGCCTCTTTCACAGCACAACCGGGTTCGTGAATATGCGTACAATTGAAAAACCGACAGTGATCCAGTAATTTGAAGATCTCAGGAAAATAGTGAGAAATCTCGGTTTTCTCCATATCTATTACGCCAAAACCTCTAATTCCGGGAGTGTCTATCAGATAGCTGTTTCCTGATAAGAGATGCATCTCAGCAAAAGTCGTGGTATGCTTCCCTTGTTGATGGTGGTCGGATATCTCGTTCGTTTTAAGTTTCAGACTGGGGTTCAGGCAGTTCAAAAGCGACGATTTTCCGACTCCCGAATGGCCGGAGAATAGTGTCATTTTACCTTGAAGTTGATCAAGAAGCTGATTCACGTTGTCATGATTTTTGGCTGAAACGCGAAAACATTTGTAGCCGATACCCTCATAGATATAAATCAACTCTTCCAGCCTTGCCAGATCGGCTTCATTGTACAGATCAATCTTATTGAAAACGATTCCGGCAGGAATTCGATAGGCTTCGGCAGAGATAAGATACCGGTCGATAAATCCGGTTAGGGTAACTGGATAATTGACAGTAACAATCAAAAAAAGCTGATCAACATTGGCTGCAATTATTTGGCTCTCTTTCGATAAATTGGATGATTTACGAATGATGTAATTTTTCCTGGGCTCGATTTCATAAATGACACCACTCTGCCCGCTGGGCGTCGTTTCATCATCCTGAATCTGGTAAAAAATTCGATCGCCGACAGAAACCGGATTGGTGGTTCGGGCGCCTTTCAACCGTAACTTTCCTTTAATTCGACAGTCAATGATTTCACCATCATCATTTCTGACCGTATACCAGCTTCCCGTTGACCGTATAACTAATCCTTTTTCCAATATTCAGAATTTATTCGGCAAAAGTATACAAATAGACACATTCATTTATCATTTTTCACTTTTCATTTTTCACTAACTTAGAATGAATCAAAGTCCTTTTATTACCTTTACCCGCTCGAATAGAAACTATAATAAAGTAATACTGTTTAATAAATGAAGACAAACCGTGTTTTAAAGGGTGCCTTGGCATTGTCGATCGTTGTCATAATGGGGTTGTCATTCTGGGGTTTCAAGACAGACCAGAAAAATTTTGAGATATCAAAAAATCTGGATATTTTCTACACACTTTTTCGTGAATTGAATCTTTTCTACGTTGATGATATTAAGCCGGAGAAGTTGATAACAACTGGAATAAACGATATGCTTGAATCACTCGACCCGTATACAACTTTTATTCCTGAGGATGAAATGGACGACTTCAAGTTCATGACTACCGGTGAATACGGAGGTATTGGGGCACTGATAAGTAAAAGAGGTGACAATATTGTGGTTGCCGAACCTTACGAAGGATTTCCTGCTCAAAAGGCAGGACTAAAAGCCGGAGACGTATTTATTGAGCTGGATGGGAAACCAGTAAATAAATCGACTGTGGAGGAGGTGTCAACGATGTTAAAGGGTCCTGCAAAAAA
>JBBQJE010000049.1:0-16787 GCA_038325635.1 Bacteroidales bacterium
CAACATTGTTCCGGTGATGATAGTGATAGGAACCCACAGAATCTTGAAATTGTGGGTCGCTAAAACATTCCAGGAGTTACGATCGCTACCAATACTCACACCGGCCAAAAACATCAGAATGTAAAGGGCATAGCTTCCAAATTTATCCCAGTCGAGGTTGATTGGCAACTTTCCTGATAGTCCGGCTAAGACTCCTGCAACGAAGAAGGAAAAAATGATCAGGCTACTTTTCATTTTGCTTGAATATCAGTTTGAAAAGCAGTCCCGATAATAGCACACTCCCGGCAATGGAAGCAACTGCAATTGCTACTGCTTCATAACCTATCTTTCCCAGATTTTTGATGACTTCCTGATTGGTTCCCACTGAAATGCCAAGAAGAAAAAGCAAAAGATAGATGGCCCAATTAAGTAGTTGATTGTTGACCTGATGTAGTTTTGGTTTCCTGAGAATCAGAATGCCAAACAGAACTCCAACAGAAAGTACAATTATAATGGAAATCATCCGGAAAAATTGGAATTATCAGAATTGGTAACGCACCGAAAGGCCAATGTTCAAGCCACTGCCATGATTTATTAATCCAATTTCCGGTCGGGCATCTAACGCTACCTGGATTTTGGCAGGAAAACAGTATTCTATTCCAATATCACCGGCTGCGGCTATAAATACGCCATTGTTATATCTGGAATTATAGAGCATCGAGTTCCACATGCCCATCTTACCGCCTGGACCAGCATACCAGTTAAAACCTTTATCAATTTTCCACACCCATTGGTAAAAACCAACCAGTGCCCAGCTGTTATAATCGTGCCGAAAATCATTCACATATTCATAGTCACTGTTGAAACCTAAATTTAATTCAAGGCGGTTCACAGAACTCAAACCGTGCTGGTAGGAGATTTCAGTTCCTAAGCCGTAACCGGCACCAAATCGTAGCCCGAGCGCATGATTTTCAACTTGGGCAAATGAAATATTAGGTAGTAGAAAAAAGATAATCAAGGAGATAGCTATTATTTTCTTAAACCTTTGAAACTGTTCTTTCCAAATCGATGAATCCTTAGGCAGGAACGTTTTAGTCTCGAAAGAGTTTCCAACCATTTCTCTGATTTCTTCCAGGGAGGCTATTGCCTTCATGGCTTTGGCCTGGATAAGGATATTACCAATTGCGGTAGCTTCCGTCGGACCGGCAATTACCGGTATTTCAAGGGCATTGGCGCTGTATTGACAAAGTAACTCATTATTAGCACCGCCACCGATAACATGTACTTTTTCGATTGGAAAGTCAACGACAGACTTGATGGAATCGAGTGTAAGCCTGTATTTCATTGCCAGACTCTCATAGATACAGCGAACGAATTCGCCATGAGAGGCAGGTGGTGTTTGACCAGTTTTGAGGCAGTAATTAGTAATTGCCTCCGGCATATTTGCAGGATTAAGGAAACTGGTATCATCCGGATCTATCAGACATTTAAATGGTTGCGCCTGTATACTTAAATTGACCATTTCAATCCACGAATAGTTGACTTCGTGCGACCAAATTCGCCTACATTCTTGCAACAGCCACATTCCCATAATATTTTTTAGGAAGCGGGTAGTGCCTTCAACACCTCCTTCATTGGTGAAGTTAAGGTCGAGTATTTCTTTGGATATTAGCGGTTTGTCGGATTCTATTCCCATCAGAGACCATGTTCCGGAACTAATGTAGGCCCAATTTTTCCCGGTGGCCGGCACAGAGGCAATGGCCGAAGCGGTATCATGAGAAGCAACGGCAATCACAGGAATTGCCTTGCTGCCAGTTTCCTTTTGTACCTCCGGTTTGATAATATCCAGCACTGTTCCAGGTAAAACGATCTCCTGCATAATGGAAATGTCAACTCCCATCGCCTTAAAAAGCTTCTCTTCGTAAGCTAATTGACCTGGTTTTAGAAGCTGAGAGGTAGAAGCAATGGAGAATTCGTTCTTTTTTACGCCGCAGAAAAGATAGGAAAGGGCATCCGGCATGAACAGCAAATCCTTACCGACCACATATTGAGATGCTTCAGATTGATGGTTGATATAGAGCTGAAAAAGGGAATTGAATTGCATCAATTGAATGCCGGTCAGCATGTAAAGCTCTTCTTTCGGAATAATCTTGTAAAAGTCTTCCATGGCATGATCCGTCCTGCGATCCCGGTAGGCAAAAGGGAGGGAAGCAATCATCCCATCTTTGTCGATAAAGGCAAAATCGACCCCCCAAGTATCAATGGCAATAGAATCCGGCTGCACGCCAAAATCGCGGATGCATTTTTTTAGTCCGGTTTTTAGTTCATCAAAAATGGAAAAGATGTTCCAATAAAAGTGGTTATCAATTTCGACCATGCGGTTTTCGAACCGATGGATTTCAGTGAGATGCAGTTTGTTTTCTAAAATCGTTCCCAACATGGCTCTTCCAGATGAAGCGCCTAAGTCGAATGCTAAAAAATTGCCGGTTGACATATAAATTAAGTGAAAAATGAAAAATGAATAGTGAAAAATGAATAGTGAAAAATAAACCCTGGGATTACACTCAAGAACAGATGGTTAAAGTGTTAAAAGTGAATTTATTATTTATTTTTTGGAGTAGAAGTATTTCCCGGTTAGGAGTAATCCGGCGAAGACAAAAAGAGCAAAGGCTAAGCTGCTTGCTGCCAATTGCATGCCTCCTGATATTACGTGACCTGAGGTGCAACCACCTGCCATTCGGGCGCCAAAAATCAGGATAAATCCTCCGAAAAATGCCCAAAATGCTCGTTTTCCGAAGCTATTTCCTTTGTATTTTTCCCAATTATCATGAATCATCCTGATTTTAAATTCTTTCCGAAGAAATGAAATCACTGTTCCGGAAAGAAGTCCGCCTGCCAGAAACAACACTTCCCAGCCACCGGGTTTACTGATTTGTTTGAAATAATCGTTATTTACCGCACCGAAGATATTGTCTGCCACATAAGGAAAGAACGTGGAGGCGCCAATCGGACGGTCGGCATAATAAAATACGAAAGCATTAAGAACTGCGAGTCCTATTCCGGCAAAAATCCAGGTCTTATCCGGACTTTTATCCATTTTATGTATTCCAAAAGCAATGGCTATAAAGGTTAATCCACACAATATCATTAGAATATAAAATAGCATCGGTGATGTGCCTAAAGCAGTGAAGAGGGAATAGGTTCCAATATTTGGTCCTAAAATGGGACTGATGGATGGCAAAATAAGGGTGTAAACCAATCCACCAGCCAAACCACCCAGTATACCTACCAACGCATCTAACGAACCTTCACCGGCAGATACCATGACAGTTCCCGGACAATATCCCAGAATGGCCATGCCGGCACCAAAAATAAATCCCCCCAAAACAATTCCACCCAAAAGAAAGGGTTTAATGTGGTAGGAGGCAAATCCTAATCCAATTTCAATGTTCAGCAGGATTACTCCAACGCCGATAGCTAAGGCAATGGCTTTGGCTACCTTGAAGTTTTGGAGCATAGCCATTCCGCTGATGGTGTCAAACCGATTCAATCTGGCACTCTGGAGCAATGCTCCGAACAAAAAACCGAAAAGTAGTGTGATCATTGATTCCCTGATTTTGGTAATTATTTTACAATTTTCAAAGATAGCAAAACGGTTATAATTTGTTAGATTTGTCAGTAATTTTCCGATGTTCAACCAAATAAAAATAAACTATAAATGAAAAATCTGCTTCTTATTGTTGGATTTTTGCTCTGCACAAGTACCGTATTTTCTCAAAGTGGAAAGGTTATTGAATCTTTGACGTTTAGTTCAAAGGCAGGAACAAAAATGAACTATTCGGTCTATCTTCCAGCAGATTATGCCACCTCACAGCGAAGCTATCCGGTAGTCTATTTGTTGCATGGATATTCGGATAACGAGACTGGCTGGATCCAGTTTGGTGAAGCGAACCGAATTGCAGACAAAGCCATTGTTGACGGAAAAATTTCTCCTTGTATCATCATCATGCCAGACGGGAAAATTACTTGGTATTGCAACAGTTTTGACAACAAAATTTTGTGGGAAGATAATTTTGTGAATGAATTTATTCCCTTTATTGAGAAGGAGTACAGGGTACGTCCAAAGAAAGAATACAGAGCAATTGCCGGTTTGTCGATGGGTGGCTATGGAGCATTGAAGCTTTCCATGCGTCATACCGATCTTTTCTCGACTTGTATTGCACTGAGTTCAGGGACTTTCACCGAAAAAGATATTACTGAACAAAAAGATGCAGATTATGACCGATATTTTGGTTCGCTCTTTGGCAACGGATTGAAGGGTGAAGCGCGACTTTCGGAAGCCTGGAAAGCCAATAATCCACTCGATCTGATCCACTCAGTTCCAATGGAGAAGCTTAAAAGCGTCCGTTTTTGGATCGATTGCGGGGATGATGACTTTCTTTTCAATGGCAACTCCACGCTGCATATTGAGATGCGAAAATTAGGAGTTCCTCATGAATACAGAGTTCGAAACGGCGGCCATCAATGGAGCTATTGGCGCACCGGACTCGAAACCGGATTAGAGTATATCGGGGAAGGGTTCCACAGGTAAAAATGAAAAATGAAAAGTGAAAAGTGAAAAATGTGTAATATGGGGTGAAGGTTCACTGGTGGCTTCTTCCATTTTTCATTTTTCACTTAAAAAGAATCTTCTCCAAATCCGGTCGGTTGATGTGTCGGAGTTCTGAAATCAGCTCTTTGCGAAATTCATTTTTATACCAGAAGAAGAATTTGCGCTGCGCAAGCTTCTGATCTGAGGTCTTAGCGGTGTATATTTTCTCCAGTGTATAGGGATGGTAACCGGAATAATAGATCACTGTTGCCAATGTCATTGGGGTGGGAGTAAAGTCCTGGATTTGTTCTAATTTAAAATTCAACTCCTTCGTTTTTGCCGCTAAATCGGCCATAGCTTCGACATCGCTCCCCGGGTGACTGGAAATAAAATAGGGAATTAATTGTTGCTTCAATCCATATTTTTCATTTGTTTTATCGAAAAATTTCTTGAGCTGAATAAATTGAGAGAAAGATGGTTTCCGCATAACAGCGAGCACCTGATCTGCAGTATGTTCCGGAGCTACTTTCAAACGGCCCGACACATGCTTCTCAATTACCTGATCCAGATAAGCCAGATTACCCTTGTTAATCTCTTCATTTTCGGCTCGGTGAAAGACTAAATCGTATCGGATACCACTTCCAATAAATGCTTTCTTTACACCCGGGATGCCTGCAACCTTGTTGTAAAGAGCACTCATAGGCCGGTGATCGGTCGAAAGATTCTTGCAGACTGCCGGGTAAATACAGGATGGCCTTTTACACAATCGGCAGATGGAAAGATCTTTTCCGGCCATTTGGTACATGTTGGCCGATGGTCCTCCTACATCAGAAATGTATCCTTTGAAGTCGGGCATTTCGGCCACTTTTTTAGCTTCTTTCAAGACCGATGCCTCCGACCTTGACGCAATGAATTTGCCTTGATGCGCTGAGATCGTACAGAATCCGCATCCTCCAAAACAGCCACGATGAATATTGATGGAGTGACGTATCATTTCGTAGGCAGGGATAGTTCCTTTCCCATTGTATTTTGGATGGGGAAGTCTGGTGAATGGAAGGTCACTGAAACTATCAGCCTCAGAGGTGGTTAAAGGTGGCCAGGCCGGATTGATCACCACCATTCTTTGACCATTCGCCTGTACAAGTTTTGTATCCGGCTCCATCCGGTTGGATTCCTCTTCTATTATTTTGAAATTTTTGGCATAATTGATTTTTTCTGCCTTGCATGCTTCGTGGCTAAGCAAGTCAATTTCTTTCCAGGATGGATCCGACAGATAGGTCTGTTCTTCGTTAACCACAAAAGCTGTTTGCGGGATATTCGTCAATTGCTGAAGTTGTTTTCCGGACTGTAATTGCTGAACAAGCATGATCAGCGATTTTTCGCCCATTCCATAAAACAGCAAGTCGGCCATGCTGTCAATCAGAATGCTTGATTTTAACTGATCCGACCAATAATCGTAATGCGTTACCCGACGAAGGGATGCTTCGATTCCACCTATAATCAAAGGTACATCCGGGTATAATTTCTTGATGATGGTGGAATAAACGATGGTGGCATAGTCAGGACGAGCACCCGCCCGATCGCCGGGAGTATAAGCGTCGTTGGAACGTTTTCGCTTGTTGGCGGTGTAGTGATTTACCATCGAATCCATGCATCCGGCAGTAATGGCGAAGAAAAGACGCGGCTTACCCATCTTTTTAAAATCGCGCAAGTCGTCCTGCCAGTTAGGTTGAGGCACAATGGCAACCTTTAACCCCTCCCGTTCGAGAATGCGGCCTATCACCGCGGCACCAAAAGAAGGATGGTCAATATATGCATCTCCTGAGAACAATACGACATCCAATTCTTCCCAACCCCTTGCCCTGACCTCCTTGATGGTGGTAGGCAGCCAATCATTTAATCTGTATTCGCCCAAAATCAAAATTATTTAGGGCAAAATTACATCATTTAGCACGATAAAGGGCTAATTCAAAAAATATTACAAAATTGAATTGAAAAATGGCAGGGTAAAAAGGTCGGAGGAGAATGAAAGATTGATACCAAATCCATATATTTGGAAAGATCTGGTAAGAATCATTACCATTGCTAAGGAGTTGATAACATGCCTGAATTTGGCGACATCCTGGTAAGAATTGAACTGTAAATACCAAATTATCGAACAATGAAGCTTGTCAAACCACAAGATTTAATTAAGGCGAGTCCTTTTATCCAATACATGGGAGGCGAATATTTTGCTAAAATATTAATGCATTTATTGCGTTTTAATAAAATCAATGATTTGTACGAGAATGTGAGTCAAAAGCATGGAATTGAATCGATTGATGCCATTATTAAGTACTTGAATATTACCCTTGAATTTGATGAGAACGATTTAAAAAAATTACCTGCCGACGGAGGTTTTATTACTGTTTCAAATCATCCGTTTGGAGGAATAGACGGCATTTTGCTGATCAAATTGCTTTCGATGGTGCGTGGTGACCACAAGGTAATTGCAAATTTTCTACTTAAAAAAGTGGAGCCTATTTCCGATTTTTTTCTGGCAGTAAATCCGTTCGAGAATATGCCGGAAGCCGGTTCGAGTATCGCCGGATTAAAGACTGCGATCGATCATTTGCACAAAGGTGGCGTTCTTAGCCTTTTCCCTGCCGGAGAGGTTTCAACGAATTATACCAATACTTTTATTACCGACCGGGAATGGCTGGTATCTGCCCTGCGTTTCATTAAGAAAAGCAATGTTCCGGTAGTTCCTATTTATTTTCATGGAACCAACAGTCGTCTTTTCCACTTATTAGGTAGGATTCATCCCTCATTACGAACTGTGAAACTTCCATCGGAGTTAATCAATAAGCGCAATAAAACGATTAAAGTAAGGATTGGCAATCCGATTTCGGTTAAAGAGCAGGATCGATTTTCCGATATTCATCAGTTCGGTCGCTACCTGAGATCAAAGACCTATTGCCTGGATTCGGAAATCGAAGTGAAGCATTTTTTTAACTATTCACTTAAAAATGAGCTTCTTCCAGATGAGATTATTGCTCCTCAACCCCAGAATTTGATTGAAAAAGAGATCACCCTCCTGAAAAGGGATTCATTTCTTTTCAAGATCAAGAATTTTGAGGTATACTGCGCTCCGACGAAGCGGATACCTGTAATCTTAAACGAGCTTGGACGTTTGAGGGAAATTACCTTCCGGGAAGTTGGTGAAGGTACCAATCGCTCCACTGATTTTGACGAATTTGATCTTTACTACCAGCAATTGATTATTTGGGATACAGAAACCAAGAAAATTGTTGGAGGCTACCGCATTGGGATGGGAGCCGAGATTGTTGATCAGTTTGGTGTGCAGGGATTTTATACCCACAGCTTGTTTAAAATGAAGGATGGCTTCAAAAAAACGCTTCAACAATCACTTGAATTGGGTCGCTCTTTTATCGTTAGCGAATATCAACGAAAACCTTTACCACTATTCCTTCTTTGGAAAGGGATTCTATACTTTTTGTTGAAAAATCCAGAATATCGCTATCTCATTGGCCCCGTGAGTATTAGCAATACCTATTCAGAAAAATCCAAAGAATTAATAATTCGCCATATTATGGCCAATTATTATGATTATGAAAAGGCGGCTTTGGTAAGACCGCGCAAACGATTCAAGGTGAAAACGAACGATTTGCATCTTAATGATGCCATGATGCATCTTACGCCGCAACTGAGTTCGTTGGATAAATTTATTGGTGATGTTGATCAGCATAACACTGGATTGCCGGTTCTTTTGAAAAAATATCTTGGGTTGAATGCCAAGATTATTGCATTCAATGTCGACCCGAAATTTAATAATTGCGTTGACGGAATGCTCGTTTTGGACATTTATGATATCCCGAAACCAACGATCGAATCACTTACCAAAGAGGTCAATGATTTGAGTCTGCTGAATAGGTTTTATACCAATTGCGAAACGGAGGAAGAAATGAGAAGTGAAAAATGAAAAGTGAAAAATGGAAGAAGTACTTCCTTAATTTTTCACTTTTCATTTTTCACTTTTCATTTTTCACTTTTCATTTTTCATTTTTCACTTTTCATTTTTCACTTCTCTATCCTGATTCTTGCATCAACCGCCACAATCTTATCCCCGTTTCCCATCAACGGATTTAGATCCATCTCCTTGATCTCCGTTGCATAACGCAGCATGGAGGATAAGCGCACGATGATTTCGGCAAATTTCTTTCGGCTAACGCCTGATTTTCCTCGGAATCCTTTAATGATCGGATAGGCTTTCAGGTTGCGGATCATTGAATTTGCTTCCTCGATAGTAAGCGGCGCCAGTCCGGAGGTAAAATCTTTCAGTACTTCAACAAAAATTCCGCCAATACCGCATAAGATGACATGTCCGAATTTTGGTTCGTAACTAGCACCCAGAAAAAGTTCGATCCCTTTCGCTTGCTCAGCCAGTATAACAGCAGTTGTTTGCTTTATTTTCATCATTCGATCGAATTCCAGACTGACCATATCCGATGACCTGACATTTAAAGTCACACCGCCGACATCCGTTTTATGCAGTGGTCCAACTACTTTCATTACCAGTGGAAATCCAATTTTACTAGCTGCCTTCAGTGCTTCTGCTTCTGTTTTAGCAACGATCTCCTTTACGAATGGAATGGAGGCTGCCGCAAGAAGTTGTTCGATTTTATCGGGAGATAGGTATCCGTTTGGACAATTTTCGATGATTTCTCGAATACGTTGAACATCCACTCCTTCCATATTAATCTCTTTCCCGGAAGGTTTTGGTGTAAGCTTTACTCTGGTAAGTGCTTTGCCAAGAAGTACTTCATCCGGAAAATTCACATTGCCATGGGAAAGGAAATAGGCCAGATCATTTTTCACATTCATCACAGAGGGCAGAATCGGATAAATTGGCTTCTTACACTGTTTCATCTTCCTATTAAGCACCTCATATACATCTTTGACAGAAGTTAATCCGGGACTCCCGAAAATTACGGCCATTCCGTCAATATCATCCATCTCATTTTCAACAGTATCAATAATAAAAGCCAGCTGTTCGGCTGTTCCTGTTGCCAGAAAGTCGATAGGATTTTCAATGGATGATCCCTCGAAGAGTTTCTCCTTCAGCTTTTGTTTCACGGGAGAGTCGGGTATATTAGGTATATTGACGCCACCTGCTTCCAAGGCATCCGTCAGCATGACTGCCGGTCCACCGGCATGGGTGATGATCGCCATGTTCTTTCCCTTCATCTGTTTCGACATCAGCACACAAGCTACTGTTGTCAGCTCTTCACGACCATAACATCGCACGATTCCGGCTTTGCGGAATAATGCTTCCACGGCTGCATCGGAGCTTGCCATGGCACCGGTATGCGAAGATGCAGCTCTGCTGCCAGCTTTCGAGCTTCCTGCTTTGATGGCTGCAATCCTGAATCCCTTTATTACCAGGGAAGAGGCATGGATTAAAAATTTGTCCGGGTTGTGGATGGATTCGATATAAAGCAACTTAACCCGTGCCTCTGCTTCGCTTTCAGCATGAAGATCCCAGTATTCCAAAACCTCTTCCACACCTAATTGGGCAGAGTTTCCTACCGAGATTACCCGAGAAAAAGTTAGTCCTTTGGGAATAGCCGATTCCATAATAAACACGGCCGTTGCACCAGATCCTGAAACAAAATCCACTCCTGTTGGTTCGAGACGCGGTATTGGTTCTGTAAATACCCCGGCATAGTCGGGCGTGAGCACTCCGATGCAATTTGGACCAATCAGGCATCCTCCGGCCTTGTCGATAAGGTCGACCAGCTCTTTTTCAAGTAAAGCACCTTCAATGCCCATCTCACTAAATCCACCGGAGATGATGATAAAAGCCTTGGTGTTTTTTTCTTTTGTCAAGACGGAAACCGCTTCCGCACAACTTTTTGCCGGAATTGCCAAAATAGCCAGCTCAACTTCCGGAAGATCCCTGACCGATTTATAAGTCCTCACCCCCTGCACGTTCCCATCATTTGGATTGACAGCGCATAACATTCCTTTGAATTCGTGCTCTAGCAGGTTTTTCAGGATCTTTCCACCTGGTTTGGTAATATTGTTAGAAGCCCCAATTACCACGATGCTGGTTGGGGAGAGAAGTTGACGGTTTAACATTGGAATTATTTTTCTATCAGTTGAGACATTTCTAGAAGTTTGACTACTTGATCTCTTTTAACTCCCTCAAAGTCTTCCAGAAAATAATCAATTGATTCGCCTGTTTCGAGGTAATCAAATAAATTTTTAATTGGAACTCTTGTTCCAAAAAAAACAGGGGTTCCACCTAAAATTTCCGGGTCGATGTTTATAATATGTCCTTCCATAATCTAAATATTACACCCAAAGGTATATAAAAACTTCATTAAAAGTCAAAGGTCAAGAGTCCAAAACCTTAGCTCACTTTAGATCACTTTAGCCTCTCTCTCATGCTTGTATTTAAAGAACAAAGGAAAGATCAAACCCAGTACCAAAGCATATCCGGCAAAAACAAACCAGATACTTGGCCAATCTTTGACGCCATCTTTGGTGAAAAGATCGACTACGTAGCCGCTCGCCGTGCCACCCAAATAGGC
This sequence comes from Bacteroidales bacterium, assembly GCA_038325635.1. Classification (GTDB taxonomy): domain Bacteria; phylum Bacteroidota; class Bacteroidia; order Bacteroidales; family Prolixibacteraceae; genus CAINVV01. The sequence goes on from JBBQJE010000049.1 coordinate 11,167, forward strand.
ACCAAAGCCATTGGTCATGATCATGAATAATCCTTGTGCGCTAGCCCTTATTCCAGGTTCTGCTTCCATTTCGACGAACAGCGAACCCGAAATATTGAAGAAATCGAAGGCCATGCCATAAATGATCATGGAAAGAATTAACAACACCAAGCCGTGACCAGGATTTCCGAGACCGAACAGTCCAAACCGCAGTACCCATGCGAAGATGCTGATAATCATTACTTTTTTTATTCCAAATCGTTTCAGGAAGAAAGGAATGGTCAGAATAAAGAGGGTTTCAGAAATTTGGGAGATCGACAGTAGTAAATTTGGATGCTTTACTGCGAAGGAATCTTTGTATAAATCAAATTTGGAAAAATCATCCAAGAATGAACCGCCAAAAGTGTTGGTAATTTGCAAGGCAGCACCAATAAGCATGGCAAAAATGAAGAATACAGCCATCTTTCTTTTCTTGAACAAAACGAACGCATCCAGTCCAAGGGCGGAAAGCCATGATCCGTCTCTTTTTACCTTTGCAGGCACGCAGGCAGGAAGTGTAAAAGCGTATATTCCTAAAAATAGAGCAGTTAGCGAACTTACATAGAGTTGAATTGGACTTCGTGCCCATCCCAGTAAATCAACAATCCACATGGCAAATATAAACCCGACCGTTCCCCATACACGGATTGGAGGGAAATCCTTCACCACATCGTATCCTTTTTGCAATAAAATATTATAGGAAACCGCACTATTTAGAGCGATTGTCGGCATATAAGCCATAGCATTAAACAGCATCACCCAATACATTACAGTTGGGTCAGTAACTGTGGAGGCCCAAAAAAGCAGCACAGCTCCAACTAAATGGCACATACCCAAAACTCGTTCAGCATTGATCCAGCGATCAGCCACAATACCTAATAAACCAGGCATAAAAAGTGCAGCAATTCCCATGGTGGCATAGACACCACCTACCTGTCCGCCGGTAAAATGTAAGGGTCCCATCATGTATCCACCAAGAGAGATAAGCCACGAACCCCAGACGAAGAACTGCAGGAAGTTCATCAGGGTCAACCTTGTTTTGATGCTCATAAGTTCAGATGATTTTGGATATTAAAAAGAAAATTCGAATTTTGTTTGATCAGCTAAAATTACGAAAACTGTTCACATAAGATATACCGGAATTGCTGATTTTTAACAGCGTTTTTGCTGCCTGCTAAATTCGGAGAAACTTTGGTGTGAGATTTGCTCTTGGGGGCATCAATCCGTCAGTGCGTTACTCGTTTAGGTGCCGGTTTATTCATTCAATGCTTTTTCCATTCTTTTATCAGGAATTAACCACATAAAAGCAACAAAACCAAAAATACCACATGAAATTAGCGGGTGTATATATGCAAAAGGAATAGAAACAACATAAGACAAAGTAGATATTTTCCCTTTTCTATTTTTGTCGCTATCCATCGCTTTTCCTAAAACCGAATCCTTTCCGTGTAATTTTATTAAGGTGAAAGTCAAAATAGTAAAGGCAATTCCTGAAAGCAGCAATACAGCCGCCATTAAAATTACTGGATTTCTGGCAAAATGATTTTCACCCATCCAAGCAGTAACAAAGGGTAGCAAAGACAAGGAAAAGAGTAAAAAACCATTGGCTAATAACACTTCGCCATTCACTTTTTTGACTGTTTGAAATAGATGATGATGATTGTTCCAATAAATCCAAACCATAATAAAACTAAATAGATAGGACAAAAATTTCGGAATCAATTCTAATAAATCGTCCCATTCTGCACCGAAAGGCGCTTTCATTTCCAATACCATAATGGTAACGATAATGGCTAAAACGCCATCGCTAAAGGCTTCTAGTCTGTTTTTGTTCATTTTTATTTTGAACTTCGTTTATTGTACGTTGTACGTTAAACTTGTTCAAAACGTTTTGGACATTACCACTGTCGTCATGTAGAGACGCGATTAATCGCGTCTCTACCAGTGTTTCAGATCAGAAAATAAGGCAGTTAGGTTACTATTCCAATGCTCGAAATTTTCAGAAATTCGGACAAAGTTGGCTAATTATTATTTAAGTAGCGGACATTTGCATCGGAAACAATAATCATCCTGAATATCATTTAGGCTGGCACAAGCATTACAAAAGATAATTGTGTCGTCAGATTTATCCTGCTTTTCATAGGAATTCAAACCCTTGTGATGCCTCACTCTATCGCCGATTTTAAAGTAATTGTATTGGGTGTCATCGTCTTCGGCGGTAAGATGAAATTTTTTGCCATTGTCATCTTTAATAGTAACCTGATATTCCAGATATTCTTTCCAGCAATCCTGGTATTTGTCATGTCTGCGCTTCTTTATTATTTTTTTATCCACGACAGTTCCGTCCCAAGTAGTACTTTTATTTCTACCAACGATTTGAAATAAGGCAATAAGCAAAAACATACTTCCGATACCCAGCCCAATATAGAGTGACTCAGGGTTCTCCATTTCGGAACTCGTTTCGCCGTAAATATAAAAGCCAACTACTGAAGCAATTGCCAATATAAGCGCAAAAATGGCAGACCATCGGTTGGTGTCTTTTACATATTTGGCCATTGCCGGATCATTGATTTTTTGGGAAAATCCGATGAGATTGGGGTTCATAGCAAATTGATTTATCTGTCAATCCTGATTCCGTTCCATTTTCCAGATGGTGTAGCATCGTTGGCACCCCATTTTCCAATGAATCCATTAAGATCGTTATTAAACTCAAAAACGAATTTTCCTTTGCCGTTATCCTGGTACCACCATCCCGTTAAAGTTTTGCCATATAGTGTCCCTTCAATCCGTCCATTCCGGTATTTGTACGTACCACTGATCTGATTCCCACTTTGGGTGATAGTCAGTTCATTAAAATCGGAGCTAAAAACACCGCTGACTTTTACTTCGTCCGATACTATTGCTTGTCCACTATTTGATCCTCCGATCCTTTTCCCGTTCCATTTACTATCTGGTATGGCATCATTGTATCCCCATTTGCCAGTAAATTCGGAAAAATCGGAATTGAACTCGAATTTCATTTTTCCTTTACCATTATCCTGATACCAGAAACCGGTTAATGAATGGCCATTAAGTGTTCCTTCAATTCGTCCGTTTTGATATTTGTAAGTTCCGGTTATTCTATTCCCGTTTTGGGTGATGGTCATTTCCTTAAAGTCGGTATTGAAATTGCCTGAAGCACTTTGAGAAAAACCGAAATGACTGGCTACTACAAGCATTAACAGGGAAATTAGACATTTTTTCATGCTACAACATTTTAATTATTGATTACTATCCTTATTTTCAGCACAACAGTTAAATTTTTTAATCTGATATTGTTTCTCAACATGCATTTACTGAAGGATGTAATTTTACAATTTATGAGTAACAATTTCAATTAGAGCCAATATGTAAAAAGTTCTTGAAACAGTATAAATATACAAATATTCAGCTACAAAATGGATAGTATTTTTAGCAAACTCAGGGAACTTGGCATTCTTCTTTAGTTCATTGTAGTTGCTTTGGGTGAAAAAATCCATCTGTTTATTCTTTATCACTTTTTGTCGTCACAAAAAGTAATCAAAAAAGACCTGACAAAAAGAACTCACGCCGACTACGGCTTCGCTCAAACAGCTTTTTGTCTCAAAGGAATTTGTTGGTTTACGCTTCGCTGGCTTCTTGTTAAATTCGGTCATTAAAAATGTGATGGTTTTTTATTTTCGATTTGCTGCTAATTGTTTACTATTCAATGTTTTATTTCAATTCGCTTGGGTTAGGGAAATTTGTTGGCAAGAGGTCAATTTTAAATGGTAATTTTCCGAAGCATTTTCCTATCGGTGGAAAGTTCTGCCTCAAAAGCCGATCCGGTTGTGCCGAGAGACGGATTGTAATAATGTGTATCAAAGAGAACTGCAATTTTAACGGGCTGCACCGGTACATTGGAATGATTCGATTTTTTGAGCGAAATTACCAGGCAAACAGAAGAAGAAAATCCAAAAAAATTCTCAAGCTCAGTAACAGTCTCCTAAATTATCAAAAAGTCAGCACAAGAAAACCGCTCTGAAAACCGGCTTTTCCTAATCGACGGAAGAATGATCATTCAGGTGAAAATAGTTGTTAAGGTTTCCATTCGTAAACGTACCACCACTCCATGCGGTAATACACTCCGCTCGACATTTCTAAGATGATTTTCATTTTTTGACGATTTGGGTCACTGTCAGGTTTGCCAAATTTTAAAGTAGCTGTTTTTGGGCCGTTTCTAAAGCTTTGTGCCGGCCAGGAATTTAAACTACTGTAATAGCTTGGGCTGGAAACGCCTCGTCCATTCCCTGTTGTACCTTTTGATTCAACAGTAATTGTGAATTCAGTGTCAGGCAGGATAGTTGCCGGAGGTTGAGACCAAATAAAATTAATGGTCTCTGTTTTTCCAGTGATTTTTGAAAAATCCGACCTTACAATATTCCGCTCTGTCCCGGAGTAAGTGTGAGTGGCTGTGCCTTCATCATAAATAGTACTGAATGGGAAGGTGGGGAATCTTTGGTAATTTTGATCGGCAACCAATGGCGCTGGTTTAACGCCATATATTTCAGAAGACGTCAATTGCCAATGTGGAACTGAGGTTTCCACAGGATCGCAGGAGTTGAAGAGAAAAACTGATAAAAAAGTTAGAATTACTAACGATAAAAAAGTTCTTTTCATAACTTGATTTTAAAAGGTTTAGAATATTCAAATAGGGAGTACTTGTAAAATTAATAAAAAATTACTATACAAACAAGCAATACCAATTTTTGTCGAACACCCAAATTTTTTCATGGTGATTAATCCTCCGTTTGCAAAATTGAACTGATTCAGCATCGCCGAAATCGCATCAAAATTCCAACTCCCTGATAATGTTGGAATAGAACATTATCAGGGAGTTGGTTGAAGCTGAAAAGAGTTTGATGATATTTTGTCAGGTCTCTATGACCTATTCAGGATAGATCTATACTTGTTGAACGACCTCCAGATTGGCTTGTCCGACCTCAATGGCCTTCAGATTTAGCGGGATGAGTTTGTGGTGTCGTTCCGGTAGAGATTTTTCCAATCCTTTTTTGATATTTTCCAGTTTGATAACCGGTTTTACCTGCAAAAAGGCACCTAGAACGATCATGTTAAATGTTAACGGATTGCCCATTTCGACCGCTAGTCTGGCTCCTTCAACCCGGTAGATATTGATGTCTTTTCTGGATGGATGTTTCACCACTCCGTTGGGATCGTACAGCAACACGCCGCCCGGCTTGACCATCTTCTCAAATTTGGTCATGGATTGCTGGTTGAGGATAATGGCGGTATCAAATTCGTTCAGAACGGGCGAACTGATGCGGTCGTCACTTATGATCACCGTTACATTGGCTGTTCCGCCTCGCATTTCGGGTCCGTAGGAAGGAAACCAGGCAACTTCCTGATCTTGCATCACACCTGAATAGGCAAGGATTTTACCCATTGAAAGGACTCCCTGTCCACCGAAACCGGCTATAATGATCTCTTCTGTCATTTTTCCTAAATGTTAAAGATTTTTAAAAATATAAGCTTTTAGTTGTTAGCTATTGGCTTTTAGTTTTTTCGTTGGGAGACGCAATCAATTG
>JBBQJE010000050.1:0-16412 GCA_038325635.1 Bacteroidales bacterium
AGGCTACTGCGCTGGCATTATCAGTAGCTCCGTTGTAAATACTGTCGTTGTTGACGGTGGTTCCGATTCCCAAATGATCCCAGTGTGCCGTGTAAACGATCACTTCTTCCGGATGTGTACTACCGCGGATAAGTCCGCAAACATTGGCCGATGTCTTTGTATTAAAGCTATTTGTGAGTTTGCCGGAAACTTTTACAGGCATTATTTGTGGCTTAAAATCTCTTTTCAGAGCCATTTCTTTTGCCTGTTCGAAGCTCATCCCGCAAGCTGCAAAAAGTTGTTCTGCCCCAGATTTTGAAATCCATCCTTCGAATGCACATCGATCCTTGTACCCATTTTCCGGTTTCAGGTATAACTTGGTGGTTTCTCCATTGTTGCTTACTACCTTCCAGGGATATCCGGCCTGATTGGTTTCATGAACAATAAAACATCCTTTTGCCCCGCGACGCGCGGCTTCCTCAAATTTGTATGTCCACCGTCCGTAATAGGTCATCGTATTACCTTTGAAATAGGCATCGGTTGTCCCGAAACCTGGATCGTTAACGAATACCAGCACAGTCTTCCCTGTCAGATCCATCCCCTGAAAATCATCACGGTTGTATTCGGGAGCTGTGATGCCGAATCCGGCAAAAACAAGATCAGATTTATCAAGCGTCAGAATTTCTTCCTGTCTTCTGGAAAAAGAGACGTAATCGACCATTTTTTCAAACTTCAGCACCCCTTTCGGAGTCTCAAAATCGAGTGTTTTAGACTGCTGTGAGGTAATGGCAAGTATCGGAACTTCTTGAAAATAACTTCCGTTATTAGCCGGTTCGAGGCCAATTTCCTTCATTTGGCCAGCAATGTAATCGATGGTGATTTTTTCGGTGGATGAGGTTGGCATACGACCTAAAAAGCGGTCGGACGAAAGTGTTGAAATGTGCTTTTCAATATTTTTGTAGGTAATAACATCTTCCCCGGTATTCTTCATAGTTGACGAGCAGGAAACGGCCAAAAATGCAGATAGTATTGTTATTAGTCTCATTAGTAATTAATTAAGAATTAAAAATTACAAATTAAAAATGAAAGCGGGATAATTCAAATTCTAGCTGGTGGGTTTGTTCAATAAGATTTTATCACCTTCCTTCAAGCCACTTTTGATAACGACAAATTTTTCGTTTTGATTTCCGCACTCGATATATTGGGTGTTGACACCACCAAATCCCTTTAAATAAACAAATTGTTTGGAATCTTCTGTAAATACTGCTGATCGTGGTATGATCAGTACATTTTCTTCTCTGGAGATAATAATTTCATTGTTGGTCGTCATGGCCGGTTTGATGCGCTTATTATCGCTTGAAATCTTAATATTGACCTTGAAAACCTTTGATTCAAAACCAGTCATCTCTTGTCCAACATTCGAAATATTAGAGATGACACCGATTTTTTCCTGATTTTTTAGTGCATCAATGTGCACTCTGGCACTGTCTCCAACTTTGATCTTTGAAATGAAAATCTCTTCCACGTAGGTCTCGGAAACGAGAACTGATAAATCTGGTAGCGTCGCAATGATTGGGTTTTGCATGCTCACATTAGAGCCAATGGTGAGCTTCCGGCTGCCACCACGGCCATAAGTTCTGCCATAGATAAGCATTCCGTCCTGAGGCGCAGTAATTCTTGCACCATCAAAGGCGATTTGATATTTAGTATCCTTATCGGTTAATTCTTCAACCATTTTTTCTTCTCTTGACACCTGAATTCGCAAGGTTTTTTGCGTCATAATGTAGGCCCGAAACTTCGCATCAAACTGTCTCAGACCACGTTCGTAGGCCATCTTGGCTTTACGCTGGAAGGCTGGTGACTCATAAACGGACTGCTCCATCTCGATTTTCAATGAATTTACATCGAAGGCGAATTGATCTAAGGCGTTGCGCATTTGGACGAGATCCACAGCACTGTCTATTTTGGAGTCGTTGTAATTGAATATTAGCTTCTTAAGCGCTTGTTCGTTGCTTTCTTTGAGTTGTTTGATTCGACCCTGATCAAGCAAAGCAACATAATCTCCTTTTTTAACAATGGATCCTTCAGGGAGTAAATCCTTGATCTGAATGTCCCAAATCTCCAGTTTCCTGTCGCCAAGAACATCCGGAATATTGATAAATACCGCCTTTTCGCTTTGAATTTCTCCTTTGCAGGAAATTATTTCTTCGAAATTTTCCTTTTTAACTTTATAGACACCCAAGGAGGGTTTTATCCGGAAGAACCAGATTGCAGCAACCAGCACTACAAAAAGTACGGATGAAACCAGGATGATCTTCTTAGATTTTGTTAGAATCATTGGTTCAGAATTTTATCAAAATCAGCAACTAAATTAGTTTTACGCTCAAAATCGTACAAGGCCACTTGTCGGATCGAATAGTAGGAGACCCAATATTTCTGAAGTGAATTGATATAGGCTCTCTTTGCACTTTCCAGATCGGTTCTGGCAATATTGAGCTTTGTTACATCCAATTTGCCGATTTTAAAGCGACGCATGGTCACATCGAATCCCATTTGGGCAATAGTATCTGCCTTCGCCGAATTCTGTACTTGATTCGACTGAAGATTAAACTCCATCACACTCATCATAACGGATTGTTCAAAGTCTATTCTGGCCTGTTTTACAGTGTTGACTACCACATCGCGGTTCGATTTGGCCATCAAAACCTGACCTTTTCTTTTACCCCAGTCAAGAATTGGTACCGATAGACCAACCAGAGCAATATTCTGAAATTGATTTGGATTCTTGTAGGCCTCTTCAAAAACGATAGATTTTTGATTCAAACCAGCAGTCGCACTGATGTCGGCACTTAATCCGTTTTGTGCCCTGACTAATCTAACATTACTTTCTTGTTCCAACAGTTGCCTTTCCTGATAAAGAATATCCGGATTATTCTCCATTGATTTTTGAATGGCATCATCTACACCGATTTGTAATTCGGAGCTGATAGATTTTGGCAAAATACAATTAATGATCGTTTTTTTCTCGAGTCCCAAGAAAATATTCAAATCTGAACGAGCCCGCAGGAGCCCCTGGTCTGCTCGGGTCGATGCAATGCGGGCATTCATAAGATTTAACTCGAAATTTAGCAGTTCGTCTTGCGTAAGGGTACCAACTTGGTATCTTCCTTTTCCAATCTGGTATAGGGTGTCAGCGTTGGCCAGATTGGTTTTGCTGATATTGATTTCAATCTGGGCATCCACCAAAGCAAAGAATTTGTTGGTCGTTTTGACGGCGATATCTTCTTTAGACTGAATAAACCGCTTCTTGGCCGTTTCAAATTTCAAAGGCTCAATCTTGGATTTCCAGCGCAAAGCGTTGTATCCGTTCAATTTTTGCCGGTACCCCAAACTTACCATGTTGGAAGAGTACATGGTTGTCTTGTCGCCGAGAAAATTCTTTACCATCCCGATGTCGGAACTTGCAGATAAACTTCCGCCTGTCAGACCGACATTCTGGGTCATCTTCATGGATGCACTGGAAGTTATATTCTTTTGCTGACTAAACTGCCAGCTTTGATCCTGCGGTATATAATCCTGTCTAATTGAGTTGTTATAGGAAAGCGGATTAGCGCCCACATAAAATTGAGGTAGTTTATCCGATCTGTAATACTTGAATTCCCAATAGCTTGAAAGGTACATGTTTTGCTGCCTGAAAGCATCAAGCGATTGTTTGGAAGCCAGATCAATTGCCTCTTCCAGGGTTAATTCTATTAGATTCTGCTGTGCCGGTGAAATCTTACCGACGACAATCAAAAGTGCGAGTAAAAAAATACGGATCATAGCTAAATTATTGTCTTAATGATTCAACCGGGTCTTTGTCTGCGGCTTGCTTAGCAGGGAGGTATCCAAAGGTAATCCCTATAAACACCGAAACGCCAAACGAAATAAATATGGAGAAAAACGAAATAATGGTCTTGATATCGAGCATGGTCTGTATCACTTTTGATAAAATCACCCCGAGCACTATTCCGATTAACCCACCTGCAACGCTAATAAGCGTCGATTCGGATAAAAATTGAAATACGATGTCTTTTCTGGAAGCACCGATGGCCTGCCTGGTTCCAATCTCGCGAATTCGCTCCATGACAGAAGCCAGCATGATATTCATGATGCCTATTCCGCCTACAATCAATGAAATACCTGCAATGGCACCCAAAACGATGTTGAAAATTTTCTTCGTTTTCTGTTGCTGTTTCAGCAGTAGCTCGGGAATACTAACCTCAAAATCGCGAATGTTGTTGTGTTTACGCATCAGCATATTACCAACGACTTTGGCTGTTGCGGTGAGTTGCTGTGTCTCCCTAACCCGGACGATGATTTGATCGAGCTGATTGAGATTTTCCACTTTTGTGGATGGAGCCTCCCTGCCTGAGCTGGCCATCTTTACCTGGTCTCCGCGTATCAGTGCCCTGTTCCGAAATCTCAGAAGCATGGTTTTAACCGGAATGATGATGCTGTTATCCGTGCCGCTGATTGATGCGGTTCCTGCTCCGGATCCTACGAAGCTGCGTTTTTCAATTACTCCGATTACCTGGAGCCAATTTTGGCCACATTTGATGTATTTACCTATCGGGGATTCCTGGTTGAAGAAAATATTTTTGACATTGTAACCGATAATGCATACCGGATAGCCTTCCTTCATGTGTTGATCGTGGAAAAGGGTTCCGCTTTCAAGCTTAATATCGAACAAGCTAAAATAAGTATTTTCCGTGCCATCCAGCTTTATCTGGCTGCTGATATCATGCAATATGGCCGTATAATTAAATGTAATGATCGGACAAACATCCTGAACTGTTGGAATAATTTCTTTTATCGAGCTTGCATCAAGTAGCGTGAGTCCTTTGGAAAATTTCTTTTTACTTCCGGCAAGCTGATTTCCTTCAGTAGTACTGCTGCTTTTGGGATCATTCGAACTAGCTTGGTCGGCCTGCAAAATTGGCGTGACAATAATGTTGTTGACTCCAACCATCTTGATCTGCTCCAGAATTTCCTGTTCGGCACCGTTACCAATGGCCAGCATACTGATAACAGCTGCGACTCCAAAAATAATTCCTAAAGCTGTTAACAACGATTTTACCTTGTTGGCGATGATTGCCTCAATCGCAATCTGTACATTGTAGGAATAGCGGTTGTAAAAAGCGTGTATCTTCTTAGGCGTCATTTCGTTGGTTGATTTGAATTATTCCGCCTGTTTTTACTCGAGTCCGGCTTTTCTATCCTATCGGCTGATTCAGCATTTGTCTTCTTCTCTTTTTGCTTCGTAAGCTGCTCTTGATAAATATCCCATCCAACAGTTTCGATATCATCCAGCTTCTCCGGCTCATTTAGTACCAAAACATCACCTTCAGAAACACCCTTGTTTATAACGATAAAATCTTCATTTTCTTCACCGGTATCCACAATTTGTCTGACTACCTTATTCTTTTTTAAATAGACAAAACGAGTAGAATCAGTTTCGAATACGGCCTCTGTCGGGACAAAAAGTTTATTGCTGTAAACGCCTGTCTGGATCAGATTACCAGTAGTCATGGCAGGTTTGATATCCGGGTCACTTCCATATATTCGAACTTGAACCAGAAAAACTTTCGAATCACTTTTAGGCATTGGCTGGCCAATATTCGCCACAGAAATAACCTCACCCTTTAATTCCTTATCAGGGAAGGCATCTATGCTGAGGTTAACTTTTTGACCAACCTTGATCTTTGCTATATCGATTTCATTCACATAGGTTTCTGATATCATCCTGGTCATATCTGGCAAAGTAGCAATAATTGGACTCCAGGGCGTCAGCACAGATCCAATCTGAATCTTTATGCCAAACCGATCCCTCGCATAAATGACCATTCCGGGCTTGGGGGCTTTTATGATAAGAGCTTCCAGTACCTGCATGAGATCGTTTACCCGTTTCTCTTTAAGATTAAAGTCAATACTACGTCGCTCCATTTGAGAATTTAACTGCCTTTGACGCATACCTAAACCTTTAATATCCTGTTCAAGTTTTCGCTCTGCTTTGGCAACTTCCATCTCTGCCTTTTTTATCACGGAAGGTGATTCATAAACTGATTCTGCCAAAACAATTTTGCGCTCCTCAACATCCGACCGCGAATTAGTAATTAAATCACGGTAGTTACTCAGGCTCAAATTTGAATCCAGTTTTGCGTCCTCAATAACTACCATGGCGGCTTCCAACTCCAATCGGGCCTGAGTAAGAACCTCCTCTACTACTTTGTGATCGAGTGTTGCAATATATTGACCCGAATCCACAACAGATCCTTCTTCAATTAAATCGGTGATCTTTATCTCATAAACACGGACATTCTGTGTAGAGAGAACAGTTGGCAAGAGTATATTTTCTGATTTTTCAGCCTCCAATTGACCGGAAGTATGAACTTTAACCTCAATTGCACCCCTTTTAACTTGGCACGTTATCTCTTCTTCTCCTGATTTTCGATTTATGCCAACAATTAGTATTGTTAACAAAGCAATCGCGGCACACGCTATGATTATAATGCGTTTCTTACTCATAATAAACAGTTTAACTCCTTATTTTTATTTTAAACCGTATAATTTTCAACAATAAACGATCCAAACAAGTCAAATACGGTTTTTGTAGGAATTTGACGGTCGCAAATATAAGAATAGATATGGTTTAAGCACCTTTTTTAGAAGCTTAAATGCGATGTTTTTTAAGCGAAACAACCCTATTTGCCCATTTTTAGGCATCCTTACTAATTATTTTCCCGTCTGGCATATTTTAACATTTCCAACGATCCTAATATTACAATTGCCAAATTGTCGAATTGTCGAATTACCGAATTGTCAAATTGTCAAATTGCCAAATTGTCGAATTGTCAAATTGCCGAATTGCCGAATTGTCGAATTGCCGAATTGTCAAATTGCCGAATTGCCAAATTGTCGAATTACCGAATTGTCAAATTTACCTATATTTGAAGCTAAATCCATCCCGCAATGTTGTCATGACCCAAATACTGGACAGGTTGATAGATCTGCTGCAAAAACCGTTTCACAGTTCGGTTTTAATCTTTGCAGTGATCTTGTTCATCATTCTGCTTGCTCCAATTTTACTGAGGAGCTTGAAGATACCTGGTATCATCGGATTGATATTGTCTGGATTGGTTATCGGACCTCATGGATTAGGTTGGATTGAAAAGAATGCTGCTGTCGATCTTTTCTCTACCATCGGATTGCTCTATATTATTTTTTTGGCAGGATTGGAGCTTGACTTGAAAGAGTTTAAATCTAACAAGCATAAAAGTCTTGCTTTTGGTCTGTTTACTTTCCTGATTCCACTCGCGCTTGGGTTTCCCGTATGCCGCTACCTGCTCGGATTCGATTTAAATGCCAGCCTACTTGTTGCCAGCATGTTTTCCACCCATACCCTGGTAACCTATCCTATTGTTAGCAGAATGGGGATTTCGCGGCATGAAGCAGTCGCCATCACCGTTGGCGGTACGATGTTGACCGATACTGCTGTTCTTGTTTTGTTTGCTGTTATTGTAGGTTCTGTGAAAGGAGATATCAATGCTAATTTCTGGTACACGTTCGTAATCTCGGTCTTATTATTTCTAATAGTGGTCTTTTGGTTGATCCCGATCTTAACCACCTGGTTTCTTAAAAAATTGGAAGGCGAAAAAAGATCTCACTTTGTATTTGTCCTTGCGATGGTTTTCTTTTCCGCATTTTTGTCCGAAGTGGCCGGTTTGGAACCCATCATAGGTGCATTTGCAGCTGGGATTGCCCTGAATAAATTTGTGCCGAGGACTTCTCCTTTGATGAATCGGCTCGAATTTGTGGGCAATGCAATCTTTATACCATTTTTTTTGATAAGTGTCGGAATGCTTATTAATCTCAAGGCATTTGGAAATGGTACTGGTGCCTGGATAATCGCTTGTACGATGTCAATTGTTGCCATATTAGGCAAATATCTCGCAGCATTGATTACCTCAGTCACTTTTAAATATCCGGCATCATGGAGGCGATTGATCTTTGGATTGAGCACTCCGCATGCGGCTGCCACACTGGCTGTTATACTTGTAGGGTTCAAAATGGGTATAGTTGACGAGAATGTTCTGAACGGGAGTATATTTTTAATTCTGGTAACTTGTCTGGTTGGTTCCTTCGTCACAGAGAATGCTGCAAAAAAAATGCTTATCGAAGAGGAAAAATACACAGAACAAAACAATGTTCCGATCCAGGAACAAAAAATATTGGTGCCCATCTCCAATCCTTCGACCATGGAGCGCTTGATCGATCTCGCAATCGCCATCAAATTACCGAAAAACCGACATCCAATTGTTAGTTTATCCGTTGTGGACGACGATCATACCGCCAAGTCAAAATTAATCGAGGCGAAGCGAATGCTCGAAAAGGCAATCATTCATGCCGCAGCCATCGACCAGAAAGTGGAAATCATTACAACGATCGATCAACAATTTACAGCCGGAATAAAAAGAGTTGCGAAGGAAATATTTGCCTCAGAAATAATTATCGGATTTGCACTCAAAACCCAATTTTCCGAGATGCTCTTTGGAAACAATGTCAAGTATATTGTTGAGAATACGGAACAGGCCGTCTGGGTGGCCAGTATCCAATCAGATCTAAATAGTTATAACCGAATAGTGGTTGTTTGTCCGAGGTACGCTGATCGGGAATACGGTTTTCAAAATTGGATGAGCCGCATTCTTAGTATGGGTAAGTCACTCGATAAATCCTGTCATTTTTTGTCTTCTCCTCAGACTTTTGAACATGTATCATCCTTCCATCAACAACAACGATCATCCGTCAAAATAAGTTTTTCTGAATTCACTCAGTGGGAAGAATTTACCAGCTTGGGGCAATTTTTAACACCTTCAGATCTTATTGTAATTCCGCTTCCCCGTAGTGGGGGAGTTTCTTATAAATTGTCCCAAGAAAATATTCCCAGGTTGATGGCGAAAAATTTTGATATTTATAGCTTTATTCTCGTTTATACTTCCACCGCAGATGATACGACAGAATTGATGTTTTCGCACGATTTCGACAACACAATTATTGAAAAGGGAATGAACATTTTCCATCGTCGCAGAAAATTGTTTAGGGGATTGTTTAAACGGTGACCCAATCCACATCAGCCCGAAACGCGATCTTTTCCGTTTCCTTATTCATCGCCTGAATGTGATAATTAGAACCTTCCTGCCCTGACAGTAATTCAACCTCGTCTCCCCAAAGCATTTCGCTCAAAAATTCCAGTGTAAAACTCTTCAATTGATGTGTCTGATAAAAATTTCGATCAAAGCAGTCCATCACCCAATCGAGGTACCGCGTATTGTTTACATGGAAATTGACGTCTATCTCGTTGTACAATATTTTCTTACTAAAAACAGGAATTTCAACTAAACCGCTTAACCTTTCGGGGAAAGTCTCAAGGGCAAATTTGCCCTCATTAATTGGTAATTCAATGGTCAATCTGTCTGCTCGCTGTGGGCGCATTGTTTCTCCGTTCAATAAAAGCCATCCGGAAACACCCCGGCAGATCACCTCATCCTGGTTGTTAAAAAATTTAAAATCACGTCGAAAAAATGGTCCGATCTGACCGCAGGGCCAAGTTTCGACATAGATTTCGTCGCCCCATTTTGGTAAATGATCAATCTCAACCCGGATACGTGACAGCGCCCAGAAAAGCTTCTCTTCTGCCAAGGCAGCATATCCTGCACCCAAATGCAGCGCATGATTCCCGGCAGCTTCCTGGAAAAGTTGCATAAGATTGGTAGGTTTAATTTTTTCCTGAAAATCAACTTGATAGGAATTGATTTTGAAATTTTCTTTCCAATTGGGGATCATAGTAAGAATTTGATTATTCGACAATTCGGTAATTCGACAATTTGGCCGGAAGCAAATCGAAAATCGAAAATCGAAAATCGAAAATTCTTCAAAGTCCTTCGCAAAGGTAGTGAAACCATGTTGTGATCAAAAAAAATGTGTATCTTCGATCGTTTTCGATAGTCGGGGATAGTATGTACCTTTGCGGTAATCTATAAAAATAGGAATGGCAGAAACAAATTTTGTTGATTATGTGAAGATCATGTGTCGTTCGGGCCATGGAGGAGCGGGGTCGAAGCACTTTCGCAGGGAGAAATTTGCTGCCAAAGGCGGACCGGATGGCGGTGACGGCGGACGTGGTGGTCACATCATCCTTCGTGGTAACTCACAGATGTGGACACTTTTGCACCTGAAATACCGCAAACATATTTACGCTGAATTCGGAGAATCCGGCGGTGCCTCACGGAGTCATGGAAAGGATGGAGAGGATATTATTCTCGATGTACCACTCGGAACGGTAGCTAAAGATGCCGAAACAGGCGAGGTGCTTTTTGAGATCACTGAGCATGATCAAACACATATTCTGGTCAAAGGAGGAAGAGGTGGCTTGGGAAATGTCAATTTCAAAAGTGCTACCCACCAAACGCCTCGCTATGCTCAGCCAGGTGAGGAAGAAGAGGAAGGATGGAAAATTCTCGAATTGAAAATATTGGCCGACGTTGGTCTGGTTGGATTTCCCAATGCAGGAAAGTCGACTCTTTTATCGGTGGTTTCAGCAGCAAAACCAGAGATTGCCGATTATCCGTTTACAACATTGGTTCCTAATTTAGGTATCGTTTCCTACCGGGATGATCATTCCTTTGTAATGGCCGATATTCCAGGAATAATCGAAGGTGCGCACGAAGGCCGCGGTCTCGGTTTGCGCTTTCTACGACACATTGAGCGAAATTCAATGTTGTTATTTATGATTCCGGCGGATAGTAAAAACCACCGCAAAGAAATGGAAATTCTGCTCAACGAGTTAGAGATGTTCAATCCTGAATTGCTTGATAAACAAAGATATGTTGCTATTTCAAAGGCCGATATGCTCGATAACGAATTGATGAAAGAGATAAGCAAGGAATTCAAAGATATTCCTCATACCTTTATCTCTTCCGTATCCGGATATGGAATTATTACCTTGAAAGATGAAATCTGGAAACTTTTAAATTCATAAAATTCCATGGGTTTGATACAGACAATTTCTGAGTGGGATAAATCTGCATTTCTATTTCTGAACAGTTATCACTGTAATCTGATGGATTATGTGATGACACTATTTACACTCATTCCAACGTGGCTGTTATTTTATGGAGTGACATTGTATGTCATTATTCGGAAATATGGAAGGAAGTCTGTACCTATAATAATTTCATTTGTGCTGATTATCCTGCTTTCCGATCAAATTTCAGGACTGTTTAAACATTCGGTTATGAGGCTGCGTCCTTCAAACGATCCGATAATTGGACCAATGGCTCACGTTTTCTA
Source organism: Bacteroidales bacterium (assembly GCA_038325635.1). GTDB lineage: Bacteria > Bacteroidota > Bacteroidia > Bacteroidales > Prolixibacteraceae > CAINVV01. The sequence continues at coordinate 11,368 of JBBQJE010000050.1, forward strand.
TTCCAGAGGTGGGTTATATGGATTTGTTTCGGCTCATGCGGCAAATGCCTTCTCGTTTGCCACGTTTACAGCTTTGCTTTTCCGAAGTCGGGGTTATACGGTTTTTATACTCCCTTGGGCATGTCTGCTTGCCTATACGCGAATTTACCTGGGTGTTCATTATCCTGGCGATATCCTTGGCGGGATTCTTCTAGGAACCTTGGTTGGCTGGGGTATTTTCAAATTACTGATCATCGTCGAGAGCCGGCTTTTTCCGGTACATCCGTATCAACGAAATAAGCTCAGCCTTAATGAATTGGAAACCATAATGATCAGTGCCACGATGATTGTTTTTTTTACGATTAGCACCGTAATTTTGTTGTTGCAGAATGATTTGCTGTAATGGTTTTGATTTTTGAAACACAAATTATTAACTGTCAGCTTAACGGAAAAATTTATTTAAGCTTTCAATCTTGCTTAATTGATAAAATTTTTATCAGACCCATCTGAATTTCTGCTAAAATTGATTTATCCACAATTCCTATTCTTTTAATAAATCTTGCTTCCGAAACTGATCGAATTTGGAAACAATCTGCAGATGAAACTTTTATTAGACCATTTTTACTATTAGGACTAATTTGAATCATCCAAGGCGCAAAACTGTATTTTTCTTTCCAGTCAGTTACTGGAACAATAATTTTTAAGGGAAGTTTGCCTAGCGAATCATCACTGACAATTATAGCAGGTCTTGTTTTTTTTATCTCTGCTCCAATGGTGGGGTCAAGACAAATTAACCAAACATCACCTTGTTTCATAAAAATCTTCATAATCAATATTTGAAAAGGCTGTCAACTCATAATCGGTACTGTAATCTTCCAACAATAATACAGCAGCCTTTTCCATCTGAATCTTGTCCTCATCTTGCCTTATGGATTGGATCGTTTTTTCTACAACTATCATCCTTTTTTGAGTTGGTAATTTCTTAATCTCCTTGATTAACTCACTTGTATCCATATTATTTTAATTTTCAAACTAAATAGTTTATGTGTTGTTTTTGACAAAAGATTTGATTTGCCAGTCCAGAATGGATAATTATTCGCTAACTAAATTAATATTTTCAAATTCATGTAAAACTAGAAGTGACTCCTCTTTTACTAATTCTGATTCTCGCTCCAACCGTACTTCCAAAAGCTTTCTTTTGTTGACTTTGTTATAGTAATCAATGGCTTCATTGATGTATCTGTTTCGAGGCATTTTAAGAAAACTGACTACTTCTTCAGTTTGATCAAAAACAGATACATCTAAATTTTAAAGTAAAGTGTCTTCATGAAGTTCAAATTTAATATTTCAAATGTATATACTAAATTGGATTACTACTAATTTTGTCATTAATATTTCAATGGATTTAACCACAATAATTAACTTTGCCTCTATAATTCAAGATTAATCCAAATTAGTGGTATGAAGAAAGCATTGATGACCTTGTCATTACTAATTTTGATGATGGTGTCGTTTGGACAAACATTAAAGCATGAAACATTACAAAAACATATAAATACTATTCCTATGGATTACGAAGCCAGAATCACTGAATTGAAATTGCAACTTCCTCCCGTTTCCGCACCGAAAGGACTCTATCGCCCGATGGTTATTGTAGGTAACCTGGCCTATCTCTCCGGGCATGTTTCCAGTAAACCGGATGGAACACTGATACAGGGTAAAGTCGGATCAGAATACACGATGGATGAAGGCAAACAAGATGCCCGTAACGTTGGATTAGCTTTGCTGGCGACCTTACGTAACGAATTGGGTTCGCTAAATAGAGTTAAGAGAGTAGTCAAATTACTCGGAATGGTCAATTCAACCCCAGACTTTGACAAGCACCCTTACGTAATTAATGGATGCAGCGAAGTCATGCAGGAGGTTTTCGGCTCTGAAAACGGAGTAGGAGCCCGAAGTGCATTCGGTGTTGCCGGACTGCCAGGAAATTGCGCCGTCGAGATCGAAGCGATTTTCGAATTGAATACTGAGATGTAATTATTTGATTAATTAGTCTTTGTATGTATATTCTATTTTGAAATCTATACTTTCATCCTTCGACCACCAATTAGATATAGAACCGCGGAAAGCCAATTCGCCATCTACCGTATTTGATATAAGGCTACCACCGTTTAAAGAAATGGTTACCGGAAGATCGATAGTTGTTATATATGAAAATGTCATTGTAGAATAAGGAATTATCTTATCAACGCTCGGAGCAGCGAGCGTAAAATTTGGTTCGTTGCTTTGTTGCCAGTCGTTGTACCCTCCGCCGCCACTTACACCAATTTTACAGCCATCGAAAGCAAAGGTGGAATGTCCAGGTGTCATGGATTGACTCACCTTTATGGTGAGTACCTACTTCATAAACAGCTGTTTGTCAGACACATTAATATTGCCGGACGGAGGAGTTAACCAACTAATTTCGGCAGTATGGATATAAGTACCAAGTGTTCGGGTAACAATCATCTTGTCAGCAAAATGTTGAACTTTGATAGTTCCTGTAGAAGTTGCTACAGGAGATAATTTTAAAGAAATAGAGCCCAGTGTTGCTATCGCAGATACCTCTATTTTTTTGCCAATGGCGAAATCACCCAGCTTTACTCTCTTGTTGGTAGGTTCAACCCAATTGATCGTTACCGCATTCTGGGAAGAATCTTTGTTGGCAAAAACCCTTAAATTGAAGGTGCCCGGAAAAACTCTGGGAAGTACAAAAACCCCGTCTTTGCCGGTCTTGGGACTTTCGAATGTGCGGTATTCCTTGTTGTAATCCTGATAAACCATCTGGGCTTTCGCTCCTTCAATGGGTACGCCCACCAGGTCAACAATTCTCCCTTCGGCATTATACGACCAGCCCAAAGGTTCCATCATGGGAGCCAAATTAAACTTGTATAGATTGCCCTTCGAATCCAGATAATTCTGTATCAACGATCTGGACTCGTTTACATCTTTAGGGCCCTTAGCAAGTATGCCGATCACATCCTGAATGGGCGCATTCACGACTGGAACTTTGGACTGTCCCCATGCCTTTATCAAAACAATAAATCAAATTGGTTTTACGTTGCAGCGAAATCAGCATTGCAGCGCTGTAACCCTCGCTTCCCGGGTAATCGATGTCCTTGGGAGATGCATTGTTGGTGATATCCGCAAAATTGTTCAGTTTTTTTACGCTCGAAAAATCGTACCCCAAATCCACACCCTCGGTAATCAGGTACTCTGAAAAATAAGCGAAATCTTCGATCGTTCCCGCATTTCTTCCAATGTTGTCGCCGGGGGCATGTGATATCTGACAGCCAATAAAATCGCTTGGAAATTTGCCGTAGATTTCGATATACTTATCGTAACCCAATAAAACATGTGAGATATAATGGCCTACTTCATGGGCAATTGTACGCAATTCGATTGTTGATAGTTTAAAATAGAAATTGCAATTTCGAAAAATCAGACTATTGCCTGCCAGGTAGGAACTCCCATCCCCCGAAAGGTTAACGTTGTATTTGTAATTGCCGTTTATCCTGGATCTTGCCAATGTTGCCAAATCCGAAGGCATCGAGTTGACCCAGGTGTCAATTACTTGACTGACAGTTGATTTTATTAGAGCCAATTTCTCTGCCTTGGTCGAATTCTTGGTGATACTTTCAAAGGCATACATATTCTTCGTTCCTGCCTTCAGGGTCGAATTCGGCGAATTAAGGGTATAAATTATCTGATCAATCGTTTCTGTGAAATTGCTTACCTGCCACCAGCCTGTCTGCAAATTTTTTCCGCTGATGGAGGCTTTTGTCAAAGATCCGTAATTGTATAAAATGCCTGTTTCATTGGCAGTATTTGGCGCAACAACCTGAACAGGAGTTGTTCCAGTGAAATCGACTGTAAACTTTTTGGCCGTTACACCCAGAACCGGAGCCTCCGTTAGCGCAGTTACCGTCAATTTGCCATTTCCACCCTGTGGAAATTGAAAACTCAGGCCTGTAATATCATCCTTCACTGCTGTAGATGAGTTGGAATTGACCGTATAATCTTTCGATGCTCCGGTTGTAACCGGTACAGGAGGTGTCTCGCCAGTACCATCCGTTTTCTCTTCCGGAGTGCATTGCATAAAGCCAAAAAAGCTTACAAAAACAATGACCAGACATACTTTTTCATGACAAGTTAGATTTAAAAGTTAGTCAAACAGGTTTTGAATTCAAATTGCCCGTAAATTTATGCTAAGCAATTTCCTGGTACAATAGCCCATACAGGTCATTTTTTCCATTAAGATCGAAATGCAGTCGCCGGAATATTCTATTCGTTATACTCAAAAATATGAAGCAAAACTCATTTCAATTTGGTCAACCTAATTTAGGCATTGTCATCTTATATCTCATGTCTCATGTCTCATCTCTTATATCTTTTTTTAGAAATTGCCGCTCAGCACAAACTCATCTGTATTGCAAAACACCTGACTATAAATGAAAATTCCTTCACGGTTAGTCTCAATTTTCCGGTTTAGCTGTACCACCGGGTGACTGGCAGGTACGTCAAAATATTTCTGTAAACGTTCATCGGCAGGAATAGCCAGAATGCGCTGTTCTCCTCCTTTGACCTCTAATTGATAGTTCTTTCGTAAAATATCGAACAGTGATTTATTTTCCATATTTCTTCCGGTGAAGCGCGGAAAATTGATATTAGGAATCATGGTAATGTCAAAAAATACGGGTTTGTTGTTAACGAGCCTTAGCCGCTCTAAATAGATACAGCCGGATTGCTGTTCTGTCTGCGTTAACGAAAACGAAAATGCTTCATTCCAATTTCTAATTTCAGGCTTAACAATGATTTGAGTAATTAAATTTTCTTTGCCAACAGCGGAGGTCGTTCCTTTCATTGCCAGAATTCCGACTCCTTTTGGCGCTCCTCGTACAATACTGCCTTTGCCCTGATGCCTGACTATAAATCCCTCATTAGCAAGACGATCCAGTGCTTTGCGAATTGTTGGCCGCGTTACCTTGTGAAGCGCACATAATTCGTTTTCAGAAGGAAGCAAATCC
>JBBQJE010000051.1:0-16276 GCA_038325635.1 Bacteroidales bacterium
AAGGCGATCGAGTGGTAATATTGAGTTCAAACATGCCCAATTGGGGCGTAGCCTATCTTGCCGTTGCTATTGTTGGGGCGGTTGCTGTTCCGATTCTCCCTGATTTCTCCACCATCGAAATCAGCAATATTATCAATCATTCAGAACCAAAGTTGCTTTTTGTATCCGATAACCTTTTGTCAAAAATTGAAAGATATTTTATCGATCAATCGAAAGTGATTTTTAAGATTGAAACTTTTGCTAAAATTTCCGGGTCAGAAGTTGCCGGGATAAGAATTATGGATAGGTTGAATTTGGCAACTATCGAAGAGGATGATCTGGCATCCATCATCTACACATCAGGTACAACCGGAAAATCAAAAGGAGTGATGCTTACCCACAAAAACATTGTTTGGGATGCCGAACATGGGGGATTAATTCATCAGATCAATTCGAGCGACAGGTTTTTATCTTTATTACCCCTGTCACATGCCTATGAGAATACGATAGGATTTATTTTCCCTATAATGTATGGCGCGTCAATTCATTATCTTAGAAAACTTCCCACTCCGGCGGTATTGCTTCCTGTTTTGCAGGCAGTACAACCAACCGTCATTCTTTCTGTTCCGCTGATCATTGAAAAAATCTTCAAGAGACAGATTGAGCCGAAAATTACCTCCAATATTTTTGTGAAATTGATGTACAAAGTACATCCCATCAGGTTGTTGATCAATCGTGCCATCGGGAAAAAGTTGAAGCTTTCATTTGGAAATAAATTGATTTTCTTTGGTATTGGCGGGGCAAAACTTGATTCTGTGGTAGAGAAATTTTTGCATGAAGCAAAATTTCCCTATTCAATTGGGTTCGGATTGACGGAGACTTCACCCCTGATCGCCGGTGCAGGACCGAATGCCACCAGATTGAATACCATCGGACCGCCAATGCCCGGCAATGAGATATGGATTAATTCTGCTAGCAAGGAGACTGGACAGGGAGAGATTTGGGTGAAAGGGCCTAATGTCATGAAGGGCTATTACAAGGATCCGGAATTGACCAAAGAGGTTATTGACCAGGATGGATGGTTTAAAACCGGCGATCTGGGGTCGATTGATGAAAAAGGATACCTTGCTTTCAAAGGCCGGTTGAAAAATATGATTGTAAGTTCTACCGGTGAGAATATCTATCCTGAAGAGATCGAATCTGTTATCAATAATTTTAAAAATGTACTGGAATCCTTGGTCATTCAGCGCAAAGGAAAGTTAGTTGCTCTTGTCAGATTGAACGCAGAGGAGATGGAATCGCAATTTATGGTTTTGCGTGATCAGGCCGATCTTTACAATGAAAAAATAAGCGATTTACTGGCCGAACTTCAAAATTACGTCAATAAACACGTCAACAAGTTCTCTCAGGTTCAATCGATTCTCTTACAAACGGAACCTTTCGAAAGAACCCCCACCTTGAAAATTAAAAGATTTCTTTACAGCTGATTTTTGTTTGAAATCCATTAAATTACATGATTAAAAAGCACATAGTGCTGATGTACAAGCTCTTTTAAGAATATCCTTAAATAGTGATAGGGTGGTTGAATCCATGATGTATAGTCGCCGAATATCAGCATCACTCATTCACTTATCATTTCCTTCATGAAATCTGCTACACCTTCACCCGCACCTTTGGCGATCACTTTTATTCTTTTGGGAATCCCGGATGGCGGATTCGGATCAATTAAATAAATTGGGCATCCTGCAGGAGCATAATGGAGCAATCCAGCAGCCGGATATACGTTTAGCGAAGTACCTATAATACAAAAAATATCAGCAGATTCAACCATTTGAATGGCCTCCTCTAATGCCGGGACTTCCTCCCCAAACCAAACAATGAAAGGTCTCAGTTGGCTTCCTTTTTCACATTTTTCACCAATTTTAATCTCCTTATCACCAATAGTATAAATTAGTGATGGATCCGAGGAACTTCTGGCTTTAATCAATTCCCCATGAAGATGAAGAATTTTGGAAGAACCGGCTCTTTCGTGGAGATTGTCAATATTCTGGGTAATAACTTGAACATCGAAATGTTTTTCCAGTTCAGCAAGCAGGAGATGACCTTTGTTTGGCTCACAGGCAAACATTTGCTTGCGGCGTTCGTTGTAAAAGCGCAAAATTAATTCCGGGTTCTTGCACCAACCCTGGATACTTGCCACCTCCATCACATCATATTCTTCCCACAACCCATTAGAATCACGAAATGTGCGAATACCACTTTCTGCTGATATCCCTGCCCCCGTAAGAACCACTATTTTTTTCATCTTCTTTACTGTCTAATATCTCAAGTCTCATATCTCCTCATTTCACATACTTCTCAAAGAAATTACCCATCGTAATTTTGGCGTAATCATTCACCCGTTTCGCAATATCCATGGTGTGAGGCCATCCGGGTACGGGACAGTAAACATTCGTAACGCCAAGACTGTCAAATTTGTGCTTCAAAAGCTCTGCCTGACTAATTGGAACCAGCATATCTCTTGTTCCATGCAGGATTAAGGTAGGTGGCGAATCTTTTGTAACATAAGTAATTGGAGATGCTTCGACGTAAAGTTGTGGAGCTTCCTGGTAAGAATGAGCCATAAAACCGGTGATAGTCGGATGGATCCTGGCATAAGGGGTGGTGAAATCAGTTGGGCCATAGATTTCAACCACTGCCTTGATTTTGTGTTTATTGACGCATGAAGCAGCCGAATCTGCAACGGCTCCCTGCTTTTTCCAACCGTAGGCAGCGAGCATAGCCAAATGCGAACCGGCAGATCCACCGATTAAACAGATGCGATCTGGGTCGTAATTGTACTTCTCACCGTTTTGATAGAAGAAGTTTACGGCATCTATGATATCTTCAACACAGGCTGGATAAGGTGCCACTTTCAGAAATCGGTACGAAACGGTAGCCGTCACATAACCCAGATTGGCAAAGTGGGTGAGATAAACAAGATAGTCGGCTCGGTCTCCACCGCGCCAACCGCCACCATGAATAAAGACCAGCAAAGGTGCCGGCTTGGTCATCTCTTTAGGCTGATAAATATCTAGTTGTAGGGACTTTCCGTTAATATTTTTGTATTCAATATTTTTGAATCCAGTAACATTTTCAGGAATGGGCGGAGTCTTATTGATAAGAGGTTCCAATTTAGAATAGAGTGCAATAATGGTGGGAACTTCAAAATAATACCCCATGGGAGCCTTCTTCGGATTTAAAGCCGACCATGTTCTTGGTATCAACATCAAAATGAAAATGATGCAAAAGACTGTAACGATTACCAGCAAAAAACGTTTGAGGATTTTTAAGCGCATAATTTTAGTATTTTGTCAAAGTTAATAGTTCAAATTCCAGCAACCAAGATAATTATTTTAGGTCAGATAATCGACATATATTTGAAAAACGGATCTGAAAATTTCGTATTTTAGTGGATCTTAAACATAAATATCAAGTTGCCTACTATTTAAACTTTAGTAATAATTATCATGATGAAGTTAGTTTTTACCTGCCTTGTCTTATTTTCTTTCCTTTTCAGTACTAGCGGTCAAAAAACCCCTACAGGAAATCCTGCCGATTTTAAGGTGAAAACCTGCCTGCATTCTATTGGATATGCCGGATTGTGGCGTGGGCAAGCGCAACTAACCGTAGATGAATTCCTTGTAAAGGCCAAAGAATTGGGATTCGACGGAGTGATGTTAATGGCCAAAAGACCCCATCTTTCTTTAGTCGATTACGATAAAGCAGCCAGGATTAAGCTTAAAAAGAGGATTGAAGATCTTGGTTTGACGCTGGTCGGACTCGCCGGATACTCCGATTTCACAGCAGGAATTGATAAACCAGGCATTCCCCATACGGAAATACAGGCTGCCTATATTGGTCAACTGGCAGAGCTTGCCAATGATTTGGGAACGAAGATGGTTCGCATTTTTACAGGATACGAACGCCCTGGTGTTCCGTATGACAAGCAATATGCTCTTGTAGTGGAAGGAATTACGCTTGCAGCCAAAGAAGCACAGAAGTACGGTGTAACCTTGGTGGTTCAGAATCACCACGATATTGCACTTCATCAGGAGGCAATGTATTGGATGTTAAAAGAGATTAACATGCCGAATGTTATGGCGGGATGGGATGCATGGTCGCCAACACTCGAAGGACTTTCCAAAGAAGAGATCCGCAAATCCGTATTCAAAATGAAACCATTTATTGTAAATACCATTATCGCCGACTACGTGACAATGCCAAGGTACCATTACGAAAATCAACTGACTAATTATGTGGCAGATAAGCCGGTAATGCGCGCAACAGCTGTTGGAGAAGGAATTATTGACTATGATAACTTTATAGGCGCTCTAAAAGAAATAGGATATCAGGGCTATCTCGTTTATGAAATGTGCGAAGTTCTTGATGGCGGCGGATCAATTGCAAACTTGGATGCTACCGCTAAGAAATTCCTCAGTTATGTGAAGAAATTTAAATAGTTGAGAGGAGGAGCTTTGATCACGTAACTCTTTCGTTGGCGGCTAAGCATTTATTTTGATTAATTCACTTTTATATCTGTTAAAGGAAAAATTGTGATGAAAACAAAAAAAAATTCGTAGTTTTATCGTAATCGTTATACTAATCAGATTTGTGAATTAATATCAAAAGGACTGTAGTTTATTATAGTATTCAAGGTATTTAATATCAAATTTATATATTTTAATTGTTATTGATATAGCGTGTAAATATTCAGATCAAATTTTTTTATATGAGTACTAATAATTCTGAGGAAGATCACAACAATAGTAAAAAAAAGGAGGATGCAGCAGATTCAAGGCGTTCCTTTTTTAAACGTTTTGGCTTAATTGGTGCCGCAGCAGCTGCGGGAGGTGCCGCTGTTTACAGTGGATTTCAATATGAAGAGACGAAACCAAATCACGACTTTGTTAAAGTACTGACGGCCGACAATAAATTAGTTGAAGTTCCGCGCGACCAAATTAAGGACATGAAAGTGGATGTCGCAAAATTACAAAGACTTGGAAGAGAGGGATTAGCAGGACATCGATGGGTAATGGTTATCGATCTGGCAAAATGCCGAAATGCCCGAAAATGTATCGAAGCCTGTCAGGGAGCGCACCACCTGCGTCCTTACGAGTACCATATCAATACTCTGGTAATGCAGGAGTCGGTAAATACAGCTCCATATTACATGCCAAAACCTTGCCAACACTGTGATAATCCCCCTTGTGTGGCTGTATGTCCGGTTGATGCAACTTTTAAACGTCAGGATGGCATTGTATTAATCGATAATGAGCGATGCATCGGTTGCCGTTTTTGTATTGCAGCATGTCCTTATTCAGCGAGGATGTTTCAGTGGGAACAGCCTTTGATGGCTGAAGCCGATACCGGGAAGGAATACAATATTGAACTCAACGTTCCACAGAAGAAGGGTACCGTCTCAAAATGTTTATTCAGCGCGGATAGGCTACGCGTAGGGAAATTGCCCTATTGTGTATCTGCCTGTCCAAATGGTGTTTATTATTTTGGCGACGAGAATCAGGATGCAGTAACCAATGGTACAACAAAAGAGACCCATCGTCTTAGCGAACTTCTAAGTGTCAATGGAGGTTACCATCTCATGCCTGAATTAGGGACTAAGCCGCGTGTTTACTATTTGCCGCCTAAAAATCGCTTATTTGAGTTTAAAGATGAGCGTGAACCCAAATCCCTGTAACCTGATATGAGCAGAACCAAATTATTTCTATTTCTATTTTTATTTACTTCCATTCATTTATCAGCACAGGTTTGGGTTGTTCCTGCGGAGAATGTTGGGAATTTAAGTCCTTTTGCCTTTTCTGATTCAACAAGATTGGTAGGGGGGAATCTTTTTAATACCAACTGTAAATCCTGTCATGGCGATCCTGGTAAGAACAACGCTGTAAAACTTGTTCCTGTGCCACCCGATCCTGCATCTGCTCAAATGCAGACCAACACAGATGGCGCCTTGTTTTTTAAAGTCTCGGAAGGCCGTGGAACAATGCCATCATTTAAAAATGCGATTTCATCATCAGATACTTGGCGAATCATCTCCTTTATCCGAAGTTACAATGAAAAATATGTTCAGGAGGTTGCAAAAAAACTAGATTTTGGAGGAACCTATCAACAGATTAAGATGCTGATTACCTGGAATAAGGAGAGAAATCAAGTTCAGGTTGGCATTTCAGGATTGAAAGATGGTGTTCGCCAACAAATTCCGGGAGCTGAGGTCAAACTTTTTGTAAAAAGATATTTTGGGAACCTGCTGGTGGATGAAGCGCACACAACGGATAATCAAGGCATTGCTCAGTTTAATTTTCCTAAAAACCTTCCAGGAGATTCAACAGGATTCGTGATTCTTTCGGCAAAACCGACAAATGAAACTGCCTTTGGCGAAGTAAAAACGGATACTACTTTAGCCATTGGTGTTCCAACTTATCGTCCACCGCTTAATGAACCACGGGCGATGTGGAATGTGGTTCAAAAGACTCCAATATGGCTTCTGTTGTCCTATATTTTCGCGGTTTTATCTGTTTGGGGATTTATTTTTTATGTTTTGTTGCAACTCAAAAGTATATACAAATCAGGATCATAATCAATTATTCATGATTCTACTCAAACTAAATTAATATGAAACGAACATGTTGCCTCCCAACACCCAAGAGAATGATAATAATTTCATCAACATGGAGTTCCATACTACCTTTTAAAAACAAATTATTATAGTATGAAAGGATTATTATTTCTGGGACTCTTACTGGTGTTTACCAGTAATGTTTTTTCTCAGCTACCGGTTATTAACCCCGAAGTTGAGATTGGGATTGTTGAAAAGCTTGGCCAGACTATACCAATGGATCTAAAATTTGTGAATGAGAAGAACGACACCATCAGTATTGGCAGCATAATTACAAAGCCAACTATTTTGTCATTCGTCTATTTTGATTGTCCCGGATTATGCAGCCCTTTACTCGATGGAATTGCTGACGTTGTTAGTAAAACAGAGTTGAGTTTGGGTAAGGATTATGATATTATTACAATTAGTTTTAATACCAAAGATACTCCTGAAAAAGCGGTCGAAAAGAAAATGAATTTTGTATCGAAAATTAAAGAAGAACAACGAGGAAGCTGGACCTATCTAACAGGAGAACTAGCTAATATCCAGAAAATTACTGAGTCAGTAGGTTTTCGATATAAACCGACAGGTGTCGATTTTGCTCATCCTTCAACGATTATTATCCTTAGTCCTCAGGGAAAGATCACACGTTATTTGTACGGAATTACTTTCCTTCCCTTTGAATTGAAAATGGCTTTGGGTGAGGCGCAAAAAGGAGTTGCACAACCATCCAGTAGCAAACTTTATGATTATTGTTTTGCCTATGATCCGCAAAGCAAGACCTATACACTACAGTTCACCCGACTTTTAGGGAGTTTTGTGGTTGTTTTAGGATTATTTTTCGTACTCTATTTATTCATTTCCTCCAAGAGAAAATCATCTAAAGCGCCAAAGAATGACTAATACAACTTCCGCAGAACCCTTAAACTATTTGAACCACAAAACCGGATTATGGTCGTGGCTCTCAACAACTGATCATAAAAGGATCGGACTGCTCTATCTTTATTCTATTACGATCTTCTTTTGTACAGCAGCAATATTGGGACTACTAATGAGGATTGAGAAGATTACGCCGGGTCAAACCATCATGACGGCTCAGACTTACAACGGAATGTTCACCATTCATGGTATCATTATGATTTTCATCGTTGTGATTCCCGGACTTGCTGCCGTATTTGGGAATATCTTACTTCCAATCATGATTGGTGCCAAAGACGTTGCTTTTCCAAAACTTAACCTGTTTTCATGGTATCTTTATATATCAGGCGCAATGCTTGGTCTCTACTCTCAGTTTGCAAATGGTCATTCGCCTGATACAGGTTGGACTTTCTATGTTCCTTATAGTGCCGAAGCATCATCAAATGTTGTGATTGCACTGACCGCCGCATTTGTACTCGGTTTTGCATCCATTCTCACCGGATTGAATTTCATTGTCACCATCCATCGAATGCGAGCCCCTGGCATGACCTGGTTCCGAATGCCGCTTTTCCCATGGTCACTTTATGCAACCGCTTGGATTCAGATTCTGGCTACACCAATAATCGGGATAACTTTGCTTATGGTAATAGCGGAACGAACGTTTCATATTGGATTCTTTGATCCGGCTCTAGGTGGCGATCCGGTCTTGTACCAGCATCTTTTCTGGATTTATTCACATCCGGCTGTTTACGTGATGATACTTCCTGCAATGGGTGTTGTGACAGAAATATTTCCAACCTTTAGCCAGAAACCGGTATTTGGTTATGTGCCAATCGTATTCTCAAGTATGGCAATCGCCCTTGTTGGATATTTTGTATGGGGTCACCACATGTTTACTTCAGGCATGAGTTATGAATCCAGATGGTTTTTCTCCTTTCTTACTTTCTTGGTAGCTATCCCTAGTGCTATAAAAGTATTTAACTGGCTATCAACTATGTATGGCGGATCAGTGGATCTTAAACCACCGCTTCTTTATGCCATTTCCTTTATCTTTCTGTTTACTATCGGTGGATTTACCGGATTAACTTTAGGTTCTTTGGCAACCAATATTCAATTGCATAACACTGATTTTGTGGTAGCACATTTTCACTACATCATTTTCGGCGGAATGGGATTTGGATTCTTTGCCGCAATCCATTATTGGTATCCTAAAATTTATGGCCGCATGTACAACTTCACGTGGGCAAATATTGCTTGGGGATTTACGTTTGTTGGCTTCAATCTCCTTTATTTCCCTTTATTCGTGATTGGTATCCAAGGTATGCCGAGGCGCTATTTTGATTACGATCCTAAATTTCAAACGGGAGAGGTGCTTTCTACGATTGGAGCATTTATTCTTATTCTTGGACTGATAGGAATGATCTCCAATTTGGTTTACCATGTTCGAAGAGGAGCCATCGCTCCGGCTAATCCATGGCACGGTGTAACGTTGGAGTGGACAATTCCTTCACCGCCTCCTCACGAAAATTTTGACGAAATACCAATCGTGACTCGCGATCCTTATGTATTTGATCATCCACATACCAACTAAAACTAACATTTATGTCGACAACCGAACACTCTGAACTAATTGACAGCGATACCGGGAAATTGGGAATGTGGCTATTCTTGTTTACCGAGTTATTCCTTTTTGGCGGGCTGTTTATCGTTTATGCCGTTATGCGCTCAAAATATGCTGCCGATTTTCATCATGCGGCTTTAGAATTAAATGCTTTTGTGGGTGCAACCAATACGGTTGTACTGTTAGTGAGTAGTATGACGGTGGCCATGTCGCTCTCTGCCATTCAACAAAATCGTGGAGGGAAAGCTATTGGGTTGATATTGATAACCTTACTGTTGGCCGGGGTGTTTATGGTCAATAAATATTTTGAATGGGGTCATAAAATCGGACTGCAGCTATATCCGGGTTCCGATGTGATGAAGACGTTACCCCATGGCGAAATAATGTTTTTTGGTCTCTATTTTATGATGACTGGCTTACATGCTTTGCACGTCATCATTGGTGGGATACTCCTGACAATTATCATCTTAAAAATTAATTCAGGGAAAATCAATTCGAATCATTATCTATTACAAGAGAATGGTGCACTTTACTGGCATTTGGTAGACTTAATCTGGATCTTCCTCTTCCCGTTGTTGTATCTAATTACCTAACAGACACTTCGACTCGCTTAGGGAGCGATTCAGAAATCCAAAATCGAAAATTAAAAAGAAATGATCCAATGAAAAACCATGATACCCACATATCGAGCGACTCTCTGAACTGGACGGTTCTGGTTGTCCTCTTGATACTTACCACAATATCAATACTAGCCATTAAAATTCACTTAGGTGCTTTTACAGTTGCTCTTGCCCTCATTCTGGCCTCCATTAAAGTCACCATTGTTCTAACCTATTTTATGCACCTTAAATTCGAGAATTTATTGCTACGATTGATGGTTGGTGGTGTCTTTCTACTATTTGCCATTGTAATTGCAATCACATTTATTGATTATTATTTCAGATAATATCCTGAACATGGAAACATTATTCAATCAAGGATCTAATTTAGCCGGCGCTGTTGATAGGGCTTTCATTTTCATCTTTGCCATATCCTTCATCTTTACGATCGGGATTACCGTTCTGATGATCTATATATTGATCCATTTTTCGCGCAAAAAAATAAAGAACCCCCAGCAATTTTCAGGTAATACCAAGCTTGAAATTGCCTGGACCATTATTCCATTGATCTTCGTATTGTTGATGTTCTATTACGGCTGGGTTGGATTTGCTCCCATGCGGCAGGTTCCGGCTGACGCCATGCCGATAAAAGTAATTGGACGAATGTGGAGTTGGGAATTTGACTATGGGAATGGTAAAGTTTCCAAAGATCTGGTCGTTCCATTTAACCGAAACGTGAAATTGAATTTAGTTTCTGTGGATGTTAATCACAGTTTGTTTATACCTGCTTTCAGGGTAAAAGAAGATGTTATTCCAGGGTACCAAAACTTTATGTGGTTTAAGCCAATTATGAAGGGAACTTTCGATATTTATTGCACTGAATATTGTGGTTTGGCTCACTCAGCAATGCTTGCAAAGGCAATAGTTTTGGATAGCCTCGATTTTAATAAGTGGTTAACTGAGGTTAAAGTTACCGGCAACCTACCGGATCATCCCGGACTTGCTATTCTTAAGGCTAATGCTTGCATTACCTGTCATTCACTCGATGGCTCAAAAATAATCGGTCCTTCTTTTAAGAACTTATATGGGAGAAAAAGCACTGTAATTACTGAGACAGGAGAGAAGGAGATTGAAGCCAACGATGAGTACATTAAAAGATCCATCATGGATCCTAATGTAGAGATAGTTAAAGGCTATAACAAAGGATTGATGCAGTCATACAAAGAAAAAATTACTGCTGATGATCTCACAAAAATCGTCGACTATTTTAAAACTTCCGTTGAGAAAAAGTAAAAATAAATCAACTATCTCGATACTTTTCAGGTTGATAAGAGTTCGCCTATCCATGATGGTGACCTTTTCTGCCCTGACGGGATACCTATTAACAGAAAGCTCAATTGGTGATTCATTTTACTTTTTATTCACAGGTTTGTTCTCCCTAGCTGCCGGTGCTTCTGTGCTAAATCAGGTTCAGGAGCTCAGAGAAGATGCCTTAATGTCAAGAACAAATGCAAGGCCAATTCCGTCCGGTGAAATCTCAATCACAAAAGCCTCCATGATTGCTTTATTATTGATTGGAGGCGGTGCAATTTTGTTGTTTCAAAATGGTTGGATACCGGTGTTGCTGGGCCTTTCGAATATTGTGTTGTATAACCTCATTTATACTCCGCTTAAGACACGAAGTTGGCTCGCCATTATACCTGGTGCCATGGTTGGAGGAATTCCGCCATTAATTGGCTGGACCTCTGCAGGCTTGTATATTTTTCATCCAAACGCAATCTTTCTTTTTCTTTTTGTGTTCCTTTGGCAGGTTCCACACTTCTGGCTTTTGATGATAAAATATGGGAAAGAGTACGAATTTGCCGGATTTTCTACAATTACATCAATCCTTCATGAAGGGCAGATAAAGATTTTGGTATTTTGCTGGGGAATAGTAACCTCTATTTTTTTACTATTTTTTCCTTTTTTTGGATTTAATCTTAAACCCGCTTTAGTTAATATTTTGATTCTTACTAACCTGCTTTTTATTGGATTATTTTATCGTTTTCTTTTTAGAAAGGGAAGTTCTCAAACTGTCCGAAAAGCATTTATTTTGATCAACTCCTTTGCCTTGGTGGTCTTTGTTCTACTAATAGTGAATGCGTTAATTTCCTGAGTTTCCTTCGTGCAATTCCATTCCTAAACAAGTTGAATGATCACTCTTCATTCTTCTAGTATTTCCGTATTACGAGATATTTCAACTCTCTGTCTCCACCATTGCTAATTCCATGTTCGCTATTCTCAGGACAATAGAAGCTTGTATTTGGACCTCCTTTAACTATCTTTCCATTAAGATAGAATTGGGCTGTACCTTCCAAAACGAAAAATATTTCATCACCTGCGTGTTTATGAGGTGCATGAGAAGCCATTCCGGGTGCTACAACACTCATTTTCACAGTCTGTCCGTTCTCAAGAAAATTTTGAGGAATAAACCAATACTGATACCCAGCCTGCGTCTTGATCGATTTGTTCTTGTTAAAATGATTGATACAATTTTCGATGGTATACTTATTGCTGTCAGAAGACGATTTTTTATTTGCCTCTTGTGCGGAGGTAAATTTTAGAAATACCAGAAAAATAAGTAGGGTGGATGATATTTTAATTTTCATGAAAGGCTATTTATTATTTATTGAATTCAATTAATGCAATTTTACTAAAAAATCATGAAGTAACAAATGATGAAAATCATCCAAGTTTATTGTTTGACATTCATCCACACGCTCATATCACCTGGTCCACGATTTGCCCAGGAATAATAAGGAATAGCAGTAATAATCTGATCTTTATCAAGTACTGTATTGCTTGATTCGATTTTAGTAACACTCCCGGTTGTTTTAATAACAGTCACTCCATTTAGTAATCCCGGAAGAAATTCAGTTGTGTATTTTGCGCTCCGATTTAGTGCCAGACTCAGAATTTTCACCTCTTTGTTATCAGGCCATTCAGTGCAATAGACCAGGGGGCCTCGCTGCAGGGCAATTTTCCCCAAATCGTCTATAATATTAGGGTTAGCAACCAGTTCACGAACCGGCATCGGAAGGTCTACAACCAATTGATCCCCCTTTTTCCATTCTCTTGAGATAATTGCATACCCATTTTTTACCTGAAAGGTCGATTTCTTTCCAGTTAAGCTGAAGGTCACTTTGGAGTAATCCGTGGCATTGAAAGTATACAAATTTGTTGGGAATGCCTGATTTTGAGCCCATCCAGGTATCCGAACCAACAGGCTAAACTTTTTAAGCCTTCCAGGATTGATGTTCAGGGTAATTTTTCCATTCCATGGATAATCAGTGATTTGTTCAATACTAATTTCCTCACTTTTCAACTGAATCGTTGCTTTACTATTCATGAAGAGATTAACATACAAGGAATCTCCTTTTTGCGCATAAACATATCCGGGTACGGAAGGAATAAATCGACAGATATTACTCGGGCAACAAGCACACCCAAACCAGGCACTTCGTTTGTGATCACCATGTGATTCGAGCGGATTGGGGTAAAAGAAGCGATCAGCACTCAGCGAAATCCCCGAAAGGAGGGCATTGTATAGCGTTCGTTCCAAAACATCGTAATACTTCGAATCGCCTTCAAGTAGAAACATCCGGTAATTCCACATCACATTACTGATGGAAGCGCAAGTTTCACAATATGCCTTATGATTAGGCAATGAGTATGGGTCACTAAAGCCTTCATTCGATCCTGCGGATCCGATACCACCGGTAACATAGTATTTTGTTTCCAACAAATCATCCCAGATTTTATCGATCGCATTTTTATAAGAATAATCACCTGTAAGGGCTGAAACATCTGCCATTCCTGCATACATATAAGTTGCTCGCACGGCATGGCCAACAATTTTATCCTGCTCAATCACAGGTTTATGGGCCTGATTATATTCATTTCCTCCTTTTCGGCAGTCAAGAAAAAATTTTGCAAGTTTCAGGTATCTTTCTTCACCAGTTATGCGATACAGTTTTGCTAATCCCATTTCAATTACCTGATGACCTGGATAATAGGCTAGTTTGCCTACTCCAAAATCGTGATCAACCAAATTGGCACTTTTGATGGCTACATCTAGGAGTGACCGCTTTCCAGTTGCCAAAAAATGCGCATAGGCCGCCTCGTAAAGATGTCCAAGGTTGTAAAGCTCATGGCTGAGTTCGGGATCCTTTTCCCATCGTTTTTTTCCTACCCAAGGGTGAAGGTGCAGTGAATCGATTGTACGGTTTGTAAATAAATATCCGTCAGCCTCCTGAGCCAACGAAATGAAATTGATGACTGAGTCGATACGACTTTCTAAGATCTTATCAGGATTTGTCTGCAGGGAATAACTGGCTCCTTCGATGATTTTATACAAATCTGAGTCATCAAATGGATATTCTGATTGAAATTTGCCCTTCGTCAATTTTGCGGCAATCTTAAAATTTTCAACCCGTCCGGTCTTGTAGCACTGGGATATAGCAATAGGAATTGTTACCTTTTGGTTCAATTCGATTCGAGGAGCCCAAAATTGATCATTCACTTTCACCTTGGTGAAACTTACCGGTTGAATCGGATAATCTCTAATTGAAGTTTTCTGACCATAAACAGCAAATCCAAAAGGACTCATAAAGCTAACAATCAATATGCTATAGAAAAAACTTAATGCGTTCTTCATTTTTCGTTTTTCACTTTTCATTTTTCATTTTCTATTTTCTATTTACCCTGCTAAGTTAATTGATCCTCTTTTAGAATAATCTAACTCATTCTTTTTTTAGAAAAAATGAGTAGCTTTATCCCACGAATCTATTATTTAACTACTACACAATGAGAAATTTTTTTTACTTTCTGGCAGTTGTCGGGGGATTTTTTTTATGCTCCTTTTCCCCTGCAAAGGAGACCAATAGCAAGCAACCTATATACCGTGATACTCCTTTCTTACAAGAGTTTAGTATCAAGTATTATGCTAAATCTGATTCTATTCGCCTTTTGACAGTTGGATGCGATCGCAATGGAGATATTAAGGTTCTGACATCCGCCGGATTGTATAAGCCGTATGACGGCCAATTTTTATATCCGGGTATCCTGGCAAAAGATCATTCTTATCGGCCGATAGAAATTAAAAAGTTGACTGATATGCAAATTTATAAGGATCAGTTTGTTTATTTGGATGATAAGGCGGTTCTCAGTAATGCCTGGGCCGGAAAGCTATTTTCCAAACACGAACTTCCGAATGCTATCCATTTTGAAGCAGGGGAGGAGTTCGCTTTTCTGGTCTCAAATGATACTGAAATCAGATTGGTCAAAAACTCGACAATAGAATGGAAGGGAAAATTTCCGGATTCTAAAATCGATGTAATTCATTACGATCCTTCCCGCAAATTATTTTGGTTACTAGGGAGTTCACAGCTTTGTTGCTTCGATCCCGCAAAAAAAGAATTGAAGACTGCTTTTAAATCCGAAAACATGACTTGTTTTGATTTATCGGCAGATAAGAAAACGGTATTTATTGGTACATCAAATGGTTATATATTACTTGATGCCAATACTACAAAGCAAATTGGTGCTATCGTCAGAAGAATGCCCGCAACTCAAATTACCGTACTCAAAGAAGTGAATGGACAAATGTGGTTTGGAACCCCGGAGGGAGCTTTTCAACTAAGATCTGATGGTAAATACAATTTCTACAATGGAGAAAGATGGCTGCCAAGTAATACGGTGGTCGATTTTGCCAAAGGAGAGAATAATTCTGTATTGATATTAACTGATAAGGGTTTGACGGAACTTGCTTATAGAAATTGGACACTCGCCGAAAAGGCCGAATATTACGAAAAACAAGTTCGCCTGCGCCACATTCGCAATGGATTCAATTCATCCTACGATGGAATGGAAAAGGGAAATCTTTCTACCGGAAGGCTCAGTGATTCTGATAATGATGGACTTTGGACATCGATGTACCTGGGTGGTGAGATATTCAGATATGCAGTAACCAAATCAGATGATGCACTGCAAAATTGTCGCGAATCATTGGATGCCATGGAACGACTTTATACCATTAATGGATTAAAAGGTTTTCCATCACGTTCTTTTGAAAGAAGCGGCTGGATGAAGCACTTGTCAGATCCCGATCGATGGAAAAATTCGTCAGATACTGAATGGGACTGGAAAGCCACAACCAGTAGCGATGAAGCAATCGGCCATATATTTGCCTTAGGAGCCATGGCAGAACTTATTGCAGACTCGGATATCAGAAGTCGATCTATCCACTTGATTGATATTCTGATGGATCACATTGTTGATAATGATATGTATTTGATCGATTTTGACGGTAAACCAACCTTGTGGGGAAAATGGAATCCTGCCTACGTGAATGCCAGACCAAAAAATGTTGGAGACAGAAAAATTAATTCTTCAAACATAATATCCATGCTTCAAACAGCTTATCACTTTACTCATAAAGAGAAGTTCAGGCAAAAGGCTTTTGAGCTA
>JBBQJE010000052.1:0-16034 GCA_038325635.1 Bacteroidales bacterium
GACAATTCACCATGGAAATCTTTCTCAATACCGGCAATAATCTTCAGTAAGGTTGATTTTCCGGATCCGTTTAATCCGATAATACCAATTTTGGCACCAAGGAAAAAGGAGAGCGATATGTCTTTAATAACTTGTTTTTGAGGCGGGTACGTTTTACTCACCTTGTACATCGAAAATATAATTTGCTTGTCGTCGGCCATTTTTATGGTTTTATAAAATAATTTGTAAAATTCGTCTTTTCCTTCGATATGGCAAGGACTCAACAGATTTTTAATCCGAAATTTTTTTTAAGCCATCATGACTGGATTTTATGCTAAATTTGGATTGACAAAATCTTAAATACTATTCAATGAGAAAATTTATCGTGCGACTCCTTATTATATTGGTTCTTTTAGTTGGTTCGACAGTTTATTGGAAATACTTTTTTACCTATAGTGAGGGTTACCGAGCCGGTTTGTTGCAAAAGTTCTCGAGTAAAGGATCACTCTTTAAAACGTATGAAGGAGAGATTATTCTAAGTAGTGTACAAACAAATGCCAATATGGCTATTGCCTCAGAGAAATTTTTCTTCTCTGTCACAGATGAAGAGGTAGCAAGAAAAGTGGAGAGATTACAAGGAGAAAGTGTGGTGGTTCACTATACTGAAAAGAACGGAACACTCCCATGGCGAGGTGATACACCTTATTTGGTCGATAGTATATCGCTGAAATAAGGTGTCAGCTAGCAGAAAAGGGCTTTCTTAAGCTCTTTTTGGAATTTTCAGTTGCTGACCCGGATAAAGACCTTTAACATTTCTGATATTGTTGAAGGCTTTCAGATCTGCGTCTGTGATACCGGGAAATTTTTTAGCTATTGTGAAAAGGCTGTCACCGCTCTGTACCGTATAGAGGACATACTCTCCCGGAGTAATGGATTCCTGGTTTGTTGGAGTAACTGGGATAAAATTAGCGGCCGAAGTGCTTTTTACATTGCTGGAATTGGTTGCGAGCGATTGCTGATCTGCTTTTGGTTTTTCAAGAATCGCTTCTTTGTTCTTCAACGACTTCCCGGGTACGTAAAGCGTAATTCGCTGTCCAACACGTATGCTATTTTTTCGGATATCATTCCACTCTCGTATGTCGGTTACGGTTACCCTGTATTTACTTGCAATTGAGCCTAAATTATCGCCCGACTTAACAATATGTGCAATCTCCTTGATTCCTTCTGCGGCAGCTCCTTTAATGCCTTTATAGCGACCTTTAAGAGGTACTAGCATATTATTCGGGAAATATTTGTCGCGTTCGTAGGCAAATATCTGTTTTTCATTGTCTATGAATGCTGAAACCGCCTCTGCCGGCAACTTTAGGATGTATGGTTTTTCTGGTCTGGCCGGAATTATATCTCGTCTGTACTGCGGATTTAGTTGTCTGAGATCTTCAACCGAAATATTCATGACAGCAGCTAACTGTTCGAAATTTAAATAGTTGTGAACTTCTATCGTATCCGTGACAGTTTTAAATTTTGGTTGAGCAGCTTTTAATAGGTGAGCATCACCGTAATTCATCATATAAGTTGCTGCAATGAAAACCGGGATATAGCCACGGGTTTCTCTGGGTAAGGAATAATAGATATCCCAGTAACTTTGTTTGCCGCCACTTCGCCTTACTGCCTTGTTGATATTTCCCGGGCCGCAATTATAGGCGGCAATCACGACATGCCAGTCGCCGTAAATGGCGTATAAATCACGAAGATATCGGGCTGCTGCATCAGAAGATTTGATAGGGTCGTTTCTTTCATCAATGTAGGAGTTGATTTCAAGTCCGTATAATTTTCCGGTTCCGATCATGAATTGCCACAATCCGGAGGCTCCTGCTCTGGATAATGCTTTTGGGTTTAGTGCCGATTCAATAATAGGTAAATATTTAAGTTCGTGAGGCAACTGGTATCTTTCAAGTGCTTCTTCGAAAATTGGAAAGTAGTAATTGGAAAGACCATAAATGTAGGAGGTTAGTGCTCGTTTGCGTATGGTGTACAGTCCAATAAGATTTCGAACCGTTTCATTATACGGAAGAGGCAGGAAGGAGTCAATTGCTTGGAGACGACTAACATAAACAGAATCGGGGAGGTAGGTTTTTATTTCTTCGGGTAATAAGTCAAGCTCATCATTAGTATATACGAAAGCATTTTTAATGTACCAAGTATTCACTAATGAATCCAGTTTATCGGATACAAGGAGGTTCAAACTTTCGTTTACCAACTTGTCGGCCATTTTATTCCCGACAGAATCAGTGCTCCATATTTTTTGCTCTTCTTCCGCAGTGATTGGTTTTACCTGTACCTGCGAAAAAGTATTTGCGGCGATCGCAAATAAGCTAAGAATTAGAATGTTGAATTTTATTCTCATGGTAATCCTTTAAATTAAAAATTGAAAGCCACATTAATCCCTATCACTTGAGGGCCATTTCTAAAGTTCATCGGCATGGGTTCTACATGCATACTCAGATCATCATTGATCTCGAAATCGGACAGGTTGGCGTCTACGCTTGCATCTATGATACTTAAAACATGCAAAGCTGCAATCATAATGACACTCATATCCCTGCTTCGCCTATAAAAGTCCTTGCCACTTTTAAGTTGTGTCTTAAAAGTCTCGAAACGAGTAGGATTTATATTTAAATTCCAATATGGAATTTTAAACAAGCTATTCAGATAATCTTTATCTGTTTTACTCATTTGTTCTACTGTCGTATATTTCGACATGGTTTTGTAGGCATCAAAATAGTCGTTGTAGTTATTATTATTCCAACCCAACACGTAAATTAATCCTGCATATCCACCGTAAACAATCGGCAGTTTCCAGTATTTCCCGTTGTAAACCTGACCTAATCCAGGAAACAATGCGGCATAAATGGACGCTTTCTTTGGCGAAAGTACCTTTTTTTGTTTTGAAATAGAAATTTTTAGGCTGTCTTTTGGGACATTAATTTCCTGTGCTTCCAAATTAAAGCATAAAAGAGACAGGAGAATGGCGATAAAAAATCCTTTCAAGACAGTTAAAATCAGCTTAAATAATTGATTATGAATCTAGTCGATCGAATATACCAATGATTCGTTCCAAATCTTTAGAACCATTGAATGGAATCTCAATCTTTCCTTTAAATTGATCGTTAATTTTTAGTCCGATGTTGCTGTTAAAGTATTTCCCAAGATGCTTTTTCAGATCATTGAACTCAGCAGGCATTGCTGCAGTCTTAGTTGCTACAGGTTGAGCATCCTGTTCGCCGGAACTTAGTTTGCGTACAATATCTTCGGTTTTACGGACCGAAAAATCATATTTAACAACCTGACGGTAAACCATCACCTGCGTTTCAGAATCAGGAATATTTATGAGTGCGCGCGCATGACCCATGGTTACTTCTTGCTCTCTGATCGCTTTCTGGATGACCGCCGGCAATCTTAAAAGCCGAAGGTAGTTGGAGATGGTGGATCGTTTTTTTCCGACCCTGTCGCTTAGACTTTCCTGCGTAAGTTTGCACTCTTCCATCAGCCTTTGATAGCTCAATGCCACCTCAATAGCATCGAGGTCTTCTCGTTGAATATTTTCGACCAAAGCGAGTTCAAGCATCGCCTCATCTCCGGCTTCTCTCACAAACGCAGGGATTTTACTTAGTCCCGCTATTTTTGATGCTCTGAATCTTCTTTCTCCGGCAATGATTTGGAACCTGTTTTCGCCTAATTTACGGAGGGTAATGGGTTGGATAATCCCCAGTTCTTTGATAGAAGCTGCCAGTTCGTTCAGGGCTTCCTCGTCAAAATGAACGCGCGGCTGAAAGGGATTGGCTACAATATCTGTAATCAGAACTTCATTTGATACAGGAGTTTGTTCCCGAACCATATTTGAATCATCAATCAGAGCACCTAAACCTCTGCCGAGTGCATTGCGTTTTTGCATAGTTCTTTCAAATTCTTTAATTGTCAAACAATCTCTTTATGATCCATTTTAGTCATCTTGTTTTTCTGTAACAACTCGCGGGCAAGATTCAGGTAACTTTGAGCCCCTTTAGAGCCAACGTCGTACGACACTACCGGAAGACCATAGCCTGGGGCTTCCGCAAGACGAATATTTCTTGTGATAATACTTTCAAAAACCATATCCTGAAAATGTTTTTTTACCTCGTCGTGAACCTGGTTATATAGATTTACCCGCGAATCGAACATTGTAAGCACAAATCCTTCAATCTGCAAGTCAGGATTTAACCTGCTTTGAATGATCTTGATGGTATTGAGTAGCTTACCAAGTCCTTCAAGTGCAAAATATTCGCACTGAACTGGTATAATAACTGAATCAGAGGCTGTTAAGGCATTGACCGTTATCAATCCAAGGGAAGGAGAGCAATCAATAAAAATGAAATCGTACTCATTCTTAATCTTTTCAATCACAGATTTCAGAACCTTCTCGCGATTAGGCATGTTCAGCATTTCGATTTCTGCTCCCACTAAATCGATATGAGAGGGGATTAAATCAAATCCTGGGGTGTTGGTATTTAATATAATACTCTTTGGATCAACATCATCAACCACACATTCGTAGATGCTGGTCTTGACATTGCGAACGTCAAAGCCAACGCCGGAAGTTGCATTTGCTTGAGGATCAGCATCTATAAGAAGTACTTTATATTCTAAAACTGCCAAACTCGCAGCCAGATTGATGGCGGTAGTTGTCTTACCTACACCACCTTTTTGGTTTGCGATCGCGATAACTTTTCCCATGAATAATTTTTTAAGTCGGCTTCAAAGTTAGTATTTTAGTCGCAACGAGAGTGGAGAGTTGAAAAAATTGATTGGTCATTCAGTAGAAAAGATATCAACTACATCGGATCCACATCGATAACGATCTGAACCGTTTTATTTTTGTCTCTCGTCTTTACACTCTCCAACATCTGTTGCATCTGTCGCTTAGCTGATGTGATTGATATTTCCCGCTCAAGCTTTAGCCACATCTGCTTCATGTACATCAATTTTATTCTTCCTACGGCAGGATATTCAGGACCAAGTACTCTGTTTCCAAAGCGAGATCGCAATGCAATGGCACTTTCCAAGGCGATTCGGTCTAATTCAGCCAGATCTCGATGTTTCAAGGTAATACGAATCATCCGGTAAAATGGAGGGTATTTAAAATCTTTGCGTTCAGCAATTTGTTGTTTATACATACCCTCATAATCATTGGCAACTACTTTCTGAATGATGAAATGTTCGGGTTGAAAGGTTTGGATTATTACTTTGCCTTGTTTGTGCCTTCTTCCGGCGCGTCCACTAACTTGTGCCATAAGCTGGTAACTCCTTTCGTGCGACCTGAAATCAGGAAAATTGAGCAGATTATCCGCATTCAAAATGCCAACCACCCGCACGTGTTCAAAATCAAGTCCTTTTGTAATCATCTGCGTGCCTACCAATATGTCAGTATCTCCGCGATCAAATCGTGACAGAATATTTTGGAACGCTTTTTTCGACCGTGTTGAATCTAAATCGAGTCGCTCAATGGCCGCATTTGGGAATAGCTCAGAAAGTTCTTCTTCCACTTTCTCGGTGCCGAAACCTTTGTTTGTGATATCTGCCGACTGACAACTTCCGCAAACAGAGGGATACTGTATGGAATATCCGCAGTAGTGACACACCAACCTTCTGGTGTTTTTGTGGTATGTGAGGCTAACGTCGCAATGGGTGCATTTTGGAATCCAGCCGCAGCTTTTACATTCTATAAAAGGAGAGAAGCCTCTTCTGTTTTGAAAAAGAATGACTTGTTCCTTTTTTTCCAGCGCAGAAGTGATCTCTTCAAATAGTTCAGGAGTAAGGTGCGATCTCATGGCTTTTCGCTGATAGGCTCTTTTGAGGTCGGCTGTGACAATTTCCGGAAGGTCTATTTGTTGGTATCTTTCGGTCAATTCAACTAATCCGTATCTGCCGGATTTTGCATTGAAGTAAGATTCAACGGCCGGAGTAGCGGTGCCCAGTAAAATTGGAATCTTCAGCATGTTGCCCAGTACAATAGCACTGTCGCGAGCGTGGTATCGGGGTGCCGGATCGAACTGTTTGTAGCTGTTTTCGTGTTCTTCGTCCACTATTATCAGACCCAAGGCAGAAAAAGGAAGAAAGATCGAGGAGCGGGTTCCTATCACCAGTTGATGCGATTGATCTTTGCTTCCGGGTTCGAAATTCAGTACTTTATTCCATATTTCCACGCGTTCTGAATCGCTGAACTTGGAATGATAGACTCCAACCTGTTTGCCAAAGACTTCTAGCAACCGATTGATCATCTGTGTTGTAAGTCCTATTTCAGGCAGCATATAAAGAACTTGCTTTCCTTCTTTTAGACATTTTTCGATCAAATGCACATAAATTTCAGTCTTTCCACTCGATGTAACCCCGTGCAATAATGTCACCGTCTTCTTCGTGAATGAATCTTCTATTTGTTCTAATGCAGTTTGTTGCGCAGGGTACAAAGGATAGATTGCTCTGGTAGCATCTTCGCCCGACCCAAGACGATCAATTGCCTGTTCGTAAACGGCAATAATTTCTTTCTTAATCAATCCGTTAAAAACTGATAGGCTTGCACCACTTTTCATGAGCAAAGCCCTTTTGGGATAGGCTTTTGCTTTCAGATTTAGGAAGTCTTCGTTTTCCTGAAGGAAGATTTGCAGCATCTCCTTCTGTTTCGGAATTTTAGTCAATAAATCGAGCGTTCGAAGCAATTTCTCTTCCGAAACTATTGCGGAGCCAAGTGTTACAATCGTTTCTGTTCTTGGTTTATAACTTTCTCTTATCTCTTCCTCGATATGGATCATTTCTTTTTTTAGGAGTTCCTTCAAGACAAGAAGTGTTCCTTTTTTTAAAACGGTAGTAGTAAGCTCGGAGACAGATATTCCTTTATTATCACGAATGATTTCTATCAAAAGATTTTCCTTGGGAGACAAATTCGTGCGTTCTGCTTTGTCTATATCATCGCACATTGAGACCCTGGTTTCACTCTCAAGTTTAAGTCCGGAAGGCAAGGCTGCCTTTAATACTTCGCCCAAGGAGCAATGGTAATAGGTTGATATCCATTCCCATAATAAGAAACAGCTTTCAAAAAGAATCGGTTTATCATCGAGAACCGACTCAATCAATTTGGATGAAAAATTTTCAGGTTTTGTTGAATGAAGAGAACGAACGATCGCTGAATAAAATTTTTTAGGGCCAAACTGAACAACAACCCGCATCCCCGGAAGGATCATACCTTCTAATTCTTCCGGGATGAGGTAAGTAAAGCAACCCTCCAGCGGAAGTGGCAAAATGACATCTGCATATTGTTCGGGGGAGATATTCATCGACGAAATGTAACCAATTTATGCTTTCTGATGATTCTTTTTTCGCATTCAATTTACATTAAAAATCTGATTTTGTAGGATCTGATTTTAAATATTGATAGATATATTTCTCAACCTCTACTGGAACCAAGCCATGAATTGGTTGGTTGTTAGCTAGCTTTTTCCTTATATCTGAGGAACTAATATCAAGAAGCCGAGCCTCTATTCGTTGAATTTTTGGGTGATTGCTAAAATTATCAACTTGTTTTGAGGATCGCGGATACACGATCAGACCGAACGAATCAAGGATTTGTTCGTACTCTTTCCAAAGATGAAAATTGAGCAGATTATCTCCTCCTATCAAAAGGCGGAACTTGTGTTGCGGGTATAATTTCTGAAGATATTGCAAGGTGTGGATTGTGTAGGAAGGACGCGGCAAATTATTTTCGCAGTCACTGACTTTAATGTTTGGCTTATTTTCAAAGCATTTTTCTACCAATTTATACCGTATCTCAAATGGCCATAATTCATCGTCGTTTTTGTGCGGATTTTGAGGAGAGACCACCATCCAAACTTCATCTGATCCTTCGGACAAGGCCGCTTCTGCAATGGCAATATGGCCGTTGTGGATTGGGTTAAATGATCCGGAGTAGATGGCGATGAACATGCTGAAGAAGGATAAAGGATAAAGGATAAAGTCAAAAGGATAAAGGGAAAAGGATAAAGGCTAAAGGAGGAAGGTAGCAACTCTTTCTTCTGCTTCCTGAAGGGCGTGTTGCAGTGTGTCATTGATGATAATTACATCAAAAAGAGGCGCATAAGCCAATTCTCTTTCGGCTTTCTCGATTCTTTTACGGATCACTTCCTTGTCGTCAGTGGAGCGGGCAATCAGTCGTTTTTCTAATTCAATGATAGAGGGTGGTTGGATGAATAAGGCAAGAGCGCGGTGACCAAAGTGCTTCTTAATGTTGCTGCCCCCAACAACGTCAACATCGAAAAGTATATTTTTACCGCTGCTTAGAATTTTCTCCACTTCACTTTTTAGCGAACCGTAAAAATTATCCGGGTAAACCTCCTGCCATTCCAGAAATTCGTTATTGGCAATTTTTGCTTTGAATTCTTCAGCGGTCAGGAAAAAATAATCCACGCCATTCACCTCGTTGCACCTTGGTTTGCGACTTGTAGCCGAGACAGAAAAGGCAAAGCTATGATCTTTCGAGAGCAGGTGTCTGACCATTGTGGTTTTACCTGCACCAGACGGTGCTGAAAAAATAATGACCTTCCCTTCCTCCATTACTATCTAGGTCTATTATAAAACGTTGAGTAATTGTTCTTTGATTCTTTCCAGCGAATCTTTCATTTGAATCACCAATTTTTGCATTTCTGTGTGATTGGCTTTTGATCCCAAAGTATTTACTTCTCTGCCGATTTCCTGTGCAATAAAGCCAAGCTTCTTGCCAACGGGCTCTTTTAATTCAAGCGTCTCAAGAAAGTAGTTGCAATGGTTGAGTAATCTGACCTTTTCTTCGTTGACATCCAATTTTTCCAAATAGAATATCATCTCTTGTTCCAGTCTGTTTTCGTTTACTTGCTCAATGGAAATATCTTTTAGTCCTTCGTAGATTTTCTCCTTGATACGTGTAACTCTTTCCTCCTCGTATTGATCCACTGCAGTCAGTAAGGATGTGATAGACTGAATATTAGATAACAGATCCTGTTTCAGGATAGCTCCTTCCTGAATACGGAATACATCCAGTGAATGAATTGCCTCAGCAATTTTTCGGAGGATTGATTGCCACTCTTGATCATCCAGTTCTTCGCGTTCATTTTTAACGACTTCCGGAAGGGTAAGAATCGTCTGAAGGATACTATTATTAAGAGGGATATTTAGATCCGCAGAGATTTGCTCCATCTGTCTGTAATAATTTTTTACGATGCCGGCATTTATTTTAGTGGCAGAGTCATCGCCGAGCGATTCCGTATAAAGAATGAAATCTACTTTGCCACGAACCAGCTTATCCGAAAGCTCTCTGCGAATCTCCAAGTCTTTTTCGCGAAAAAGCATTGAAATTCGGGTATTTAGATCCATTTGCTTGCTATTCAGCGATTTAATCTCTATGGTAACTTTTTTATGAGAGAGTTCACATTCGGCTTTGCCGTAACCGGTCATCGATTTTAACATATCAACTTGCTTTTCGGCAAAGGTAACGAAAAGTGACGATTTGACAATTCGATGATTCGATGATTCGGCAATGTGACAATGTGTCAATCCAGGTAATCAGCATTCCGGCAAGGAGAGATAAGATCACAAAAGCAATAAATTTGTAATCTTATCTCACTATTTTCATGGTTTGCGTTTAAATTTTCTCTACCACCACCGCTGTTCCGTAGGCCAATACTTCAGTCAGGCCAGTCATCACATCGTTGGCATCGTATCTCATGTTAATGATAGCATTAGCTCCGAGTGCTTTTCCATGATCAATCATTAACTCTAGCGCTTCTTCGCGCGCTTTTTCGCACAATTCAGTGTAAATGACATTTCTGCCGCCGAAAATGGTCATGAGACTACCTGCGAATGAACCAAAAATATTTCTGGAACGTACGGTGATTCCTCTTACCAAACCAAGCTGTTTGATAATCCGATAGCCTTCTAAGTTGGTGCTTGTGGTAATTAAAGTGTTGTCTGTCATAATTTTAATTTTAAATGTATTGGTTTTTTTCTATCGAAGATTAGAATTATTCGTAAACATTGTTTTATTAAAAAATACCGGAATCATATAGTTTACTGTCACAAACTTTCCCTGATATACTCCTGGGAACCATTCGTCAGGAATTAATTTGATAACTCTTAATGCTTCTATGTTACAACCTGGCCCGAGACCCTTTAATATATGGTGATTTGCGGATTTTCCGGTACTGTCAATCGTGAATTCTACATACACTGTACCAATCGTTTTATCGTTTGACTTATGCAATGGAGGCTCAATTTCGCTATTGATTATTTCCTTTATTCTGGTTTCTCCACCAAGGAAGAGCGGTGGTCTGTCTAATACGGTGGAGATCGTATCTGAGCCGAAAATTATTCTGAACGGGTGATTTGCATATTGAGTCCGGTAGAGTAACATACTGTTGTCTGTAAAATCTATTTTCTGTTCCAACTCCTCTTTATTGTTGTAGTATTCCCAGATACCAACCCTTACATCCTGCTTATAACACCCTTTGTACCGGGTTTTACCTTCAATAGTGAATTCTGTCCAGAGACTATCTTTTTTTCCCGTTTTATAGTATCCCTGGATCAGAATTTTCCCTTCAGATATTAATAAATATTCCCCATGTTTGACAGAAGGATCTGATTTAAGCGCATAAAAAACCTCTTTGTACGGTGGATAAAGAGATGTTACAGTAATTTTTTTGGTCTCTTTCCCCGAAAGAAAAAATGAAAACATAGTCAAAAAAATCGAAATTATTCTAAGCATACGGCGAAAAATTAAATTCAGTCGACTGTTTTCTTTTGTTCGTTTACCATATCGGAAAAGCTGTTTGCTGCATTGGAAAATACAGAGGCTGTTCCATGAAAAGAATACACACTATCTCGAAGAAAAGTAAATCGAAAATTCTTCAGACCATCCCCGAGAATCCCATAAATGCCATGGCCAATATCCCCGCAGTAATAAGTGCTATCGGGGTGCCTTTTAAACCTTCGGGGATATTCATTAGCTCCATTTGTTCGCGGATATTAGCGAAAATAAGTAGAGCCAGGCCAAATCCGCACGCTGTCGAAATGGCAAAGACGACTCCTTGTATCAGGTTAAACTGCTTCGTAATGGTCAAAATGGCCACCCCCAGAATAGTACAGTTGGTCGTTATTAGGGGAAGATAGACACCTAAAGCCTGGTACAATGCCGGACTAACTTTTTTCAAAATGATCTCCACCAATTGAACCAGTGCTGCAATGATTAATATGAATGAGATGGTCTGCAGATAACTAACATGCAATGGGTCAAGGATGTAATATTGAACAAGGTAAGTCACTATCGTAGAAAGTGTCATCACAAAGGCTACTGCTGCTGCCATTCCAATAGCGGTTGTACTGTTTTTTGAAACTCCCAGGAATGGGCAAATTCCGAGGAATTGTGCCAAAACAATGTTATTCACAAAGATGGCAGAAATAACGATTATAAGGTATTGCATGGTTATTTGGCTTTTTTGATTCTATTGATGATGGCGATCAGGTACCCTAAAGCGATGAAGGCTCCTGGAGCAAGGACGAATAACAGGCTTCCATAATTTTCGGGATAGAGTGCGATACCAAAAATTTTTCCTGTTCCCAGCAATTCACGGATAGATCCCAGCAAGGTCAAGGCGAAGGTGAAGCCGAATCCCATTCCCAAGCCGTCCAGAATCGAGAGCACAGCTCCATTCTTGCAGGCAAACGCTTCTGCTCTTCCTAGTACGATACAATTGACAACAATCAGCGGAATGAACAATCCCAGTGAGGCATAGAGTGCTGGAAGCCAGGCTTGCATGGTTAATTGGACGACCGTAACGAATGTGGCAATAATCACCACATAACTTGGAATACGTACCTTATCAGGGATATATCCGGCAACCAGAGAAACGATCAGATTTGACATTACCAGTACAAATGTGGTCGCCAATCCCATACCGATGCCATTCGTAGCATTCGACGATACTCCCAATGTTGGGCACATCCCAAGCATGATCACGAATATTGGGTTTTCATTCATCAACCCATTCAAAAATGTTTGCATTCGGGTCATTTGGCACCTCCTTTTTTTGTGAGTTCCGCATTCGCGGAATTGAGTTCTGATTTTTTAGATGCGTCATCTACTTTCCATGTAGCATAAGCCCTTCTAATTGATTCAAGGAAAGCTCTTGAAGAGATTGTTGCAGCGGTTATTGCATCGAAAGCCCCGCCATCTTTTGCTACCATAAATTTAGTCTTCTCGGGATTGGCATCGATCACGTACTGTTTTGGTTTGCTCTGGTTAGAAAACCAAACAGCCATTCTGGAGCCTAATCCGGGCGTTTCTTTG
The DNA here is from genome assembly GCA_038325635.1 of Bacteroidales bacterium. Taxonomy (GTDB): domain Bacteria; phylum Bacteroidota; class Bacteroidia; order Bacteroidales; family Prolixibacteraceae; genus CAINVV01. The sequence continues at coordinate 12,380 of JBBQJE010000052.1, forward strand.
TGATCTAAAATCTTAAATCCACTGATATTTCCTTGGGGAGTGAGTCCTACCATCACGGAGATTAATCCGGAGAATCCCTTTCTGGAATAACTTTTTACTGCAGTACCAAGGAGTGTGCTGTCTTTACTATAGGCAGGAAAGAACTGGAGCGAATCATTTTCGCCAATTGGTAGTACTTTATAGCTTTCGCCCAGAAAGGCAAAAGGTGGTAGGATGGTAGCAATTGCACTATTTTGTTGTTCTAAATCCGCCTTTGCAATGGCTGCTTTGGTGGCTTCATTGACAACTCCTAAAATGGCAGCTGCAAAAAAGGTTACGCCCAAAAGAGACAGGAACATATTTTTAAAATTGGATACGGGTTGTGCCATGATTACTTTCCTCCGAATCGTTTAAGTTTGATCTTCGCATTAATGAGCGGAGTAAAGCCATTCATGATAAGAATGGCGAAGGAGATTCCCTCAGGATATGCACCAAAATTACGAATACACATCGTTATAATCCCAATGCCAACTCCAAAAATCAGCTTTCCAGGTGCAGACATGGGTGACGTGGTGAGGTCGGTGGCCATAAAGAATGCACCAAGCATAACGCCTCCGGTTATCAGATGAAATATGGGATCCATAAATCGGTCGGGCGCTATCATCCAAAGAATTCCTTCAAAAAGGAAGATGGAACCCAAAACTGCTACTGGAATGTGCCAGGTAATGACTTTTTTCCAAAGCAGGTAGATGCCTCCAAGAATTATAGCAATGGCTGAAATCTCTCCCAGCGAACCACTCATGTCGCCCCAAAACATATCAAAATAGCCGGGGATCTGGGTGTCAGAGGTAAGCTGTGCCAACGATTTTCCGCTGCGTATTCCTTCCTTTAAAATTCCTAGAGGAGTGGCTCCGGTAAAGGAATCAGTTGCCGTTATGTTTGCCGTCCAGGTGGTCATTTGGACAGGAAAGGAGATTAGCAGAAACACCCGACCCACCAAGGCCGGATTGAAGGGATTTTGCCCAAGTCCACCAAAGGAAAGTTTTGCCACGCCAATGGCCATAAGTGAACCAAGCACCACAAGCCAAATTGGCAACCCGGATGGCACGTTAAAGGCTAACAAAATTGCAGTGATCACCGCAGAGCCGTCACGGATAGTAGTTGGTACTTTTAAGAGATATTTTTGAATGGAATATTCAAAAAGAAGACAGGAGATTATCGCTACCAACATGATTTTCACACTGTCAAGCCCAAAAAATATAAACGACATGATCATTGCCGGCACCATGGCCACGATCACTGTTCTCATAATTTTAGGAATGGTTTCCTCGCCTTTAGCATGTGGAGAGGGAGAAATAGTTAACAGATGGTTCATTGTCATCTATAAGTTGTTAGATTGGTTTTTGGTTGGTGGCGTAACTTGGCGGGCTCTCCTGATCTTATTCACTTTCATTTTACCGGTTCGGATATAATCCAATATCGGTCTGGCAGATGGACAAGTAAAAGCACAGGAACCGCATTCCATGCAGTCGGTCACATGATTTGATTCAGCTTGATCCCACATTCCTTTGATTACCAACGACATCATTAGATACGGTTCCAGATTCATCGGACAGCCTTCGACGCATTTTCCGCAACGAATGCAGGGTTGATCAACTTGTCGCTTCGTTTCTTCCAGTGGAATTAATACAATTCCCGACATTCCTTTGGTAACCGGAATATCCAGGTTACCGATTGCTTTTCCCATCATCGGACCTCCTACTACCACTTTGCCTGTATCCTCAGGCAATCCGCCTGCAGCTTCAATAAGATCCCTGACAGGAGTTCCTATGCGTACCAGAAAATTGCCGGGCGATTTCACCGATTTCCCGGTTACCGTAACGACTCTTTCAATAAGGGGCTTATTTTTAACAATGGCTTCGTAGACAGCATAAGTTGTGGCTACATTATTCACCATGACGCCTACCGAAGATGGCAGCGCACCCGAGGCAACTTCCCGACCGGTTAGAGCTTGAATTAGTTGTTTTTCGCTCCCTTGCGGATACTTCATTTGTAACGGTTCGACTTCAATGCCGGCATGATTCTTGGCCAATTGATGCAAGTGTAGTATTGCATCCGGCTTGTTGATTTCTATTCCGATAATTGCCCGATTTACACTGAGAACCTTCATCATCAGCTCGATACCTGTCATGATCTCTTCTCCTTTTTCGAGCATAAGACGGTGGTCTGCAGTGAGATAAGGCTCGCATTCTACACCATTAATTAAGAGCGTATCGATATTTTTTTTCGAAGGAATTTCCAGTTTAACATGTGTTGGGAAAGCAGCACCACCCATCCCAACAACCCCGGCCTCCCGAATTCTTTGGAGAATTTCTTCCGGCGAATAGTTTTCAAAGGAGGGTGGAGAAGATCGTTGTGACGTGATCGAATCTTCCCATACGTCGCCTTCTGTCGTTATTTCTATGGATTTTGTTTTGTAACCGGAAGCATCCAATGTCTCTTCAATTAAGGTGACTCTTCCTGATACGGAGGCATGGATATTTGAAGAAATGGAACCTACAATGCGGGCAATGACTGCTCCCGTTTTTACCACATCACCTTTCTCCACGATTAGCGAAGCTGGTGCCCCAATATGTTGAACCACCGGCAGGATGACTTTTTTTGGCAGCGGAAGAACTTGAATTGCGATCCCGGCAGTGAGCTTTTCTGCTTTTGGATGGATTCCTCCAAATTTGAATGTTTTTATCATTAGGAGACGAAAATTATATTAACTATCTAGTAATTAGTTATTTGATTTTTGATAAATTTTTTTCAATCAATTACCGGGCGACCATGAAGCATTGTCCTTATGTGAGCATCCGGTAGAATATCTTTATTGTTACACCTCTGCAATTTCATTCTTTGGTTTTCGTACCGGGAAATTCATTTCCAGTATTGAATTTGAAGGACAAACGGAAACACATTTACGGCAAAGTGTACATTTATTTGAATCGATAAATGCTAAATTTTCACTCATTTCTATGGCACCAAAGGTACATACCAGAAAGCATTCTCTACAGCCGGTACAGGCAACTTTACACGCATTTGAGGCAGCAGGATCTTTATCGTTACTGCGACAGGCGACAAAGATTTTGCGGTGTTTAGGCATTTGCTTCCTCAATTCAAGCAATATTTTCGGACAAGCTTCCACGCATGCGCCACAGCCATTGCATTTTAGATCATCGACTTCCGGTAGATTGGTAATTGGATTCATGTGAATGGCATCGAACAGACATACTGGAACACAATCTCCAAATCCCAGACATCCATAATGGCAATCGGTTTCGCCACCGTAGAGTGAGGATTCTGCAGCACAAGTACGAACTCCTTCATATTTGCTTGTTTTAGGACGAAACTCACAGGTTCCGTTGCAGCGTAAAACTGCTGTTCGAGGAGAGACATGAACGGCATCAAGTCCGAGGTAATGAGCCACTGCAACCATGGTTTCAACTCCTCCGACCGGACAACTTAGCTTAGCAAGGTTTTCAGAAGCAACACAGGCCTCAGCAAATGCCCTGCATCCCGCAAATCCGCAGCTTGCGCAATTGGATGCAGGAAGTAGGGCTTCAACATCATCTATTCTAGCATCTTCAAAAACCTGAAATTTTTGTGATACGTAGTAAAGTACCACAGCCGA